>JADZAF010000034.1 GCA_020852755.1 Bryobacterales bacterium
AGCATGGCCGCCGGCCGGTCTTCTCTCCCGATGGCCGCTCCATCGCCTATTGGGTTGGAGAGAATCTCGTTGGCGGCAGGATTTTCGTGGTGGCGGCTCACGGCGGCGAACCGCTTGCCGTGCAGAGTGGCTTTCACGGAGCGATCTGTCCCCTCTGGACACCTGATGGGAAGGGTCTGCTGTTCGCCGGCATCGACCGTCCACGAGGCCGGATCGACTGGTGGTTCACTCCGGTCCAGGGAGGGACCGCGGCCGCGACCGGGGCAGTGGAACTCATGCGCGGCCATGGCATGGAAGTGAACCCGCTAGTGCTTACCTCCACGGCCACCAATCTCTTCATTCCCTCGGAATGGAAATCGGATGGTAGCGCGGTGGTGTTTTCAGGTATCACGGGCAGCACCAGCAACCTTTGGGAAATATCTCTTTCGCCCGGAAACCGGCAAGCCACGGCAATCAGGCGATTGAGTTCCGGCACTTCTTTTGAAGTCCAGCCGGCCACCGCCGGTTCGGCTGTTGCT
Source organism: Bryobacterales bacterium (assembly GCA_020852755.1). Lineage (GTDB taxonomy): Bacteria > Acidobacteriota > Terriglobia > Bryobacterales > Bryobacteraceae > JADZAF01. The sequence goes on from JADZAF010000034.1 coordinate 519, forward strand.
TTCGCGAGCTGCGCGTACAAATTGGCCATCTGGAGCCTGCCGTTCCGCCCGGACGAGATCCGGGCCGCCGGAGAGATGCAGCCTCTGACGCAGGGAGCCCCTCAGGAAGGAATTCCGTCGGTGTCCGCCGATGGAAAACGTCTCGTATTCGTTTCCAACCGTGCCGGCGTTCGGCAGATCTGGATGAGGGACCTGAACCTGGGCAAGGAAACAACTCTCACCGCCACGCCCGGCTATCCTCGGATCTCCCCGGACGGGTCAACAGTGGCATACCGGGCGCTGGCGGGCGATGGAAACGCACTGTACACTGTCCCGGCGACCGGCGGGCTGCCGGAGAAGCAGTGCGAGAATTGCGGGGGACCGGCCGACTTCTCGCCGGACGGCGCCGGGCTCCTCTTGCACTTCACGGACAGCACGAACAGCAAGACCGCCGTGCTGGACCTCCGAACCGGCGCCCGAGCCGCCGCCATCGAGCATTCACAATCGATCGTGGCGCAGCCTCACTTCTCTCCGGACGGCCGCTGGATCGCGTTCCATTCCCATGTCGGCCCGGGCCTCGTGCGGCTGTTCGTGGCTCCGTTCCCCAGGGCATCACCCCCTCAGCCGAAAGATTGGATTCCCGTTACCGAAGGAAACACCATTGACCGCGATGCGTGCTGGTCGCCAGACGGCAGCGTTCTCTATTTCCACTCGGAGCGCGATGGTTTCCGATGCCTCTGGGCCCAGCGCCTGCACCCGGTCACAAAACGGCCGGTCGCCGCGCCGGCCTCCGTGCTGCACCTGCACAGCAGAAGACGCGGCATGCGGAATGTCCCGATAGGTTTATTGGCCATCTCGGTGGCGCGCGACAAGATCGTCTTCCCGGTTTCCGAGGTCACCGGCGACATCTGGCGCATGGAGTGGGGAGAAACGGCTTCGTCGCCCGCAGGCAGATGATCCCCTCAATACTTGAGATACACCGTCTTGTAATCGGTGTAGAACTCCAGGGCGGCCGGTCCCTGCTCCTTGGGGCCGAAGCTGGAGTCCTTGGTGCCGCCGAAGGGCACCTGGTATTCGATGCCGGCGCTGGGCAGGTTGACCATCACCAGTCCGGTCTCCGCCCGGTAAATGTAATCGAAGGCGCGCGAGATGTTACTGGTCTGGATAGACGCCGAGAGCCCGAACGGGGTGTCGTTGGCCATGCGGACGGCGTCTTCGTAATCGCGGGCGCGCATCACGCTCAGCACCGGGCCGAAGATCTCCTCCCGCGCGATGGTCATCTCCTCGGTCACATCCGTGAAGATAGTAGGCTCCACGAAGTAACCGCCGGCGTAGCTGCCTTCGGTCAGGCGCCGCCCGCCCTGCGCCAAACGGGCGCCCTCTCTCTTGCCGGTCTCGATATACCGCAGCACCGTCTCCAGCTGGGCCTCGTCGATGGCGGGCCCGACGTCGATGCCGGGCTGAAGGCCGTCGCCCACTTTGAGCCGCCGCGTGCGTTCCACCAGCGCTTCCACGAAGCGGTCGTAGATGCCTTCCTCCACGATGGCCCGGCTGGTGGCCGTGCAGCGCTGCCCGGTGGCAAAGAAGGCGCCGTTCACCGTCGTCTCCACGGCCGTGTTCAGGTCGGCGTCCGAGAGGATGATGGCGGGGTTCTTGCCGCCCATCTCCAGCTGGATGCGGATCCGGCGCTTGGAGGCTTCCTGGTGCAGCCAGTTGCCGATCGCGCAGGAACCGGTGAACGAGACGGCCTTGAGCGGCGGCGCGGACAGCAGCGCGCTGCCCAGTTCGCCTCCGGGGCCGGCCACGAAGTTCACCACCCCTTTCGGAATCCCCGCCTCGACCAGCGCCTCTACCATGCGCCAGGCGCACAGCGGCGCGGCCGAGGCCGGCTTCAGAACCACGGTGTTTCCACAGACCAGGGCCGGCGCGATCTTCCAGGCCGGGATCGCGATGGGGAAGTTCCAGGGAGTGATCAGGCCGGCCACCCCCAGCGGCTTGCGTATGGAGAACGTGTGGACCCGCTCGCGTTCCGACGGCGTCTGCAGGCCCGCCAGCCGGGAGCCTTCGCCGGCGAAGTACCGGAAGATGTTGATGCTGCGGCGCACCTCCCCCTTGGACTCGGGCAGCGTCTTGCCTTCCTCCCGGGTCATCTCGGCGGCGATCTGTTCGAAACGCTTCTCCAGGATGTCCGCCGCGCGGTACAGATAAGCGCCCCGCGCGGGCGGGTTCATCGCCGCCCAGGAGGGAAAGGCGGCTTCGGCTGCGGCCGCGGCGCATACCATATCCCCAGCGGCGCCCCGCGCGAACAGGCCCACCACTTCGTCGGTGCGGGCGGGGTTGCGATTCTCGAAGACCGCACCGCTCTCCACCCACTCCCCGTTGATGTAGTTGCGGAAAAGTTCGGGCATGCTTATCTGCGCTCCTTCCGAGGGTGGCTCAGAACTGCACCTTGGGTGTCTGGCGCGCGCCGGGTTCGGTTTTGAAATAGGCGTCGTTACGCTCGAAGCCGCTCAAGGACGCCACAATGTTGTTGGGAAACAGTCCGATCTGGGTGTTGTAGCGCTGGATCGCCTCGTTGTACTTGCGCCGCTCCACCGCGATGCGGTTCTCGGAGCCGGCCAGTTCGTCCTGCAGGCGCAGGAAATTCTCGTTGGAGCGCAGCTGAGGGTAATTCTCCACTACCACCAGGAGCCGTCCCAGCGCGCTGTCCAACTGGTTGTTGGCGGCGATCCTCTCGCTCGGCGTGCGCGCACCGCCCAGGGCCGCGCGGGCGTCGGCCACCGACTGGATCACCTCTCTCTCCTGCTTGGCGAAGCCCTTGACGGTCTCCACCAGATTGGGGATGAGGTCGGCCCGTCTCTGTATGGCCACGTCCACCTGCGCCCACTGCGCGCTGATGGCTTCCCGCTGCGTGAACAGCTCGTTGCGAACGCTGACGTACTTCGAGCCGAACAGCAGGCCCGCCACCAGCAAGACGACTACGATAACGGCGATAATTTTCATGGGGAACCTCTATTTTTCCAGCCTGTCCACGGCATCGATCACGCCCGTGATCGCTTCCAGGTACTGCTCCAACAAGGGTACAGGATCCAGTTCCTTGGGCTTGGCCCGCTCCTCGCGCACGTCCAGCACCTTCTCGAACGCCGCGGCGCCGATGCCGAAGGCCTCCCTGGCCTGCTCGATCACTTCCCGCTTCCGGTACCGCGCCTCCACCCCGTGCAACACCAGGGCGTGGCGGAACAGCACGCAGAAGGTGGAAACCGAATCGACCAGCAGCTGCCGTAGCAGGTCCCGGTCGGAGAGCACTCCGGAGGCTTTCTGGCGGAGGCGCAGCAGCTTGGCGCGCAGTTCGTACTCCACTTGCGCCCGGTAGAAGGAATCGTCGATCGGCAGGCCGTCCACGACATCCTCTCCGTGCAGAATCCGGTGGCGGCTCTTGATGTCGTGGAACTCGATGGCGAAACAGTCCGTGCAGGTGTTCACCTCCTGCCGGCTCAGCAACAGCGGGGCGGGGTTGCCGTGCTCGCGCCACCATCGGAAAATGGGTTCCGATTCGCCCAACTCCCGGGGGGTCACCTGGCTCAAAACACAGAGGATGTTGATGTCGGAGAAGCGCCCGTGATGGTCGCCGGCCGCCGCCGAACCGTACAGGACCACCGACACCAGCCGTTGCTCGAAGGTCTTGGTCAGCCGCTCGACGAGTTGTTTCAATACCCGTTCCATAGAGTTACCATCCGCTGGAGGCGCCGCCTCCGCCCGAATCCCCTCCCCCGAAGCCGCCGAAGCTGTCGCCCGAATCGAAGCCGCCGAAACCGCCCCCGCCCCGGCTGTGATGGCCGGTCCGCCCCAGCATCGCCCCCATCAGCAATCCGGGAAGCACTCCGCCCCCGCCTCCGCCGTGGTATCCGCGCGGTCCTCCCCGGCTGCCTACACCGAGCAGCCACAGCAACACCACCAGGCCGCCCAGCAGCAGCGGCCAGGGAATCGAATCGATGGACCGCGGGCGGATCCGCCGCGGCAACGGAGCATCGAGCGAAACCTGCTTGGCTTCCGCGATACGGGCGCCGATGGTTTGGGCCGCGGCCATCAGCGCTTCGCCGAACTGGCCTTGGCGCAGGGCGGGACGCATCTCCCTCAGAATGCTGCCCGCGAATCCATCCGGGATGATCGGCTCGAGACCGTAGCCTACCTCCAGGCGGCTGCGCCGGTCCTGGGTGACCAGCAGCAGCAGGATGCCTTCGTTGGCGCCCTTCTGCCCCACGCCCCAGGTCCGGAAGAGGGTGTTGGCGACGTCCTCCACCGGTTCGCCTTCCAGCGTGGGCAGTGTGACCAGGGCGATCTGCGCGCCGGTGCGTTTCTCCACGGCCCGGCAGTATTGTTCCAGCGCCTGGCGGCTGGCGGCATCCACCACGCCGGCGAAATCACTGACATGGCCCTGTGGCTGGAGCGCTTTCCAATCGACCGCGAAGGCCGCCGCCAGAGACAGCGCCGTAACCGCCAGCAGGCGCGATAAGTGCTTCACTGAGCGCAAGTTTTAGTGTACTACGCGGGCCTCCGCTACCGGCCCATCCAGCCCCCGTCCACCAGCAGGATGGTCCCGGTCACGTAGTTGGAGGCCGGGGAGGCGAGGAAGACCGTGGCGCCTTTGAAATCGTCAATTTCACCCCACCGGCCGGCCGGGATGCGGGTCAGGATGGCCTGGTAGCGCACCGGGTCGTCCCGCAGCGCCTGGGTGTTGTCGGTGGCGATGTAACCAGGGGCGATGCCGTTCACCTGCACCCCTTTCGAAGCCCATTCATTGGACAGGGCCATGATCAGGCTCTTGAGGCCCGCCTTGGCCGCCGCGTAGCCCGGCACCAGGATGCCGCCCTGAAAACTGAGCAGCGACGCCGTGAAAATGATCTTGCCCGAGCCGCGCGCCACCATCTCCTTGCCGATCTCGCGGCTGAGGATGAACTGCGAGTTGAGGTTGACCTCGATGACCCGGTCCCAATACTCGTCGGGATGCTCCGTGGCCGGCTTGCGCAGGATGGTGCCGGCGTTGTTTACCAGGATGTCGATGACCGGGAAATCGGATTTCACCCGGGCGATGAACCCGTACACCGCCTTGCGGTCGCCGAAGTCGCACTGGTAGCCCCTGAAGTTGCGGCCCCGCGCGGACACTTCCTTTCCGATGTCCGTGCCTTCGGGTTCCATCTGCGCGCTCACCCCGGCGATATCGGCACCGGCTTCCGCCAGCGCCAGCGCCATGGCCTTCCCGATGCCCCGCCGGCAGCCCGTGACCAGCGCGGTTTTGCCTTCCAGTTTGAAAAGATCGAGAACGTTCACCGTCATGCCTCCGAGCACTTCACCAGAACTTTCATCACGCTGCCGCCGCGCTCCATCTGCCGTAAGCCGGTTTCCAGGCCCTCCAGCGGGTACACGTTGGTGATCAGCCTCTCCAGAGGCAATGTGCCCGAATCCGCCAGGGCGATGGCCCGGTCGAAATCCTGCGGCTCGTAGACCCGCGCGCCGCACAGGCGCAGCTCCCTCCAGAAGAAGCGGAACAGATCGACCTTGGGCTGTTCCCCGAAAATGGCCACGATGACGAGGCGCCCGCGCGTGCGCGGCAGTTTCGTCATCAGCTCCGCCCCGGCCTGTGATCCCGAGACCTCGAAGGCCACGTCGGCGCCCGCGCCGCCGGTCTGCTCGTCCACCAGCTTGACGACGTCGGTTTCCCTGGGATCCACCACCTCGAGGCCCAGTTCCCCGGCCAGTTGGATGCGGAAGGGATTCACCTCCGTCACCACCACCCGGGCGCCTTGCTGCCGGGCCACCAGGGCCACCAGCATGCCGATCGGCCCGCCGCCTTGCACCACGGCGTAGTCGCCCGCTTTCACTTCGCCCAGCCGCACGTCGTGGCAGGCCACGGCCACCGGCTCGATCAGCGCGGCCTGTTCGAACGAAAGCGAGGGCGGCAGGCGGTGCAGCGTGTGGGCCGGCACCGTCCAGAGCCCCTGCATGGCGCCGGGAACGTCGATGCCAATGAACTTCAGCTTTTGGCAGATGTGGCTGTGACCCGCCTTGCAGGCCGGGCAGGAACCGCAGGGGTCCAGGGGGCGCACGGTCACCCGGTCGCCCGGAGCGAAGCTTTCCACGCCTTCGCCAGCCGCCACGAGGGTGCCGGACATCTCGTGGCCGAACACCTGGGGCACCCGGACGCGGTGGTCCATCTTGCCATGGAAGATGTGCAGGTCCGTCCCGCAGATACCGCAGTGGGACACCCGGATCTGCACCTGTCCCGCCGCCGGCTGGACCGGGGCGCACTCCCCGACCCGAATGGTTTCACGGCCTTCGTAGTATGCGGCTTTCATAGAGGGACGAGTGTAACACGGACAAAGAGGTCCGATGGCAGGGCAGCGCCGCGAGCTGCCCGACTGTCACGCGCTCCAACGGGTCCGCCGCGCAGCGTACCAGCCGGCCGCCTTCATACGAAAAAGCGGCATCGAAGCCAAGTGCGTGCGAAGCCGGAACGTCCCGCACCAGCAGGTCGCGGCGGTGCACCGTCAGGCCGGCGTCCCGCGTGTGCAGGTAGAGCAGGAACAGGAAACTCCACTCGGAGTTCGGAAAGGGATCGTTCAGAATCAATACCCGCCCGTTCCTGGGGACCGGCGGGCCCAGGCGCAGTTGTTCGTAGATGGAGCGGATGTACCGGGCGTCGGCGCCCGCGGCGGTGAAGTCGATCCGCCCGTATCGCGCGTGCGTGCCGGCCAGAACCATCAGCAGGCCGGCAAACAGCGCCGCCGGACGGACCTGAAGGCGCCGGGCGCCCGCGGTCAGCAGGACCGCCAGGCAGGTGGCCAGCCCGAGGGAGGGAAGGTACGCCGCGCTTAGATCGCGCTGCCGGATGAAAGCGATTGGCAGGATTCCGACCAGCATCCAGGCTGCTCCGATGCGGTACGCCGGATGGCAGCGGAACGCCGGCAGCACCAGCACGGCGCCGACGGCGGCGGCCGCCGCGGGCGTCAGCCAGCCCGGCTCGTAAAACGCGTAGCCGAGGAAGTGATAGGCGCGGTCCAGGTAGACTTGCGGGCTGAAGTCGGGGCGGTAGGCGTCCACGGCATTCAATCCCGCAGGCGCCAGTACCCGCCCCCAGATGTACAGGCCGGTGAGCGCCCCGCCCGCCAGAACCGCTCGTCCTTCCCGCACCAGCCAGCGGCCGAACCCCGCCGGCCTCCACTCCGCGGGCGGACTTGCCCCCAGTTCGTAAAGTCCCATCAGGACAGGCAGACTTACGGCCATCTCTTTCGAGTCCAGGGCCAGGATGTACAGGCAGGACCAGGCTCCCACCTGGCCCCACCCCAGCGGGAACCGGTTTTGTCTCGCCCGCAGGTAGTAGAGAAAGGCCGCCGTGTAGAAGAAGAAACAGAGCAGGTCGTAGACCATGCCGGTGTTGGTGTAGAGGCCTACAAACCCGGCGTGATAGGCGAACAGCAGGACCGCAATGCCCGCCGTAAGCCGCTCCCCGCTGAACCGGCGGACCAGCCCGTAAGCCAGCCCCAGGTTCAGCAGCAGCAGTGCGTAGCAGGCCATCCGGTAGGGCAGGCCCTGGAACTGCCACTGCTCAAAGAGCAGCCGGTAGAAGATGCTGCCGGCCGGCCGGAAGGTGGGGGAAGGGAAGAAAAAGAGTGCTGCGTCGCGCAGATGTTCCGCAACGGGAACCTTCCACGCGCCATACAGGTTCATGAGGTCGTCGTAGCTGATATCGGCCCGTATGCCTCGGCCTGCGAACACCAGGAAGTACAAGGCGATGCAGGCGGCCGCCAGCGCCGCGGCCGGGACGGGCATGCGGCGCCCGCCCGTCATCGGAGCACAAAATCCGGGGCCGGCAGCGAGAAGGGCTCGCTCTTGAACCAGGCGGCCAGCGTCTCATCATCCACCTTGCGCCGCCGCATGATTTCGCGCCGCTTCTCCAGCGTCCGGCGCAGGCATCGCGCCAGGTGCCAGAAGGCCGGCAGCGAGGTGGGCTCCCAGAGGAAACAGCACCCGACCACCGCCAGGTCGCGCAAGGTCATCGGCAGCCAGTAGCGGCGGTACAGGCCCCCGGTAGCGTTCTTGATGCGCATGAGGAAACGGTTCTTCACCGAATGCATGTTGATTGCGGGGGGAACCGCCAGCCGGTTGCCGGGGACCACGCTTCGGACATGATATGCCAGCGCGTCCGGTGTGTAAAGACAGCGCCAGCCCAGAAGTTGCGCGCGCCAGGCTACATCCGCGTCTTCCCGGTAAACGAAGAAGTCGGGATCGAAGAAGCCGTCCCGGTGGGAGATATCCGCGATCATCTCGCGCCGGTAAAGAGCCGCCGCCGCGCACGCGCCGAACACGTACTCGGCCCTCTCGAAATGCCCGTTGTCGCGCTGGTGCCAGCCCCGGTCCAGATGCCGCATGGCGGGAGTGAAATAGATGCCGGTCGAGTCGATGCGGCGCTCTTCGGGAAGAACGAAATCCGGGCCGATGGACAGCAGTTTCCCGCACACGCTGCCGGTCCGGGAATCCGCCCTGCCCGCCTCCACCAGCCGCTGGATGAAGCCTGGAAGCAGCAGCACATCGGGGTTGAGGGTGAGCACCCATTCGCCCCGGCTGGCCGTGATGGCCTGGTTCTGGGCGGCGGCGAAACCCAGGTTCCGGCTGTTGTGAATGGTGCGAATCCGCCCGTCGAAGCGGGCCAGCACATTCTGGGTGCCGTCGGTGGAGGCGTTGTCCACCACGATCACCTCGGCCGGAGGCCCTTCCTGGCAGAGGACCGACTCGAGGCAGCGGCCGATGAAGCGCCGGCTGTTGTAGGTGACTACGGTCAGTGAAACCGTTTGCCCGATGCTCATTTTCCCCGTTTCCGGATGCGGCTCCTCCTGGTACCTTGAGCCGCGGGGTACTGCGTCTAGAACCCAAAGACCTGACCAGGCTGGTTTTTACTACAGCGCCCGGTTTTTTTTCGGATAGTGTAGTGAAGGCCGCGATCCGGAGGTCTTTGGATTTACGGGAGACCTCTGTACGATGAGTGCCGGCGAGTGATGACGCATTATTCTTTGGGAAAGGAACTGTCGGGTACTCTTGGAGCGCAGCGGACCGCGGAGACGCTGCAGGACCAGGTGGCCCGGCTGTTCGAAGAGGCCCGGGATGACGTCTATCGCTACCTGCTGGTCCTGGGACTGCACCCGCCCCGGGCCCAGGAGGCCGCTCAGGAGGTCTTCCTGCGGCTCTACGCCACGCTGAAGAAGGGCGAGGTAATCCGGAATCACCGGGCCTGGATCTTCCGGGTGGCGCACAACCTGGGACTCAAGATCCGGGCGCGGCAGAACGCCGAGCCGGCTTTTGATCCGGAACTGGCGAGCCGTATTCTGGAGCGGGAAGCGGGTCCCGAAGAGGAACTGATCGAGCGGGAGCGGCTGCTGAGAATCCATCGCGCCATTCAGGGACTCTCGGAACAGCAGCGGCGCTGCCTGCACCTGCGGCTGGAGGGACTTCGCTATGCCGAGATCGGGGAAGCGCTGGGCATCAGCGCTTCCGCGGTGGGGGAGTTCCTGCGCCGCGCGCTGCAGCGGCTGAGGAAAGGCAATCTATGAGCACCATCCGCACGCACCACCCGGAAGAAGGGGAGTTGCTGCGATTTGCCGACGGAGAACTGGCTGCCCGGGAGGCAGCCAGGGTCCGCTCGCACCTGGAGGCCTGTTGGCGATGCCGCTCCGAGCTGGAGGAGTTGCAGGCGGCCATCACCGGCTCAGTCCGCTACCACAAGGAAGTGGTCGGAGACTGCCTGCCTGTTCCGCCCGCTCCCTGGCGCGATATCTATGCCGGTTTCGCCAGAGTGGATGCCTCACTGGCCCGCCGGCCGGTTCTGGACCGTTTGCGAGATTTGACCAACCTGCTGACGTGGAGTGCGCGGAGATGGGTGCCCGTGAGTATCGTTTTGGCGCTGCTCGCGGGCATCCTCTTCGAATTCCGCTCCACGCCCTCGGCGCAGGCTGCCGAGCTGCTCGAGAAGGCCGTGGCGGCCGCTCAGTCCAAGCCTCGTGCGGAGCGCCGCATCCGCATCCGTTCCCGGAAGCAGACGCTGACCCGGGTGGTGGGCGCGGCAGGATGGAAGAACGCCTCGGCGGCGGCGCCCGACCTGGAGGCTCTCTTCCGCAAGGCGCGCTACAACTGGGACGACCCGCTCAGCGCGCAGTCGTTCATGGACTGGCGCGACAGGCTGCCGGACAAGCAGGACGATGTGGCCACGGTCGCCGACCCGCTGCGGCCGGATGCCCGTTGCTACCGGGTGCGCACGACCACAAATTCGGGGATTCTTGCCGAGACGACTTTGAAACTCCGTACCGGCGATCTGCAGCCGGTCGAGAGCACCTTCCAGTTCGGCGGGCAGGAATGGGTCGAGATTGCGGAACTGCCCGCGCCGCCGGACCTGGCCGCCGAAGCTCCTGCTGCTCCCGCCCCCGTTCCTCAACCTGTTTCCATCCCCTCCCCCGGGGACCCGGAGCCGCAACCCGCCGCCCCGGCGGCTACCCCCGGCGAGGAGGTGCGGGTGTTTGACGCGCTGAACCGCATCGGCGCCGACCTGGGAGATCCGATCGAGGTGGCCCGGTCGGGTGGCCGGATCCTGGTCACCGGTTCGGGAGTGGCGCCGGAACGCCAGAGGGAGGTCGAGGTGGCGCTGCGTTCGCTGCCCGACGTGGTGGTGCGGTTCCCGGGTTCCTCCGGGGCCGAGTCCCTGCCCCAGCCGCCCGGCAGGGCCGATCTGACTGTGACCGGAGAGCCCTCCCGCCTGGCGAGCCAACTGGAAGAGTACTTCGGCGGCCATGTACAATTTGAGCAGTTCGCCGCTCAGGTCCTGGACCGGAGTGAAGCGGTCATGTCCCGGGCCTACGCGCTGCGCCGCCTGGCCGAGCGCTTTCCCGGGGCCGTCGAAGCGCAGATGAATCCCGGGGAACGGCGGCTGCTCGGCGATCTGAACCGCAGACACGCGGACGCGCTGTTGAAGCACGCGAGTGAAATGCATTCTTTGCTGAATCAGGCCCTTCCGGCCGGGGTCCCCGCGCCCGGCGGGCAGAGCGCGACCCTGGCGGGCCCGTGGCAGTCCGCGGCCGGCGAGCTTTTCCAGACCGCCCGGGGCGTGGACGTCCTGCTGGCGGCTCTGGTGGGCGGTTCTCCGGCACAGGAACCGCCCGCGGGCGCGGCGGAGCGCCTGACCTCCAGCGCGGCTCACCTGCGCGCCGTCGCCGCGGGATACCAGCACCTTCTGGAAAACCCGCCTGAAGACACAGGGAGATGAGAGCGCCGGGCGTCGCGGCGGTTTTTCTGTTTTGCGCTGCCGGCGCCGGCTTGAATCTCGCTCAGGAACATACCTACCTTTCGGGCCTGGTTCTGGACCCTTCCGAGGCCCGCATTCCGGGCGCCCTGGTCGGCGTGGTCAACCAGGAAACGGGTTTCCGCCGCATGGTGGAGACCCAATCGGACGGCAGCTACCGGATCGTCTCCCTGGAACCGGGAATCTACAAGATCACGGTGCGGAAGCTGGGATTCCGGACGTTGATCCGGCTCGGCGTGGCCCTGGACTCCGCCCGCCCCGTGCGCGTGGACTTCACCCTGCCGGTGGGCAACGTCGAGGAGACCATCACGGTGGAAGGCACGGCGGACAGCCTGGATGCGGCCGGCGCCACGCTGGCTACCGTGGTGGGACGTGAGGAGTTCGAGCGGCTGCCGCTCAACCAGCGCGGCCTGCTGAGCCTGTTGGAGTTCGCGCCCGGCATCACCGTGACCCCGGCCACCCGCGGGGAGGCCGGGCAGTTCACCGTCAACGGGCAGCGCCCCAACGCCAACTACTTCTCGGTGGACGGGGCCAGCACCAACACCGGAGTCAGCGGCGGCGGCCTGCCCGCGCAATGTACCGGCGGGTCCCTCCCCGGCATGACCGCTTTCGGCAGCCTTCACAGCCTGCTCTCGCTGGAAGCAGCCGAGGAATTCCGTGTGGAGACCTCGGCCCAGGGCGCGGAATTCGGGCGTTTGCCCGGCGGGTTGATCACCTTGAGCAGCCGCACCGGCTCGAACCAGTTTCACGGCTCGCTCAGCCAGCAGTTCCGGCACGAGACGCTGGCCGCCAACGACTGGTTTGCGAATCGGAGCGGCGGCGGGCGCGGCCCGCTGCGCCTCCATGACTTTGCCGCCACCCTGGGCGGCCCTGCCCGCCGCAACCGGACCTTCTTCTTCCTGGCCTACCAGGGGATGCGGCTGCGCCAGCCCTTTGCCTGGCGCATGCCCGTACCCTCCCAGGCCGAGCGGGAGCGGGCGCCGGATTGGCTGCGCCCCCTGGCCGATCTCTTTCCTCAGCCTAACGGTCCCGATCTCGGCGGAGGCCTGGCCGAGTGGACCGGACGCAATCACCGGCCTTCCCGGCTGGACACGGGGAGCGTTCGCATCGATCATGCCCTGAACCCGCGCCTGACGCTGTTCGGCCGCTACAACGAATCGCCGTCCTTCAGCGAATTCGGCAGCCACCAGGTGGCCCGCCTGGACCTGTCCTGGCGCAGTGGAACGTTCGGGATGAACCTGCGCGGCGGGCCGGGTAGCGTGGTGGATGTGAGGCTGAACGCTTCGGGCGCCGGAGCCCGCTCCTCCTGGCGTCAACCCGGCATCACCAGCGCCTCGGCCTGCTACCTGGGGCCCGTGACCGCTGTTCTCCTGGGAACCGTGGAATGCGACTACCTGTTCCGCTTCTCGCTGACCGGGGCAAGCAGCCTGGTGGACGGACGCGAGGGGATCCGGCGGCAGGGCCAGTTGCAGGCCTCAGGTACCGTCGACCTTACCCGTGGCGCCCACCGCTTGCGGCTGGGAGCCGACTACCGCCGCCTGGCGCTTTCCCGCTGGGACACCAGCCCCAGCCTGAGCGTGATCGCGGACAGCCTGGACGACGTCGTCGAGAGGCGCGACCTCTGGATCGCGTCCGCCGGACCTGTGCGCGCCCGGAGCCGGCTCACGGAACTTTCCCTCTTCGCGACCGATACATGGACGCTGGCCTCCAGCCTGAATGCCACCTACGGGCTGCGCTGGGAGCACAGCCCGGCCCCCGTTCCCAATCAGCCCGAGTACTTCCTGGGGGCGGGCGGCGGTCCGGCCGAACTTCTGCGGCGGGCGCTCTGGCGCACCCGGTATGCCAACCTGGCGCCGCGTTTCGGCCTGGCACAGCGCCTGGGGAGCGGCCATACCGTGCTGCGGGCGGGCGCCGGCCTGTACTACGACTCCAGCCTGAGTCTGGCCGCCGACCTGGTCAACAGCGGCCCGCTCAACATGCGCCAGTACGGCAGCGGGCGCAATGCCCCCTTTTCCACGCTGATGAGCTACGGTTTCCTGCCCGACCTCCGCCTGCCGCTGGTCAAGCACTGGAACGCTTCGTTCGAGCACGCCTTTGCAGGCCGCGACCTCTTCTCGGTCGCATACGCCGGCAGTGCGGGCCGCCGCCTGGTGAGGCGGGAGATGGGCGGTCAGGGGAGCACCGAAACCTTCTGGCTGGCGGTGGCCACCAATCACGGCTCGTCGAACTACCACGGCCTGCAGGCCCAATACCGCCGCCGGCTGTCGCGCCGCCTGCAGGGACTGGTTTCCTACACCTGGTCGCATTCACTGGACAACAGTTCGAGCGATGCCCTCCTCTATTGGGCGGGGGAAGGCGTGGCCGGCCGCCCGGACCGGGCGTCATCCGATTTCGACGTGCGCCACTCCCTCACGGCCGCCTTCAGCCTGGAAGCGGGAACGGCGTCGGGACACAGGGGTGTCGCCGCCCTGCTGCGCGGCTGGGCGGTGGACGGCATCCTGCGGGCGCGCACCGGCTTTCCCATCAACCTGCTGGTGGCGGAACACTATACCGGCGTGGCCCTCGCCAACGCCTTCCGGCCGGACCTGGTTGCCGGCGAACCGGTTTGGATTTCCGATGCTGCTGCGCCGGGTGGTCTGCGGCTGAACCGGGCGGCTTTCCGGCTCGCGCCGGCCGGCGTTCAGGGCGGCCTGGGACGCAATGCCATCACGGGCTTCGGCATGACCCAGCTGGACCTGGCCCTGCGCCGGCACTTCCCCCTGGGCGCCGAGCGATCCCTCGAACTGCGAATCGAGGCGTTCAACGCGCTCAACCACCCGAATTTCGCCGACCCCAACGGCTACCTCTCGAGCCCCCTGTTCGGCCAGTCCCTTTCGCTGTTGAACCTGATGCTCGGCACCGGCAGTCCCGGCAGCGGCCTGGCGCCCATGTTGCAGACCGGCGGCGCCCGCTCTGTCCAGGCGGTTCTCCGCTTCCGCTTCTGAGTTTCGGTGACAGGCTACACAACCCCGTAAACACCCCGCCAGCTCGATCGTCCGGGTTGTGTCGCCCGTTACCGGTACCCCACACCGGTATAATGCGGAGCGGCGGGAACCGACGTTATGAGCACACCCTACGGATGGAAGGCGGCATTCGCGTTGTCGCTGGGCATCGCCCTATGGAGCGCCGGCTGCGGCCGGAGCAGGACCGTGCCGGCCGGCCGGGAGGCCGAAGGCCCGCCGGCGGACTGGGGAAACCTCCCTCCCCAGCCTGGAGAGGAGCGCTGGCGTTTCACCGAGGACCTGAAGGCGCCCATGTGGTCCCGGCACCCGTGGGGCGCCGCCCGTCCGGGTCCCGGGGAAGCGGATCTCTCGGCCGGCGTGACCCTCAAAACCGGATTCGCGGATGCCGGGCAACGGCTGGAAACGGCCTACCAGGACCTGCGCCAGTTCCTGGCGGCAGGCGATGTGTCGAGCGAGAACGGCGCCTACACCATCGAAACCGCCGCCGTTGCCGGCTTGGGTGAAGAGGGCTTCCGCGTGGAGGTGGCGCCGAAGGGCTGCCGTATCCTGGCGACCGGAACCGAGGGCATACGCCGCGGGATCTTCTACATGGAAGATGAAATGCTCCGCCTGCGCGGGCCTTTTCTGCCGTTGGGAAACATCGAGAGGCGTCCCTTCATCGCCCGGCGGATCTCCCGCTGCTTCTTCGGTCCCATCAAGCGTCCGCCGCGCATGCGCGACGAACTCATGGACGACGTCGATTACTACCCGGAACAATACCTGAACCGCCTGGCGCACGACGGCGTGAACGGCCTGTGGCTGACGGTCGAATTCCGCGACCTGTGCGCCACCTCGTTTACTCCGGACGCGGGCAAAGACGCCGCCCGCCGCCTGGCCAAGCTGCGCCGGACCGTCGCGGCCTGCCTGCGGTACGGCATCCGGACGTACATCTTCGCCATCGAACCGCGCGCCTGGGACGCCGATAGCCCCGTCCCGGACCGCTTTCCGGAACTGGCCGGCGCCCGCGCAGCGGACGGCAGGCGCTACTTCTGCCCCACTGGCAAAGCCGGCCGGCAGTATCTGTACGAGTCGGTGAACGCCATCTTCAAAGCGGTTCCCGGCCTGGGCGGCCTCATCAACATCAGCCACGGCGAACGGGCGACCACCTGCCTGAGCGCGGTCTCCGCCGTTGGGGCGGGCAAGGTGGAGTGCCCTCGCTGTTCAAAGAAAGCGCCGTGGGAGATTCACCACGCCTCGCTCTCCGCCATGGAGCGCGGCATGCACGATGCGGCGCCCGCCGCGGAATTGGTGAGCTGGCTTTACATGCCCCAGGCCCGGGGCGCTACGCGGGAAGGCCTGGCGGATTGGGTATACGACATTCCCGCCCACGTTCCCAAAGGCGTAATCCTGCAGTTCAACTTCGAATCCGGCGTGCGGCGGACTGAATTCGGCAAGGAACTCGTCGGGGGCGATTACTGGATCTCCACCCCCGGCCCCAGTTCCCGCTTCGAGCGCGTGGCCCAGACAGCGCGCAAGCATGACTCCCCGGTCTCGGCCAAGATTCAAACCGCCACCTCGCACGAGGTTGCCACCGTGCCCTACGTCCCGGCGCCGTCGCTGCTGCATCGCAAGTTCTCCGCCATGCGCCGCCTGGGCGTCTCGCACACCATGCTGTGCTGGTACTTCGGCAACTACCCCGGACTCATGAACAAGGCCGCCGGCGAGCTCTCCTTTGAGCCTTTTCCAGAGAGCGAAGACGCCTTTCTCGACCGCCTAGCCTCGATCTACTGGGGCCGCGGCGAAGCGTTGAAAATATCGGCGGCCTGGAAGCACTTCGGCGCCGGGTATTCCCACTATCCCCTCACGAACCTGTTCCAGTACTACGGACCCATGCACGACGGTCCGGTCTGGCCGCTGCTGCTGAAGCCTCGCGACGCACCCCTGTCGCCCACCTGGCTTCTCGGTTCCACCCTCACGCGCCGGCCATGGCCGCCCAGCGGGGACCGCATCGGCGAGAGCTTCAAGGAGGTGTTGACGCTGGATGAAGTCACTGAACTGGCGCGGCGCATGAGCGCGGAGTGGGACCGCGGCGTCGAAATTCTGAACGGCCTCGAACCCCGCTTCCGCGGCGAAGCCGAGCGCGTGCTCGATATCGGCGTGGCTCGGGCTTTGGGAATCCAGTTTCGCAGCGGCTACAACATCCTGCGCTTCTACGGCCTGCGCGAGCGCATGCTGCGCATGCAAGGGTCGCAGCGCCAGCAGCTGTTGCAGCAGATGATGGCCATCGTGCGCGAGGAACTCGACCAGGACCGGCGGCTGCTGGCGCTGTGCGAGCGCGACTCGCGCCTGGGCTTCCATTCCGAGGCGGAAGGCTACAAGTACTTTCCCGAGAAGATCCGCTGGCGCATGGAGCAGTTGAAAAGCGTTCTGAGCCGGGACGCGCCCGAAATCGAACGTCTCATCCGGGAGGACCGTCCGCTGTTCCCGGAGTACACCGGCAGCCGGCCGGCCGGCGCTGTCGCCCGCTGCGTGCCGGTGGACGGCGCCTGGTGGTCGCGTGCCGGCCTCGAACCGCCTCCCGGCCTGCGCTGGGAGCGCTGCGGCTACGGCGCGGAGAAGCAGGACGTCCAGTGGGCCGCCGGCTATGACCGGGAGGCGCTCTACGTGGGCGTTTCGGCATCGGCCCCGGTTGCCGGCGTGCTGGTGAAACTGGAGCCGCGCCGCTTGTGGCCCGCCCGGCACTTCGTTTTCACCCCTGGCGCCGAGGCCCGCACGGAACTGCCCGACGCCGTTTCGCCGCAGACCGTGGAGGGCAAGGTGTCGGGCTCGCGAGCGCTGGTCCGCATCCCGCTGGAGAAGGCCGGGCTGGCGGCGCAGTCCCTGCATCCCGTTCGCCTGGATGTGCGCGTCCAGCTGAAGGGAGGGGGCGGCGCCTGGCGCCCGCAGAACCCGCTGACGCCGCGGCTGGCGCTGGGCACGGACAACCCCGCCGACCTCGGCTGGCTGATCTTCGAGGGGATGTGAATCAACGCCCGGTTGGAGCGCCTGACCGGGCGTTGACCTCCTTGAGCGTGGCGCGCAGCAACTCCAGCTTCTCGCCGAGCGTGTAGGGCGTGTAGATGTAGTCCTGCTCCCACTCGTAGCCCAGGCGCGAGTCGCGGCGGGCGGTTTCGAGCGAGGCTTCCGTGCGCGCAATCTCCTCGCGGAGGAGGGATGCGATCCGCGGCATGCCCGCGCCCTTCCCCGAGTTCAAGTGGAAGCGGGTGTTCTCGAACTCGAGCAGCGCGTGCTCGCTGCGGATCATGCGCTGCAGTTGCTCGGCCAGGAGCACTTCCCGGTAGGCGCCCGCACGCTTGGCCGCCGGCGCGGAGAGCGCGGCGCGGCGGTACCGCTTCAGGCCTCGCTCCATCTCATCCGCCGCCAGGCCGAGGTACTTCATGAACACCGGCAGGGAAAACGGGCGCGCATAGCGTTCCGCCGCATTCACCTTGTTCGTGAAATCGGGCCACAGGATCAGCCGCGCCGGAACGTAGGGCCAGTGCGGATTCACCTGACAGCAGCGCGCGTGCAGCGCCGGGTCGCTCCAGGAATGGTTCAAGGTCATCATGCGCGGCGGCGGCTGCGTCAGGAAAAACGGGGAAGCCACCGCGTTGTTGGTGCCCCAGTTCGGCCCGGTATCCGGCACCAGCCGGATCGCCTGGCTGAAGGCCTTCCAGGCTTCCATCACGCGGGACTCGTTTCCGGCCCCGAATTCGCGCCGGGCGATGGCGCGCAGCAGTTCCTCGAGCGGCGGCGCGTCGCTCCAGGCATACCAGGCCCGCATCTCGGCCACCCAGTTGGGCTTGAAACCGTAACTCCAGCTCTCCAGGGTTCCGTCCACGCCCCATTTCTCAAGCGCCCGGTAGCGCTCGTACCACTGATAGGGGAACGGCAGGTACGGAAACGTGCCGTACTGCCAGCTCGCGAAGGTGTCGGCTTTCGAATACACGCCGCGGAAGCCCAGTTTCTTGGCCTCCTGGATCTGCGCCTGGGTGACTTCGGCCGGACCCACCTGGTTGATGGCGTAGTCCTTCAGCCAGCCGCGCTCGCCGTCGAGTTCGAAGCCCTTGCCGTTTTCAAAGGTGAGCAGGGGGATGGAATAGCGGGGCAATTGCGCCGTGCCGTAGCGCTTGTTCTCGGCCTGCTCGGGCCGGAAGTCAATGTTGTACTCCCACGGCAGAACCTCTATGGCGGGGTTCAGGCGGCGGCATTCCTCGGTCACGATCTCGACGGCGTGAGCCCACTCGCGCAGCCACTTGCGAAGATCCTCGTTCCCGTGACCGCCCGCCCCGAACCAGCGCTCGTAGTAAAAGCCCTCGGTCAACAGGACATAGCCTCGGATTTCCGGGAACTGGCCGACGATGTCGCGCACCAGCTTGCGCAGGCCCTCCTGGTTTTCCGGAGTCGGCGTGTAACGCCACAGGATGGGGACATAGAGATCGATGCCGTACCGGGCCGCCCGCCGGATCAGGTCCTTCATGGCTCCGGGCGGGTGGGATTTCATGTCGTCCCAGTGCGGGCCCACGCCCGGCGCGTTGTTCGGATTCCGGTAGATCGAGGCGTGAATGGAGTCGAAGCCGTAGCGGGCCAGGGTGGCGAGATAGCGGTCGGGCCACTGCATCCAGCCCAGGCCGGAGAGGGTCATGCGGGCGCGGTAGAGGCTGTGGCGCGTGGTGTCCAGGCCGCGCGGAAGAAAGGGAGCCTCCCGCAGGCTGAATCGTGCCTCCAGATTGTAGAGCCCGTACATGGCGCCCCGCTCGTCGAACCCGCAGACCGCCACCGTCTCACCCGAGACGCGGATGTGGTAATCCTTGGGCCCCCGCAGCCCCGCGCCGCAGCCCGGCATCTGCGCGCGCGTGCCCGCGACGATGGACCGGGAGAGGCCGGCCCAACCCTCCAGCGAGCCGGCGCTTCGGATTTCGAGCTTCACCCGCATCCCGTCGGCCACCCGGCCGCGGAACTCGACGGCCGCCTGCCGCAGCAGAGGCCCGGCCTCGGCCGCGAGAACCAGAGTCCATCCTTGCGCCGGAATGGCCAGTTCCTCGGGACCCGGCCGCGCGGACGGATCGCGCCGCAGCGGTTCCACGCGCTCGGCCAGCACCTTCTGAAACGCGTACGGCTCTTCGACAGGCAGGGCGGGTAGCGCCCTGGCCGCAAAAGCCGCCGCGCTCACATCGTCACTGGCGGCGGACAGCGTGCCCGCCGCCAGCAAGAACGAAAGGAAGAATCCGCTTCGGAGCATAGAAGTACAACGATTATAGCGATCGGCCGCCGGCCGGCTGGTGTTTGACGGCTATAATACATCTACGACTGGAGGATTGACGATGGTTCGCCTGGACGACGCTCGCAGGGTCATTGCAGCAGCGGAGAAGAAGTCGCTCGAGATCGGGCAGCCCATGAATATCGCCGTGGCCGACGAGGGCGGCAACCTGGTGGCGCATGTGCGCATGGACGGCGCCTGGATCGGCAGCATCGATATATCCATCAAGAAAGCATTTACCGCGCGGGCCTTTGATATCTCGACCAAGGACCTGGCCGTTCACTCGCAGTCCGGAGGGCAGTTCTTCGGGATTCACGCCTCGAACGACGGCAGGATCATGATCTTCGCCGGCGGCGTCCCCTTGAAACGCGGCGGCAAGGTCGTCGGAGCCATCGGCGTCAGCGGCGGATCTGGAGACCAGGACCACGCCGTGGCCGAGGCAGGCGCGGCCGCCTTCTGAGCCGCCGCCTCCCCGGGCGATGCTAGAATAGCGCTCAAATGGTTCGCCTGGTCAGCCTTGTAGCGCTGCTCGCCGTTTGCCTGGGCGGTGCTCCCCAGAAGCGCAAGGGCAGGCCGCTGGATGTGGAACTCCTTGAGCCGGTCATGCGCCGGAGCGGAGAGGACATCCTCATCGACGGGCGTCTGCGCAATTGCGCCGCGAAACCCATCCGCGGTCTGGTGCTGGTCTTCGATTTCATGGCGCCCGGCCGCCAGGTAGTGACCACCTACCGGGGCGCGCTGGACGAGGAACTGCTCGAGCCGGGCCAGGAGTCCGAGTTTCGCATGCAGGTGAAAGCTCCGCCCCGGGTAGTGGCGATCCAGGTGGCCGCCAGCGACGAGGAAGGTCGCGATCTCCGTGTCGGCAACCCCGGTCCCTTCGTAATCCAATAGATCCCCGGCTTTTACAGTTTTTTTACAATCCGCGAACGACTCGATGGCATCCTCCTTCTTACTATCGGGGGGAAAGAGGAGATAGCGACATGGGTCTTCTGCAAATGCCTTCCAGCCGCCCCGCCCAGTACCGGGATGCGCACCTGGAGATCGATTTCGAAAAAGGGGCCGTGTATCTGGACTCGGTCCGCATGGTCCTGACGCGCAAGGAATACGAACTGCTTTCCCTGCTGGCGCGCAACGCCGGTGAGATCGTCGCCCGGGACGTGCTGCTGATGCAGGTATGGGGCTACAGCCGCGAAATTCGCACCCGCACGCTGGACGTGCACATACGCCGGCTGCGCCGCAAGCTTTCCTCCTGCTCGGACCGGTACATCGAAACCATCTTCGGGGTTGGCTACCGCTTCCAGCCTTTTCGGGAAACTCGCCCGCTTCGGGAACTGACGCTGCCCGCCGGTTTGTTCGTTAGCGCCTGACCGGCTCCTGACCCCGGCTGACCGGTCGTCGGGCGCCCCGCCGCGCCGGTTGGCTAGAATGGAGGTTCCGCACATGCAGCAGCGAATCTCCGCAGCCAGGGGCGTGCGCGGCTCCATCCGCCTGCCGGGCGACAAGTCGATTTCACACCGCTATGCGATCCTGGCCGCCCTCGCCGGGGGCGCCAGCCGCATCCGCAACTACGCGGATGGCGCGGACTGCCGCTCCACCCTCGGCGCTTTGCGTGCCCTGGGCATCGAGGCCGAAGGCAGGGACGAACTGGTGATCCGCGGCCGGGGGCTGGACGGTCTGCGCGCCCCCGCCGCGGATCTCGACGCCGGCAATTCCGGTTCCACCATGCGGATGCTCTCCGGGATCCTGGCCGCCCAGCCCTTCACCAGCCGCATCGGCGGAGACGAATCCCTCTCCCGGCGGCCCATGGATCGCATCATGGCGCCCCTGGGCCGGATGGGCGCTTCCATCACGGCCCGCGATGGAAAGTACCCGCCCCTTGAGATTCGGGGCGCGCGACTGCGCCCCATCGACTACCCGCTACCGGTTCCCAGCGCCCAGGTGAAGACCTGCGTCCTGCTGGCCGGCCTGTACTGTGAGGGGGCCACCACGGTGCGCGAATCCATCCCCTCGCGGAACCACACCGAGGTCGCCCTCCGGGAGTTCGGCGCGGCGCTGCACGTCTCCGGAGGGGTCATCACGCTCCAGGGGAGGCCCGCACTGCGTCCGCTCGAACTGGACGTGCCCGCCGATCTCTCCTCCGCCGCGTTCTTCCTGGTCGCGGCGCTGCTCCTTCCGGATTCCGAGCTGCGGCTGGAAGGAGTGGGCCTGAATGCGACCCGCGCCGGCCTCGTCGATTTCCTCTGCTCGATGGGAGCCGGCATCCGAGTTGAAAACCGCCGGGAGCAGCACGGAGAGCCGGCCGGCGACTTGCTGGTCCGAGGCGGCCCGGTGCGCGGCGGCACGATCCAGGGCGAGCTGACCGCTCAACTGATCGACGAGATTCCGGTCCTGGCGGTGCTGGGCGCCGCCAGCCGCGAGGGACTGGTCGTGAGGAACGCGGCTGAGCTGCGCATCAAGGAGACGGACCGCATCGCAGCCGTGGCTGAGAACCTGCGCCGCGCGGGGGTGGAGGCGGATGTCTTTCCGGATGGCATGGCCATTCCGGGCGGGCAGCCGTTTCGCGCCGGCTGCTTCGATTCGTTCGGCGATCACCGCATCGCCATGGCCTTCAGCGTTGCCGCCCTGGCCGCGCCGGGCGAGTCGGTTATCGAGAACGCCGAAGCGGCTTCGGTGTCCTTCCCCGGCTTCTTCGATACGCTGCGGCGGGTGGCGCGGTAGCGCCGCTCGCCGCCTTGCGGGCACGAGCCGCTCCATACGGCCGACACGTTTCCGAGCCGCGACCACAGGAAGCGGTTGCACTCCGGGCACTCCATGGGCTTCCGGGGTCTCGCGAACTACGCGAGTGAGAACTCGACCGCTCCCTTTTGGTCGCGGCTCGGTAACGGCGCTTCCTGCGCCACTCCCGCCGGTCCGGCCAGGCGAGCACGGAGCAGGCATGCTCCGGTTGCCGGCCTGGCCCGGCAATCTACCGTGCGGCGTCCTGGGTAAGCGTCTTCCTCGACGTCGAGCGCCCGATCGCGCAATATTCGAAGCCGGCCTGGCATGCCGCGCGCGGGTCGAACAGGTTGCGGCCGTCGATCAGGATCTGGCGCGCCATCGCCCGGGCCGCCTCATGCAGATCCAGCCGTCCGAACTCATCCCACTCGGTCACCAGCACGGCCGCATCCGCGTCGGTCAGGGCTTCCAGCGCGCTGCCGCAGTACTGGATGCGGAGGCCGGGATGCTGCTGGCGGCAGGCTTCCATGGCCACCGGGTCGTACGCTTTCACCCGCGTCCCCATACGCAGCAGCCGCTCGGCGATCTGCAGGCTGGGAGCGTCCCGCAGGTCGTCCGTGTTGGGTTTGAAGGCCAGCCCGAGCAGGGCGATGGTGCGGCCCTTCAAAATGAAGAGCTTCTCCTGAAGCCTCTGGATCACTACGTGGCGCTGGGCGCGGTTGACCTCCAGCGACGATTCCAGAATCCGGGCCTGATAGCCGTACTCGCGCGCCGTGTGGATCAGCGACTGGATGTCCTTGCCGAAGCAGCTTCCGCCCCAGCCGATGCCGGCGTTCAGGAAGCGCGCGCCGATGCGCGAATCCAGCCCGATTCCCTGCGCCACTTCGGTAACATCCGCGCCCACCCGCTCGCAGATGTTCGCCATCTCGTTGGCGAAACCGATCTTGAGAGCCAGGAAGGTGTTGGAGGCGTACTTGATCATCTCCGCGCTGGTCAGGCTGGTGACCACCAGCGGAATCCGTTCGAAGCCCTCCGGACGGGGCAGGAAGGGCGGCGGATTGAAGGCCTGCTCCACCAGGGGCCGGTACAGTTCCTTCATCACCTCCAGCGGGGCGGCTTCATCCGAGCCGATCACGATGCGGTCGCCGTATAGCGTATCGGCGATGGCGGAGCCCTCCCGCAGGAATTCCGGGTTGCTGGCCACTCCGAAGCGGACGCTCTTTCCGTTGGCCTGGCCTGCTTCCTGGATGCCTTCCCGAACCAGGGTCTCCACCAGGTTTCCGCTACCCACCGGGACGGTGGATTTGTTCACCACCACGCGGTAGCGCGAGCAGTCCATGGCGGCGCCGATCCCCCGTGCCGCCGATTCCAGGTAGGAGAGATCGGCCTCCCCGCTGGGCAGGGGCGGCGTGCCCACGGCGATGAAGATCACATCGCTCTCGCGAACGGCCGGACCGAGCTCCGTGCTGAAGCAGATGTCGCCCTGGCGGCGGGCCAGCTCCAGGAGTTCACTCAGGCGCGGTTCATAGATGGGCATCTCGCCGCGCCGGAGCATGCCGATCTTCTCTTCGTCGATGTCGACGCAGGTCACACGGTGGCCCAGGTACGACAGGCAGGCTCCGGTTACAGTACCCACGTAGCCCGTCCCGATAACGGTCAACTGCATGGTTCCGATGCTACCATGGGCTGTGCGGCCGCGCCCTCTGCGGGTGTGAGTCCGGATACAGAAACCGGGCCGGCCAGGCCGCAATCCCGGCCCTGCCGCTGAATGACTCAAGGAGTAGGCACAGTGCGAAAGAAAGTTACCGTCATCGGCGCCGGCAACGTCGGCGCCAATTGCGCGTTGCGAATTGCGGAACAGGAACTGGCCGATGTCGTCCTGGTGGACGTAGTGGACGGCATCCCGCAAGGCAAGGGCCTGGACCTGCTCCAGTCCGGCCCGGTGCAGGGATACGACGTGAACGTGACCGGGGTGAACGACTATGAGGCCACGGCCGGTTCCGACATCGTGGTGATCACCGCCGGTTTCCCCCGCAAGCCGGGTATGAGCCGCGACGACCTTCTGCTGGCCAACTACGAGGTGGTCCGCAGCGCCACCGAGCAGGCGGTGAGATACTCTCCGGATTCGATCCTGATCGTAGTCACCAACCCTCTGGATGCCATGTGCCAGACCGCTTTCTGGGTCTCCCGGTTCTCCAAGAACCGGGTCGTGGGCATGGCCGGCGTGCTGGATACCGCCCGCTTCCGCACCTTCATCGCCCAGGAACTCAAGGTCTCCGTGGAGAACGTCACCGCGGTGGTGATGGGCGGCCATGGAGACACCATGGTTCCGCTGGTTCGGCTGAGCAACGTGGCGGGGATTCCCCTGACCGAGCTGCTCGATCAGGGCACCCTGGATCGCCTGGTGGATCGCACTCGCAACGGCGGCGCTGAGATCGTCAAGTACCTCAAGATGGGCAGCGCCTACTACGCGCCCTCGGCGGCCACCGTCGAGATGGTGGAATCGATTCTGAAGGACAAGAAGAAGGTGCTGCCTTGCGCCGCCTACCTGGAAGGCGAGTACGGCATCGAAGGGCTTTTCGTCGGCGTTCCCGTCAAGCTGGGAGCGCGCGGAGTGGAGAAGATCTACGAGATCAACCTGACCACCGAAGAGCGCACCATGCTGCATAAGAGCGCCGAAGCGGTTCGGGAGCTGGTCGAAGTGATCCGGAAGAAGATGGGCGCTCCCGCCTGATTTCCGCTGCCCATCGTCCGTCCCTGCGGCGCCGTTTCCAAGCCGCGACCAGAGGAAGCGGTTCCATCCTCCGGTCAAGGCCCGGCATGCGCGGGCTATACTACTCAAAGCATGGCTTCCACTCACCAACGCGCGCACCGGACCGGCCGCGCCTGCGTTCTACTGGCGGTCCTGCTGCTTCCCGGCAGTGCGGTGGGCCGGCTGCGGGTAATTCAATCCGGGTTCCCGGACTCCGGCGAACCGCCGCCCGGCTGGACCACCTGGGCGGCCCGTCCGGAGATCGCCCCGCGCATGTTTCTCGACGCCACTCACTATCGGAAAGGACCGGCCTCCCTGGCCGTTTCGGGAAACAGCAACGCGGCGGCCTACGGCGGCTGGGAGTACGCCGCCGGCGGTGTCGAGCCGGGCAAGTGGTACCGGCTCCAAGCGTATTACCGTGCCGAGGGCGTGCCTCAGGAACAGTTGCAGATCGTGGCGAGGCTGGACTGGCGCAGTGCCGGCGGGCGGGCCGGCCAGCCGGATTACGCCTGGAAGCTCCAGCGCGACGGCGAATGGCGACAGATCAGCCTGGAAGCCCCCGCTCCGGCGCGGGCGGTGTCCGTCAGGATCCAGTTGTACCTGGCCAATGCGCCCCAGGGCACCGTCTGGTGGGACGCGATCTCGCTGGAAGAAATCCCCGATCCGGGGCCCCGGACCGTCACCATCGCCTCCATCAACCTGCAGCCGCGCAACACCGGGTCCGCCGAAAGCAGCGTCTCCCGCTTCCTGGAGACCGTCGATTCGAGTGTCACGCGGGCGGATCTCATTCTGCTTCCCGAAGGCATTACCGTTGTGGGCACGGGAAAAAAATACGCCGAGGTGGCGGAAACCATTCCCGGCCCCACGGTCTCCCGCCTGGCTGCCATGGCGCGCCGCAAGAACGCCTACATCGCGGCCGGCCTGTACGAGCGTGAGGGGATCGCCATCTACAACACCGCCGTACTGATCGGACGCAAGGGAGAACTGGTGGGGAAATACCGCAAGGTGTACCTGCCCCGTGAGGAGATCGAGGGCGGCCTGACTCCCGGCAACGACTACCCGGTCTTCCGCACCGATTTCGGAACCGTCGGTCTGATGATCTGCTGGGACGTGCAGTACACCGATCCGGCCCGAGAACTGGCGCGCCGCGGAGCCGAAATCCTGCTGCTGCCCATCTGGGGCGGCAACCTCGCGCTGGGCAAGGCCCGGGCCATCGAAAACCACGTTTTCCTGGTTTCCTCCGGATACGGCTACCCCACGCAGGTGCTGGATCCCAACGGCGAGATCCTGGCCCAGGCGGCGGAGCAGGGCAGGGCGGCCACGGCCACGATCGACCTCAACAAGCGCTACCTGGACGAATGGCTGGGAGACATGCGCGGCCGCTTCATGAAGGAACTGCGAACGGACCTGCGTTGAGCCAGGTCAGCGGCCCGGGTCCAGGATCTCGCCCCAAATCACCTGGTAGGCCTCGATCTCCCCATCCAGGTTCCGGGCGCATCGCACGAACACCCGAACGCTGTTGGTCAGCGCCGCGGCATCCACCACCGAGCCGCTCCGCAGATATCGCGTATCGGACCGCAGGAAGATGGTCTTATCGCCGTCCAGGCGGGTGCGCAGCACCAGCCTGTCGGGATTCAGCCGGCGAATCTCCCCGGCGAAGGTCAGGTGCCCGCGCGGCACGATGTCCTCGGTGGGGCTGCGGTAAGGCCGGGTCCGCCCGGTAGTCGAGGGCAGGAGCGGGCGCCGCCGGCTGGGGTCCACCACGTGAACGATGCGCGCGTAGCGCGTCCCCTCCGTGGAGCCGACATCCGACAGAATTTCCACGTGCTCGCCGGGCCGCACCGACGAGATGGAGATCCGCCTGCGCTCCCGCTCTACGTAAGTGCGCAGGTTGAAAGTGAAGCGGTAGCTGCGTTCTTCCGCGGTGCGGACCACCAGTTCGCCATCCGGCTGTCCCTCGCGGAGTTCCACCAGCGTGCCGCGCACGATGCCCAGCGGCGCCGGTTCCTGGGCGCACAAGCAGACCGCCAGCGACAGCAAACCGCTCCAGCGCATACCTCAACCCCGGCTTTCACAATAGCATTTCGCGCTCCAGCCGGCCGGGCCGCGTTTCCCTATTTCACGGTCGCATCGGCCGGCATTCGCAACTTCTCGTACAGTTTGCGCCGGCCCTCCTTGTCGCCTTTGGCGATGTCCCAGGCAATCTCGGCCACCCGGTCGAGATGCTGCCTGGGGACCACTACCACTCCATCTCCGTCGGCGACTACGAAATCGCCCGGCCGCACCAGCACGCCTCCCACGACGACCGGCCGGTTGACGGAAGCGGCTTCAATGCGGCCCGGGCGCGTTCCTCCGCCCTGGTAGCGGGAGTAAACCGGGATCTTCTGGATGATCAACTCGTCCGTGTCCCGGCAATTCCCGTTGGTGATCACGCCCGTCATGCCGCGCGAGCGCCACCCCAGGGCGTTGTTCGATCCGATGAAACCGGTCTGCTCGCTGCCGTGCGCATCGATCACCACTACGTGCCCCGGCTTGAGGATCCGGGAGAACAATTCCGGCGCGTAGGTGCGGTACCAGTGGCTGTGCCACTCGCGGAATTTCTCGTAGGACATCTGCCCCGCCGGGGGCCGGTTGGTGGGGACGTACTGATACGTCACGGCCACGCCGTAGACCCGGTGCGCCAGCTTCTCGGTCTGGTCGCGCCACAGCGGGCGGATCGTCCTGTCCATGACGGTCTGGTCCTGAATCCCGACGGCCTGCAGGGCGTCCAGCACGTCGGTGACGCGCAGGCCTTCGAATTTCTTCACCAGCGGCATGGGATCCTCGTCGGGGTCGAACTGGAACTGCATCAGTTCCGCCCCGCGGCGCAGTTGTCCGTCGCTCAGCTGCGGCGGTTTGTCCTGCGCGGGCAGCAGCCCGGCGGTCAACACTAACAGCATTCCCGTGTTTCGACTCATAACATCACCGGTAAGTCTTGTCGTCCACCCGGCTCAGGTCGGTGTTGCTCCCGAACACTCCGACCGTGACTACCGCGAATGTGAACACGTGGGTCCCCGCCTCCAGGTGCCCCCCGAAGGCGCGGTCGGCATCCGTCATGGTGAGATGCGCGTGTATCCTGCCGTTGATGATATACCCGTTCATGCTGACGATGTCGGCCGGCGCGCCGGGATCCTTCACGTAGATATTCTTCGACGGGAAGGTGCGGTTGCTGACCGAGTGAATGTGGTAGTTGCGCACCGATCCGGCGCCTGCCAGGATCACCGCGTTGCGGATATTGTGCTCTTTCACCATCCGCTCCAGTCCGGCCAGCAGGTCGGCCTGGTACTTGAAGCGCAGCACCAGCACACGCTCGAACTGCCCGCTGACGGCGTATACTTCGGGCACCTGGTCGCTGTTGGGCTTGGCGTCGTCTGCCGGCGTGGTGGGCTTGGTCACCTCCGTGCGGGTCTGCTGTCCGCCGGCGATGGCGCCGCCGAGGGCCAGCACGGCGAGAATCGCTTCCATCATCTTCCGCATGGCTGATCTCCTGTTCTGTGTCTGAAAAAGGATACAACGGCGCCGGGCCGGGGCGCCGTTGGCCCGTGCTACCCTAGCGCCATGCGCATTCTGGTGCTCAACGCCGGCAGTTGGTCGCTCAAGTTCCAGCTGATCGAAACCGGCGCCGGACGGGTGATGGCCAAGGGCATCATTGAGGGTGTCGGGCGGGAGGAATCGACCGCTGCCTACGAAAGCTGGCGCGGCATCCGCAAGCGCTTCTCCATCGCCGTGGCCGACTACACCCAGGCCGCCGGAACGGTGCTGGCCTGCCTGACCGATCCCACCGACGGGGTCCTCGAATCCGCCGCGGGCATCGAGGGTGTGGGCCATCGCATCGTGCATGGCGGCGAGCACCTGGCCGAATCGACCCTGCTCGACGATTCCGCCCTGCGGCTGATCGCCGCCTGCTCGCCCCTGGCCCCGCTCCATAATCCGCTGGGGCTGGAAGGCATACAGGCCGCCCGCTGCCTGCTGCCCGGAGTGCCGCAGGTGGCTGTGTTCGACACCTCCTTCCACCAGAGCATGCCCTCCCGGGCCTATCTTTACGGCCTGCCCTACTCGTACTACACCAGCCACCGCATCCGCCGTTACGGATTCCACGGCACGTCGCATCGCTACGTCTCGGAGCGCTTCGCGGAGATTCACAACGCGGAACCGGAGTCCTTCAAGCTGATTTCCTGCCATCTGGGCAACGGCTGCTCGCTCTGCGCCATCGACCGCGGCCGCTCGGTGGATACTTCCATGGGCTTCACCCCGCTGGAAGGCCTGGTGATGGGCACGCGCTGCGGAGACCTGGACCCGGCGGTGGTCTTCCACCTTCTGGAGAGGGAGGGCCTGCGGGTCGAAGAGGTCGATTCGCTGCTCAACCGGCACAGCGGACTGCTGGGCCTTTCCGGCGTAACCAACGACGTGCGCGAATTGCTGCACCTTCGTTCCCAGGGCCATCCCCGTGCGCGGCTGGCGCTGGAGGTCTTCTGCTACCGGGTGAAGAAGTATATCGGGGCCTTCTTCGCGGTCCTGGACGGAGCGCACGCCATCATCTTCACCGGCGGAATCGGGGAGAATGCCTTCGCCCTGCGCGCGGAGATCTGCGACTCGCTCTCTTCATTCGGAGTGGAGCTCGATCCCGCCAGGAACGAAGCCGCCGCGGGAGTGGAGGCCGAAATCAGCTCTCCCGGCGCGCGCACCCGGGTGTGGGTGATCCCGACCGACGAAAGCCTGCTGATCGCGCGCGACGCGGAGCGCACGATCAGGCAGGCCCGGGGCGCATAGCCGGACTCAATCGCCCCGGTGTTGCAGTTGAGCCAGCCAGGCCTGGACTTCGGGCTGTTCCTCGCTTGGGGCCGTCGCCAGGTACTTTTGCAGCTCCTCGCGCGCCCGTTCCGGGTTGCCTTGCCGGGCCAGCAGCCGCGCCATCATCACCCGCGCACGGGGGATCTCGGCGGCCACCCGTTCCAGATGCTCCATGGCCTCGGCCGGCTCCTTCTGCTGCTCCACCAGGGACACGGCCAGGGCATACCGCGCGCGGGTGTTGGAGGGATCCAGTTCCAGGGCGCGGCGCGCGGCCCGTTCCGCGTCTTCGTTGCGCTTGAGCAGCAACAGCGCGGCCGAGGCGTTGGCTTGCGGAATGCTGGCGCCGGGATCCAGATCGCAGGCTTTCTCGAAGTGCGTGAGCGCGGCTTCGAACTGGTTCTGCTGCAGATAGCGCGAGCCCAGGTTGTTGTGCGCCTCCATGTAGGCGGGGTCGATCTCCAGCGCTCTTGCCAGGTGCTGGATGGACGCTTGTACGTCGCCTTTCTCGTGAGCCTCCTCGGCGCGCTTGAATTCCTTCTTGGCCTTCGAGGGCACCTTGTGCGCCAGCCGCTTCACCGACACGGTGCCCGTCCCCGGATCCTCTTTCCGGCTCCGGGGAAGCCGGATGACGACCTCGCTGAAGTTGGGCCCCACGGTGACAAACTCGCGGTGGATCACCCGCCCGTTGAAGCCGGTGACGGCCAGCACATACTGGCCGGCCGGAATACCGTTGATCTGGAAAGAGCCAGTGGGGTCCACCGGAGCGCTGCCGGCGCCCGCCATGACGCTGGAGCCCTGTAACTCGACCGTCAGGCCCGTGCCCATCGGTTCCTCGCTCTGCAGGGTCCCCCGCAAAGTGCAGGTGGATTCCATGCCTGGCCTCTGCGCGGCTGCCGCCGCGGCAAGCATTGTCAGTATTGCCAGAAGCCGGCACACGTATCCCGTTCGGATTATGCAAGTGGTTTTCATTTGACCGTTACTGCCAACTGAAGCGTTGCTGTCGGGGCTCGATCGGAAGCCCGCTTCAGGGCGTGCAGATGCGAGTCCAATCGGGACTCCGGCCGGCGAAGTTGAGTGAGGGGGTGAACAGCGCGGGCCGCCCCGGTGAAGAAGTTCTCCGGGAGGCGGGTGGATTCCGCCCGCTTCAGTGGACCGGCGGGAAGCCGGGCGCGGGCCGCCCGCCTTCCTTCCGGGATGACGTGTAATTCTTGCCCGCCCGATTCAATGCAGCCAGGAGGAGGCTGGGGGGGCGCCTTCCGGATGGGGATACAGCGTCGCGGGCGGCTACTCCCGGGTCATACCCGATGGAGCGCCGCCCGGCAAATTCTAATCGGCCTTCCTCCGCTCTCGCCTGCGGCGGCCGAACGCCAATCCCGCCAGGCCCAGGCCCAGCAGCGTCAGCGTTCCGGGCTCGGGAACCAGGTCGGCGCGGATCTCCCCGCCCTGAAACTCGGATGTGTGCACATTGATATAGCCGCGGTAGTTCATCAGGGCGGCGATGATGCCGGGATCCACACCCGTGAAAACGGCCGAGAAAGTTCCGCTGGTCGTCCCGGTCACGAACCCCGCCGGGATGAACGGAAGCACGGCCGGCGAGTTGACCCCGGGGCCGTTGCAGCAGTGGATGTGCGCGTTGGTGGTGGGCGCCACCAGCCCGCCGTAGGTCAGATCCACCGAGACCGAATTCGCTACGTCGTCGATCATTACCAGGGCCGAACCGGTCCCCGGCGAAGCGTTGGCCGGCACTTCCTGCGATCCCGTCAGGGTGACGTTGAACCAGATGGTCCCGGCCTGAAGAAGCGGCGCTGAGCAGATTGCAGCGGCCGCGAGCAGAAGCAAGCTCACACGTTTCATGCGATACCCCTCCGATGGATGGTCGTAGAGTACCACGGCCTGAACTGCGGGATTTTTTAACTTTTTCGCTTGCGGCATGGCAAGCGTGAAAAAGAGAACACCTGCCGCGCCGCCGCCTAACGCGCGGGACGCCGCGGAATCACTGGGGCGGCTCGGCCGCTTCCAGCGCCTGCTCGAGCAGAACGGCGAACTCGCCGGACTTCTGGTCGATGCGGGCCCGCAGGCGGCTCAGGTCGCGCTCCAGGCCGCGGAGCTGGTCGGCGAGGTGCAGGCACGCCAGCAGCGCCACCCGGAGACTGTCCGCGCTCGGGGCCCTCCGGGCGATGGATTCCAGCAACTCATCCACACTATGCGCCAGCGCTTCCACCTCGGCCGTGTCTCCGGACGCGAGGAGGGTCAGGTTCTGCCCCAGTATGGTGACCCGAACCTGGCGCTTGGAGCTGCCTTCCACAATGACCTCCGCGGTCAATCAGCGGTCAGTTGATTGATCTGGCTGAGCAGTTTCTCGATGCGGCCCCGAACCTGCTTCCTCTCGGCCCGAAGCGCCTCCAGCTCTTCGGACATCTTCTGTGCCTGCGAGCGGGCTTCGGCAGCCTCGCGCTGGGCGGACTGCTTCTCCCGCAAGAGGGCCTCTTTCTCCTCGCGCAGCTGGGCCACGAGTTGAACGGTCCGGTGGATGCGGTCTTCTAAGCTGCGGAGAGAGTCCGTTTCCTGTTCGAGCAGTTCCATCAGCTCCCCTGCGCCGCCAGAGCCGCCTTGGCCTTCTCGGCCAGCTGGCGGAACGCGGCCTCGTCTTGCACGGCCAGTTCGGCCAGCACCTTGCGATCCAGCGGGATGCTCGCCATCTTCAACCCGTGCATGAACTTGCTGTACGACATGCCCGCTGCGCGACAGGCGGCGCCGATGCGCACAATCCACAGCGAGCGGAAATCCCGCTTCTTCAACCGGCGGCCCACGTAGGCGTGGCGCAGGCTGCGCTCCACGGCCTCCTGGGCGGCGCGATGAAGTTTACTCTTGGTTAGAAAGAAGCCGGAAGCCAGACGAAGCGTCTTCCGGCGTGATGCTCTGCGCTTGGTACCGCGTTTGACTCGTGGCACGTTTCACTCCTTGTTGCTGGACGATTTGTGGCGGCTCGGGCACGTGCCTCGCGCTCCGTCCGCACACTCGGCCCCACCCTTACTCAGTTGGGGAGCATCGCAAGCAGTTTGGGCTGGTCGGCCGGGGAAGCCGCCACCCCCTGCCGTAGGTTCCTCTTGCGCTTGGGCGCCTTCGAGGTCAGAATGTGCCGGGCAAAGGCGTGGCGTCGCATGACTTTGCCGCTGCCGGTCTTCTTAAACCGCTTGGACGCACCTTTATGGGTCTTCAACTTCGGCATACAGAAATGTCCCTGGACTTGGAAAACAGGAAGACCTTCGTATTGTAGCACGGGCCAAACTGCTTCCGCGCACGAGGTCGCGCTGTGACCGCAATCACTGCCCCTGCCGGGCGCGGCCTTCTATGATCTTAGCAGTTTGCCGAAAGCGGATGCCTGATCCGTTCTGGCCTACTACAATTGAAGAAGAGAGGGATTCAATGCCGGTCACACTGGGAGAAAAGCCGCAAGCCGGGTTCGACGATCCGTTCGGCCTGCTGTTCGATTGTCACCGCCGGATCGAGATGTTCCTGGGTGTGCTGACCCGGGCCGCGGGGTTGCTGCCGGAGCGGGCCCTGACTCCCGAGGAGCGCTCCGCCGTGGAGCGGTCGCTGAACTACTTCCGGGATGCGGCGCCCAGGCACACCGCCGACGAGGAGCGGTCCCTGTTCCCGCGCCTGCGGGCCTGCTCCTCTCCCGAAGCCGGAGAGGCCTTACGGATTCTGGAAGAATTGGAGGCGGACCACCGGCAGGCGGACCAACTGCACGCCGCCATTGACCTGATCGGCCGGCAGGCGGTGGCCGGGGGGAGCCTTCCGCCGGAGGACGCCGCGGCCTTCGCCGATGCCGCCGACCGGCTCCGCAGCATCTATTCGGCCCACATTCAGGTGGAGGACCGGCAGATCTTCCCTGTCGCGCAGCAACTGCTGAGCGAACCCGAGAAGGTCGCCCTGGGACAGGAGATGGCCCAGCGCCGCAGCATTGTAGGCTGCAACCCGAAACAGCCGGCCGGAAACCGGCCGGCCGGTTAGCCTGTCCGCCTGACATTTGACCGGCTTCGCCGCTTCCCGGGCGCGCCGGCAACGCTACCAGTACAGCTTGCCCGCGACCTGCAATATGCGCGGGTCGTACGTGCTGTTCACGACCCCGAAGTTCGACGGAATATTCACCGTGCTCGATATCCCGCGGAACTGCGTGTGGTTCCAGAAGTTGAACCACTCGGCCCGGATCTGCAGCCGTCCCGATTCGCCCAGGAACGGCATCTGGAAGTTCTTGTTGACGCCCACGTCCCAGTTGTTGATGCCGAAGCCCTGCTGCGTGTTCCGGGACAGGTTGCCGAACACGCCCCTGGCCGGGGTGGCGTACGCCGCCCGGTCGAAGCCCAGCAGGTTGTTGGTGCGTGGATCCAGCTTCTTCGGCTTCACCCCCGTGGCGTCCGCATACCGCGCGCCGGACAGCACGTTGGCCAGATCGCCGCTGACCCCGATGGTGAAGTACATCCCGGAACGGAAATTGGTGATCCCGCTCAGCTCCCAGCCGCCGATCACCGCGTCCAGAACGGCATTTTGAACGTTGACCATCTTCCCCCTGCCGATGGGAAGCTGCCACACGTACGCCAGCATGAAGTTGTGCGGCACATGGTTGCCCGCCAGCCCGCGCTCCGGGCGGCGGTTGTACATGTTCTGCCCGGCGGCGCCGCTGTCCATCAGCTTCGAGAAAGTGTAGGCCACGCTGAACGAGAGATCGTGCCAGGGCCGCTGCTCCAGCTTCAGGAAACCCGCGTTGTAGTTGCTCCACTGGTAGTTGGCGTTCTGCGAGAAGCCCGGCACCAGCACGTGCGGGTAGGGGATGCGGGCCTGCCAGGGCTCCGGATTGTTCGGGTCGGTGGGCAGGCGCGGCTGGTTCACCAGGATATCGCCGTACTGCTTCTGCGCGGTGTTGCCCATGTAGCCGGTCTCGAACAGCAGTCCCGGCCGGATCTGGTGCTGGATGTTGAAGTTGTAGTTGAACAGGTAGCCGGTGCGCTGGTTCAGATCCTGATTCCGGGTCACGCCGGTGGTGCTCTTCTCCGGCGGCGGGAACAGGTCCGCCATGCGGATCTCCGGACGGGTCGGGCTGGACGACAGGCTGGCGTATACGAAGTACGGCGGCATGCCCATCATGCTGGTCAGCACCGCCCCGCCGCCGTTGTAGGCGAAGAACAAGCCGGCCCCGCTGCGGATGGTGGTGTTGGCGCCCAGCCGGTAGGCGAAGCCCACACGAGGGCCATAGTTGTTCCAATCCGAGCGGATGGGAGGATTCGGCAGGACCACCGTGCCCGTCTTCTGGAACAGGCCCACCCCGGGCTGGTAGTAGTCGTCCCTTCCGGCCAGGTGCTGGCGCCCGGTGGCCAGGTCGAAGTTTGCCAGCCGGCCACGGTAGGGTGACTGGTACTCCCAGCGCACGCCCAGGTTCAAGGTCAACCGGTCGCTGATCCGCCAGTCGTCCTGCACGAACCAGAAAACCTGGTCGGCGATGGAATACTTGGCCACGCCGCCGTAGTTGCCCACACTGCCCAGTCCCCCGCTGGCGCTGGCAGGGAGTCCCAGCAGGTAGTCGCCCGGCGCGTCTCCGGTGTAGTTGCCGCTGAAGCTGATGATCCCGTTCTGGTTGCTGCCCTGGTCGTAGCCGACCAGCAGGTGGGAGAAGTCGCCGCCGAACTTGAGGGTGTGGTTGTTGCGGATCCAGGTGGCGGTCTCGCTGAAGCGGTAGTAGATGTTGTTCTGCACGATGCGCAGCCCGTAGCCCACGAAACCGCTGGTGCCGGTCGGATAGCCGGGCGCGTAGCCGGTCAGCCCGATGTTGGGCAGCGTGTAATCGCCGGGACCGGCGGCCAGGTTCTTCAGTCCCAGCTCGGCGGCGTAGTTTTTCGAGTAGCGGTCGCCGTCGCTGGTGCGGGCCAGGTAGGCCTTGAAGAAGCCCAGGCGGGTGTCGCTGATGAAGGTCGGGCTGAACAGGTGCGTGTAGCCGACCGAGAGGTGCTGGGTGCGGTCGGGGCGGATCAGGCCCAGGCCCTTGATGTAAGCCGCGTTGCCGAGATCGTCGTCCGCGAAAGAGTAGCGGCCGAACAGGTTGCCCTTCTCCGAAAGGCGATGGTCCAGCCGCGCGGTGAACTGGTCGCGCCGCTCCCAGTCGCTGGGGGTGACCAGGAAGTTCACGCCCGGGCGGCCCGCCAGGTTGGGCTTCGGGAAATACTGGATCATCTTCTCCGTGATGGGGTCGAAGCGGTTCCGCGGAATGGTGTTGCCGGGGAACGGCTGATTGTCGTTCAGCGGGTCGCGGATCGTCTTGCCGGTGGCGGAGAAGTCTCCGGCCATCTGCTGTTCGGTGGGCACCAGGCCCTGCAGGATGACCCCGGTCCTGCGCCGCCGGCCCTCGTAGTTGCCGAAGTAGAAGGTCTTGTCCTTGCGGACCGGGCCGCCCACGTTGAAGCCGAACTGGTTGTAGCTGAAGCGCGGCGCCCCGCTGGCCGGCCGGAAATACTGCCCGGCCTGGAACGCCCGGTTGCGGACGAAGTCGTAGGCCACGCCGTGGAAGCCGTTGCTGCCCCGCTTGGTCACCATGTCGATGCCTGCCGCACCGTGGCCATAGGAGGCGTCCATGAAGTTCGTTTGGACCTTGAATTCCGAAAGTGCGTCAAGTGAAAGAGCGATGCCGGGGTTGTTCTGGTTGATGACCGTGAAGTCCACCCCGTCCAGATTGGCGCCGGTGGCGGTGTTGCGCACCCCGGCGATCTCGATCGAGCGCTCGTCCATGACGCTGGAGGTGCCGAAGGTCTTCAGAGCCCCCGGAGTCAGGGCCACCAGGTCGAAGAAGTTGCGGGCGTTGAGCGGCAGTTCCAGCATGGTGCGGTTGTCGATGACCGTGCCCATGACGGCCGTGTTGGTTTGCAGCTGCGGAGTAGTGGCCTCGACCTGCACGGTTTCGGCGACCACGCCCAGCTGCATGGAGATGTCGGCGCGGACCTGCGTGTTGACCCGGAGCACCAGGTTCTCGACTGTGGCCGTCTTGAACGAGGGCCCGGTGGCGGTGATGGTGTAGGTGCCGCTCGGCAAGGCGTTGAACTGGTAGCTGCCCGACGAGTCTGTAACGAACTCGCGGCTTTCGTTCGTGGCGTTGTTTCTGGCCTTTACGGCGACACCGGGCACGACAGCGCCGCTGGGGTCCGTGACCGTGCCGAGGATGGTTCCCGTCCCGTACTGCCCCAACAACGGCGGTACGAGCAGAAGTGTGCAAAAGGCAAAGCTGAGCGCAACCTTGCCTTGAGAGTCGCGTTGCATAGCCACCTCACGAGACTTCGGATTGTCGTTCGCCTTCTTAAAAGGCCGCCAGCCTGCGTCGATGACGTTAACTTACGACGATGTCCCAGCCGAAGCCTGGCTTGTCGGACGGGCGGGTATAAATGCCTTCCGGGCCCCGCGTGATCTGGTATTCCTCTTCGTGCATCCTGTACACTTCCGGCGGCCCCCCCGGCGCCGGCATGAACAGTTCGGCCCAGGGACTGTTCGGCGTGGCCATGATGAAATGCACGCAGTCGCGCGAGCCGCCCCCGTGCGGGATCACCGGGATGTCATAGGCGGCCGCCATGGCCGAGATGCGCCGCAGTTCCGTCAACCCTCCGCACCAGTGAATGTCCGGCTGCCAGATGGAGGCCGCCTTGTGCTCCAGCAGATAGCGGAAACCGTAGCGCGTGTATTCGTGCTCCCCGGTCACGATGCGGGTGGACTTGATCTGCGCGTTCAGCCGCCCGAAACCGGCGTAGTCGTGCGGCTGCAGCACCTCTTCCATCCAGTAGACCTTGTAGGGCGCGGCCAGCTCCGCCATCTCGATGGTGTAGCGCTCGGTCCAGGCCATCCAGCAGTCCAGCATGATGTCGCCGCCGGGTCCCAGCAGTTCGCGGGTGTGCTTGATCAGCTCCAGGTTCTTCTGCATGCCCTCCTTGCCGTCGGCCGGCCCGTGCGGCGCGGCCAGCTTCAGCCGCTTGTAGCCGAACTGGATGTGCTGCTCCAGGTCATTGCCGGTGCAGTAGGCCGGGATGCCGTCCGGCTTGGTCTGCCCGCCCAGCAGCTTGTAGACCGGCAGGCCGGTGGCGTTGCCGATCAGGTCCCACAGGGCCAGGTCCACGCCGCTGATGGCGTTGATCACCAGGCCCATGCGGCCGTAATGCATGGTGGCCCGCCACATCGTATCCCAGAGGCGCTCGACGTCGAAGGGGTCCTCGCCCAGCAGCAGCTTGACCAGGTGCTGTTCGACCACGTAGCCGCCGCCGGGCCCGCCGCTGCCGTAGCCCTTGACGCCCTTGTCGGTGGAGATCTCGACCATGAAGCCGGGAACCTTGCCGGGGTCGGGGAAGAACAGCGAGCGGGTAGCCTTGTACTTGGGGTAGATGGACATGGGGTTGGCCACCTCCACCCCCTGGGTGGACCAGGAACCGGCGGCCGGCTTATATGCCGGGGGCTGGCGGCGCGGCCGGCTCCGCACGATGCGCACGCCGGTGATCTTCAGCTTGCTTTTCTCGTCCTGGAAAGGCAGAGGGGCTGCGGCAGCGAGCGGCTTCCCCGAGACCATGGCCAGCGCGCACGCGGGCCCAGCTCCCAAAAAGCGTCTGCGATGCATTGGAGATCCTCCAGTTCCGTTGGCTGAGTTATATCAGAAGCCGGACCGCTTGACAATCGCCCTCGGGTTCTTCGCCGCCGCGGCACGTTGTGAACGCGCGCCGCTGTGAATCTCAGTAAGTGCGGGCGCCGCTGGCAGCCGCCCGGAGGCGGTAGACCGAAGTGCGGGCGGTCACGTAGAGATTACGGAAGCCTTCGGCCCAGTTGCAGTTGCTGGGCGATTCGGGGAAGGCCGCGGTGCCGAGGTGGCGGCCCGCTTTGTCGAAGATCCAGATGCCGTCCGGCGCGGCTGCCCAGACCCGGCCCGCTTCGTCGGTCTTCAATCCGTCCGGCGCTCCCGACAGCGAGGCGAAGACGCGTCCTTCACCCAGGGCGCCGTCGGGCGCCACCGGATAGACGCGGATGTTTCGTGCGCCGGAATCGGCCACGAACAGGGCCTGCTGGTTGGGCGCGAGCGCTACTCCGTTGGGGCGCTGGCAGTCCTTGGCCACCACCCGCGCGCCGCCCTTGCGGGTGATCTGAAGAACGGCCGGCCCGCGCGGGTCCGTAAAATACACGCTGCCGTCGATCCCGTAGACCAGGTCGTTCGGCCGGCCGGAGCTTTCCGCCAGCACCGTGATTTTTCCGTCCTTTTCGGTGCGCGTCACCCGGTTGGCTTCACAGGCCAGCAGGCGGCCCTGGTGATCGAAGGTCAGCCCGTTGGCGGAGTTGCTGTTCTCGCGGTACACGCTCACCGAGCCGCGCTCCCACTTCATGATGCGGTTGGCCGGGATATCGCTGAAGAGCAGGTAGCCCCGCCGGCTGCACACCGGTCCCTCGGTGAACTTGAACCCTTCCGCGATCTTCTCGATCTTGGGCTGATCGCCCAGCAGTTTGACGAACTCAGGATCCTTGGCCATGGGCATAGTAGGATTTCTCGGGCGCGCGATAAGCGATCTTCAGTTCCGGCGTCTCCAGGCGCCGGTGACCCTGGTGGGCGGACTCCATCAGGAAGGAGAGGGCGCCGGTAGTGAGCAGCGTGCGCTCCACCGGGTAGCGCCGCTGTCCGGTAAGGTACATGTTGGCGATGGCGTCCACCAGCGGGCTGAAATTGTTGGAATTCTCGATCGGGATGTAACACAGGGTGGCGTCGATGGAGGGCCGGCCTTTCGCCCGGAAGGCCACCAGGTACTCGTTGACCAGGCCGCCCAGCATCAGTACCGAGGCTTTGAAGCCGTCGTTGTATTCGAGCATGCAGAGCACGGGGCGCTTTACATCCTCGGGCCGTCCGGTCCCCGGCTTTTCGGCTCGCGATAGAGCCGCCCGCATCAGGTCCTTGGACCAGAGTCCCTGTTCGGCCGCCTTCCAGACTTCGTCCCCTTCGATATGCTGCACCGCGCGGACGCCTGTTTCGCCGCCCCGGCGGCGCTCGACGAAGCACTGCAGGGTCTCCAGGTTATGGAAGACGCCGCCGTCGGAGACCCAGCCGCCGCCCACCATCAGGGCGTCCTGGAATTCCACTCCCAGCGGGTAGTCCAGTTCCGGGCGGCGGAACGTCACCGAGACGGAAGACCCGGCCATGAGCGGAAAACGCAGGCTGCGGGAAGCGTCGTACATCGCCTTGGCTTTCTTCCAGTCGTAGGAGAGGTGCTTGTCCACGAAGATGGGGACCGAGCGGCCGGACTTGCGGAACACCTCCAGGACCTGCTCGTAGAACTCGTAGCGCGGGTACAATTGCTGCTGCTTCTCGTTGAAGGGATAGTTGCCGTGTTCGGCCACCAGCAGCACCCCGTCCACGGCCAGCTTGCCCTGTCCGAGTGTCAGGGCCTCGGCGATGGACTTGACCACCGGGAACCCGTAGGCCTGGCCGAGGCGCTGGCCGATATCGCCCGGGTGCACCTGGTCCATGTACAGCGACACCACGTCGCAGGGCGGCGGGTAATAGCGTTCGTTGATCCAGTAGCCCTCCAGGAAGCGGGTGATGAAGTTATCGGCGTGCGAGCGTACGTGATAGGTGGTACACAGCGCGGCGATTTTCTTGCGCGGAGCGGCGGGAAGCGCGGCCAGCGCGCCCATCCCTAGGAATTCGCGGCGTCTCATCGGCGAAAGGTATTGTATCAATCCGGCAGGCAGGCGGGAGCCGTCAACAGCCCGGGCCGCGCCGCCTATGATGAAACCAGGAAACTATCATGGGTGACGAATACCGGCTGGAACGCGACACCATGGGCGAGATGCGGGTGCCGGCGGCCGCGCTGTACGGCGCGCAGACCGCCCGCGCGGTGGAGAACTTCCCGATCAGCGGCCTGCGGCCGCAGCGCGCCTTCATCCGGGCCCTGGGCCTGATCAAGGCCGCGGCCGCCGGGGTCAACGGGCGCCTGGGCGAATTGCCGGCGGAGACGGCCGCGGCCATCCAGGCGTCTGCCGAGCGCGTGGCCGACGGCGACTACGACGATCAGTTCGTGGTCGACGTGTTCCAGACCGGTAGCGGCACGTCCACCAACATGAACGCCAACGAGGTGATCGGCCGTTTGGCCAACGCCCATCCCAACGACCAGGTGAACCGGGGCCAGTCGAGCAATGACGTGATCCCCACCGCCCTGCACGTGGCGGCTGCCGAGGTGGCGGCGCAGCGCCTGCTGCCCGCCATGAGCGCGCTGCAGGAAGCGCTGGAGCGCAAGGCGCGCGAGTTTCACGACGTCATCAAGATCGGGCGGACGCACCTTCAGGACGCCGTGCCGATGCGGCTGGGACAGGAGTTCTCGGGCTACGCCCGGCAGGTGGAGTTGGCCCGGGAAAGGATCGAGGCGGCGCTCACCGGCATCCACGAACTGGCGCTGGGCGGCACGGCGGTGGGCACGGGTTTGAACGCCCCGTCCGGATTCGCCGTGGAGGTGATTCGCGAGCTGGCGCGGCGCACCGGCCTTCCCTTCCGCAAAGCGCGCAACCCTTTCGAAGCCCAGGGCGCGCGCGACGCGGCCGCCTTCTTGAGCGCCGCCCTGCGCAACTCCGCGCTGGCGCTCACCAAGATCGCCAATGACATTCGCTGGCTGGGGTCGGGACCGCGCTGCGGCATCGGCGAGCTGAAGATCCCGGCCGTGCAGCCCGGTTCCAGCATCATGCCGGGCAAGGTGAACCCGGTGATTGCGGAAAGCCTGCTGATGGTGTGCGCCCAGGTCATCGGCCACGATGCCGCTATTGCCTGGTGCGCCGCGGCCGGCAATTTTGAACTCAACGTGATGATGCCCCTGATGGCGTATGACCTGATCGATTCGCTCGAGCTGCTGGCCGCCGCCGCCCGCAATTTCACCGAGCGGCTGGTGGCGGGCCTCGAAGCCGACCGTGCCCGCGCGGAGAGTTTCGTCGAGCAGTCGCTCGCCATGGGCACCGCCCTGGCGCCGGAGATCGGCTACGAGCGGGCCGCGGCGCTGGTCAAGGAAGCCTATGCAACCGGGCGGACCGTGCGGGAGGTGGCGAGAGAGCGGAGCGGCCTGAGCGAGGAGCGCCTGCGCGAGTTACTGGACCCGCTGCGCCAGGCAGGTGCGTGAACCTTTCCTGCTCCGAGGAATCGGGCTGCATTATGCAATCCAAACCGGTCCCGGTTGGGTCACATAAGAATACAACTAGCGGTGCAGATAACAATTGCAGTGCGTGCTGTTCTATGGGCCTGTGGGAAACCTGGAGTGGCTTTTTTGTTCTGAGCATCTCCGCCACATACTGCTGCTCGTCTCGCATGTCCACCTGTCATCCGTGCTGCGCCGTGGCCTGCTAATACAGACATCTTAGATGACTCACGTCACCCTATTGACAAGGGGAGAGGGAGGGTCTACGCTGGAACCGAACAAAAGAGGATAAGCAAGTCTCATTGCTCCTTTTCAATGGAGAGGAGAACATG
The DNA here is from genome assembly GCA_020852755.1 of Bryobacterales bacterium. Classification (GTDB taxonomy): domain Bacteria; phylum Acidobacteriota; class Terriglobia; order Bryobacterales; family Bryobacteraceae; genus JADZAF01. Next base: position 42,927 of record JADZAF010000034.1, read on the forward strand.
CTCCTTGAATCGTGTGGAAGGTGCCGCCTAAAGAGACTGGGAGTCACCTTGATCGCAGTAACTCTTGTTATTGCGGCCGGCGCCAACACGCCGGTTTCCGCCATTGAGTGCAACGATTCCGTTGCCACTCCGACCTACACATACAGATGCTTCGAAGGTTGGTCGTGTGACTACCGGGAAATCCGGCCTTGTCCGGAGTGCGTAAATTTTCGCGCTTGCGACCGGAGCGTGTACTGCCTCTGCAACTGGCAGTGGTGGTGGTTGAATTTCTGCTGGAACATGGAGTGCGACGATGGCGGGATTGGGAAGCTGCCCTCGCGCCTCGACGCAATCCAGGAAACGGCGGATTGCGCATCGTGTTCGGCAAAGACAGCGGCTGGAAGCACGTACTGTGCGGAAATTGACGCCGGGCAGACGGGGGTGGTCCGATGAAACGATCGAGAATCGCACTGCCGGTCGCCGTCTTCGCCGCTGTGTTCATTGCCGCTGCTCAAACCAGCCCGTTGGAGGTCTTGTCGCGCACCAGCCTGGGGCCGCTTTCCGGTGAGCGGGTTATTTATCGCGCTTCGGTGTGTGCCAACGGCACTTCCGTGGTTACGAACAACAACGGCGAGATGACTTTGGTGGACAGCAGCGGCGCGATCCTGGCCAACCGGGTCGAGCGAGCCGAACTGGCCGGCGCCGTTGCCAGCGGCTGTGATGAGCAGGGTCTTCTCTATGTTTCGGCCCCGCCTCTGATCCGGGTTTACGAATTCCCGCAGGCCCGGGAACCGGTCCTACGGAATTCGATTCGTATCAGCGGTGCCCCGGAGCGGATTCTGGCGGTCAAGAACCAGCTTTTCATCGTCGGCTTGGCCCGGGCGGAAAACAGGCATGTTTTCCTGCGCCGGTTCAGTCTCCCCGAGGGAAAGCTGGAGGGCATGCCCGCCATCGATCTGCCGCTGGGCAGCGGCCGGCAGTTGAACATGCTGCTGTTGCTGGGTTCGCTTCTCTGGCACCCACAGCGCGAACAGGTGATTTACGTCCCCGCGAATCCTTTCGAATTCTGGTGCCTGGACCTGGAAGGCCGGGTTGTGGAAACCAGGCGCCCGCCCACAAGCCGCTTCCAGAATGCGGATCTATCCGGTTCGCCCGCAAGTTCGCCGGCCGATTGGCGGTCCTTCGACTGGGTGCAGAATGCGGTCTGCCTTCCCGACGGCAGGATTGCGGTACAGTGGATGACGGGCAGGCGGGCGCCGAAAAGCGAAAGCTATCTGGAAGTCTATTACCGCAACCTTACGCTGGAGACGGCCGGCATGCCGCTGACGTCCGATTTCGGCCATCTGCTCGGAGCCGACCGCGCCGGGAACCTTTACTTCGCCAACCTGAGAATGGGTGGAAGCTCCATCGTCAAAGCAAGGCTGCGATAGGAGAGAGCGAAGCGGCCTGAGCGAGGAGGGGCTGCGCGAGGTGCCGGACCCGTTGCGCCAGGCAGGCGAGTAAGATTCATCTCCGGCCGAAGCTCGTGCAGCCGCTCTGGCGCCCGGAGTGCGGCCATTCCCCCCGGCCGCGCCTCGGCATCTATCGTTTCTCCGCTTCCGGCCGGAAACGGGACCGACAAGGGTTGGCGCAAGGCGGGCGAGTGACGGGAGACGTCAGGGGTGTCAAACAGGTTAATTGTTATTGAGCCATGCGGCTGCCAGGGCGATCGCTATCACGATCGCGGACAGCCCGCCAACGAACGCTGCCTTGACGCGGCCCGAGTGTCCCTTCAATTCCGTGTAGCTGAGGCCGAACAGCATCGGCACCATCCACGAGACAAGAGCGAGCGATTTGAGATAGGGATTCTCCCCGTAGCGTGCCTTGGCCCACATCAGGGCAAGCACCAGCGCCAGGCTTCCGCCAATCGTCACCGCGGCGGCCTTGATTGCGTCCGCCCTCGTCGGCTTCGCGCCGCAGCCCGCGTCTCTGAGTTTCAGCATCATCGCAATCATCCTTCCTTGTCCCTTGGGATCGACAGCCATTGCGGCTGTCGACGACTGAGGGTTGAGCCAGGCATCGACGGCGCCGGCGACGAGATCGATCGCCGTGCGAAGCGAAGCCGGTTGCGCTGCGAGCAGTTCCGCCAGCTCCTGGCCATAGCGCCGGCGCCAGGCGGGCGGATAGAGCCGAATCAGCCAGGTCACGCGTGGGCCAGCCGCCTCTGGCCGACCTTCGCCACCGCCTGCATACTGGCAAGCCGTGCGCGTAGCGCCTTCTCGCCGACGGCCGTGAGCTGGTACGGATTGCGCCGGTCTTCCGCGTCGAGTGCCTCGATCAGGCCACGCGATTCGAGCCTGGCGATGGCGCCGTACAGGGATCCCGGCCCGAAGCGGACGTCCGCGAAATCGGCGATGTCTTCCGTGATTGCGTAACCGTGCTTGGGACCGGCGGCCAGGCTCACCAGAATCAGCAGTGCCGGCTCGGCGAACCGGCCGAACTCCTCGAGATCCGCGACATCGTCACGACGTGCCATGCTCCTCCGTTCAATAGTACCGTCAACGTAATAATACTCTGAACGTAGTAGCGTGTCAAGCCTGACCGTAGCGCTTCTGCGCCGCCCTAAATTTCCGGCGCCGCTCGGATTGCCCGGCGGGCGCCACGGTCAGCCGCCGATTCGGGTAAACTCCGAAGCATCCGCGCGCTGGGGCATGCCCAGGGCGCAACCCCGCCGGCTGTTCGGGCGAGTGGCGTGAGACGTCAGAGGTTGATCTGGAACGCCAGGGGGCAGTGGTCCGAGGCCGCCGGGATGGACTTGCCGACGCCGTCGAAGCGCGGGCCCGCGTAGCGATCGGCTTTTGTGCACAGCCCGTTGCGAACCACCACGGGGGTTCCCGGGGAAGCGGACGCCAGTCCCTTGGGCATCAGCAGGTAATCGAGCTGGCGGTATTCCCTGCCGCCTTCGTAGAAGTGGGTCCAGCGGTCGGCGGCGGGCAGGCGGTCCAGGACGTTCTCCACCTGGTCCCAGCCGGTCAGGGCGGAGATGCCCTCGTGGCCGTCGATGTAATCGTTGAAATCGCCGCAGACGACCCAGGGGGCCGATCCGGTATCGGCCGTGCCGAAACGGTCCTCCACAATCCTCCGGACGGCCTCCGCCTGTTTCCGGCGCTTGGCGCTGGTTTGGGCGCGGCCGCCGATCATGGACTTGAAATGATTCACGAACAGGGTGAGCCTCTGGCCGTCCACCTGGATGTCGACTTCCAGGCAATCGCGGGAGAAGACCATGGAGTTGCCGCTGCGCAGGTGCTGGTAGCTGCGCACATGGGCAATGGGGAAGCGGCTCAGGACGGCGACGTCGATGTGGCGCGGATCGTTGCCGTCCACCAGCATGGCCTGGCTATAGCGCATGTTCTTGAGGAAGTCGGACCGGAAGCGGCGCAGCACTTCCAGATTGTCCACCTCCTGCAGGGCGATAATGTCGGCGTCCGCCTTCCGGATCGCCTGGGCGGTGAGTTTCTTGTCAACGGGCTTGAGGATATCGAACTTCGCCATATCCACTGTGAAGCCGTCCTTGGTGGCTTTGGCCGGGTCGACGTTGGCGTTGAATTTGAACCGGGCGAAAAGGTTCTCGCAATTGAATGTGGCAACTGTTGCTTTGGGCATAGGTCTAGTACCAAAAGGCCAACGAGTACATGTGCCGCCAGGGCGCCGGCCGGCCAGGCTTCAAGGCCGTGGCGCGGACAGCCCAGCTCCGGCGGCATGCCGGATGTATAGTGCGGCGGACAGCCGGATCGTTGCAGGCGGCCGGGCCTGCCGGGCCGTTCCGCGAGCCTTCGCGCGAGCCGCCGCCTTTGCCCAGGGCCGGGTAAAGCGCCGGGACCGCGGAGAATATTTTTTCGGAGTATTTACTCCGCTTTGATGTATAATCCTCGATGAGGTCTTCTCCGGTACATTGCTCCGGGAGGAACGGAGTGGAAGCTCAAACCTCTTAACCGGGACCCCTGGCGCGCCACGTCCTCTCCCGGCGGGGTCCCGCGGATCAGCGGGGCGATTCTCAGTCTGGATCTGCGCTGCTCTGCCTACCGTTCACGCCCCGCTGACCACAAGATCGCGTTGTGAACCAATCTCTTATATCCGGGATGGCGATGGGCCTCTTCCCCATGGCCGTACTGGATGTAGAGGACTCTCCATTCCGGATTGGGGCCCAGGTAGACGACCGGCGGGTCGTTGAGAGGGTTTGCGGTTTCCATCAGGACGGTGATGCGGGGGGAATGCCACATCCCTTTGTAGACTTCGTCGATGGCTTCCAGGTGTCCCACCCCCCGAACCACCGGATGTCCGGCTTTACCCTTGGACGGTCGGGCCAGTAACGGCACGCCTTCCTTGAACTGGGAGGCGGGACGGCCTTCCGAGGGTTTCAGCAGGTAGAGCCCGCCCAGGGCCTCTTCCCACCACCAGCGCCAGGAAGGGTAGTCGGCGATAGCGTGGTGCAGAACAACCACACCTTTACCCGCTTCGATGAACCCCCGCAGGCTGGCCTTCTGCCGGTCGTCCAGATCGTCGCGGAAGTCGTACAGCACGGCCGCGTCCCAGCGTTTGGCCATGTCCGGCCGGTAGGCTTCGGCGGGTGAGGTGGCGTGCGTCCACGCTACATCCCGGTGGCCCTGAAAGACCTCATAGAAGGAAGTGGCGTAGCCGTGTCCGCCGGTCACCAGCAGGACGCGAACCGGGTTCTGAGGCCTGGCCGGAAACTCGATGCGGGCCGGCAGGGTCACTTCCCCGGTTCCCGCCCACTCCACGGCCCGGGCAAAGGTGGCCAGAAAGCCGGGCTGGTACATGGCGCCCAGGTCGTGGCCCAGGCTGGAGTGGAAGGTCCGCCCTTTGCCGTACGCCGCCGTCCACATGACCGGCTCGTCCTTGCCGGTCCCTCCGTTGGCCGGATCGTCAAAAGCGGTGGCGATCACCCGGATACCGGGCGCGTGGGTCATGCGGTGATAGAGTTCGTCATTCGCGAGGAAGACCGGCTCCATGCCCCGCGTAATGGGATGCTGCGCGTCAAGTTTTACCTCGAAGGCATGGCGGGGCGCGTGGCCGATCTTGTCCGGATCCCAGCTCACCCCCAGCATCTCGCGGAAGCCCTTCCATCCCCCTCCGGGCGCCGCTTCGAAGCCTCCCTTGGGCCGCAGGCGGGTGCCCATGAACTCCCCGTAGGTGACTCCGTGGATGGTGACCATGCCTTTGCCGGAACGGACGAAGGTCTCCACGGCGCGCTCGGCGGCCGCGCCCCAGCGCGGGCCGTTGTAGTGGACGAACAGGACGTCATAGGGCGCCAGGGTCCGGGCGGTGATCCCGGACGGCTCCTCGACAACGCGCACCTCGAAACGTCCGGTGCCCTCCAGGAGGCCGCGCAGAAACGGCGTGCTTTCGCGCCAGTCGTGATACTGGGTGTCGCTCTGCCCGGTGAGCACCAGGACCTTGACCGGGGGCGGTGCGGCGGCGGAGACGGCTGCCAGCCATAGCGTAAGAATGCTTGCCCGCATGCCTTACTGCTATAGCAGGCCGGAGCGGGGGATGCAAAACCATGGCCGGGGCCGGAGCTATGATGAAGGCGGACCTCCCGGTCCGAATTCGAGGCTGCCCATGACCGCTCCGCTGACCGTCATCCGCGAGATCGCCGACAAGTTGGGGATTTGCGAAGAGTTCCTCGAGTATTACGGAAAGTACACCGCCAAGCTGCGTCTGGAACTGTTGCAGGACCGCGCCGCGGCGCCCGCCGGTAAACTGATCCTGGTCACCGCGATCTCACCCACCGCGCACGGGGAAGGGAAGACGGTGGTCTCCATCGGCCTGGCGCAGGCCCTGGAACAGAGCGGGCGGCGGGCCATCGCCACGCTGCGCGAGCCCTCGCTGGGACCGGTGTTCGGGCTGAAGGGCGGAGCGACCGGGGGCGGCCGCTCGCAGGTGCTGCCCAGCGACATGATCAACCTGCACTTCAACGGCGACTTCCATGCCGTCACGGCGGCGCACAACCTGCTGGCGGCCATGATCGACGCGCACATCCATCACAACAATGCCCTGCGCATCGATGTGGACAACATCTTCTGGCCGCGCACCATGGACATGAACGACCGCGCTCTGCGGCACATCATCGTGGGACTGGGCGGCAAGGCCAACGGGGTCCCGCGGGAGACCGGCTTCGTGATCACGGCGGCGTCGGAAGTGATGGCCATCCTCGCCCTGGCCAACTGCCGGGCCGACCTGCGGCGGCGCCTGGGCGAGATCGTGATCGGTTTCGACCTGGACGGCCGGGTGCTGCGGGCCGGCGACCTGGAGGCCACCGGGTCCATGATGGTGCTGCTGAACGAGGCCATCATGCCGAACCTGGTGCAGACCACCGAGCACACTCCCGCCCTGGTGCATGCCGGACCCTTCGCCAACATCGCGCACGGCACCAGCAGCGTGCTGTGCCAGAGGATGGGCCTGCAACTGGCGGAGTACGTGGTTAACGAGACGGGCTTCGGGGCCGACCTGGGAGCCGAGAAGTACCTGGACATCGTGATGCCCTCGGCCGGGCTGAAGCCCTCGGCGGCGGTGCTTATCGCCACCGTCCGCGCCCTGATTGCGCACGGAACGCGGCGGGGGGAAGCCGGCACGGATTCCGCCGCCCTGCGGGCCGGGCTGGCCAACCTCTCGCGCCACCTCGAGAACCTGCGGCGCGCGGGCCTGCCGGTGGTGGTGGCGGTGAACCGCTTCAGCGGCGACAGCGAGCTTCACCTGCGCCTGGTCCGGGATTTCTGCCACGTGGCCGGGGTGGAGAGCGCCGTGGTCGAGGCCTTCGACAAGGGCGGCGAAGGCGCTCGTGAGCTGGCGGAGCAGGTCGTGTCGGCGGCGGAGTCCGCCTGCCCGGACCAGGTCCGGCCGCTCTACGGGCCGGAGTTGAGCCTGGAGAAGAAGGTGGAAGCGGTGGCCACGAAGGTTTACGGGGCCTCGGGCGTCTACTTCGAGACCGACGCGCGCAAGAAGATCCGGAAGTTCGCCGAAAACGGCTTCGGCCACCTGCCGGTCTGCATCGCCAAGACCGCCTATTCGTTCTCCGACGATCCGAAACTGCTGGGCGCGCCGGCCGGCTGGACGCTCACCGTTACCGATGCCCACCTGGCCGCCGGCGCGGGCTTCATCGTCGTAGTGGCGGGCAACATGCTGCTGATGCCGGGCCTGGGCAAGTCGCCCCAGGCGGTGCGCATGGGCGTGGACGACGGCGGGGGTATTCTGGGCCTAGCATAGGCCCCGCGGCGCAATTTCGGAGTCCAGCTTGCTATAATGCTCCTAAAGAGGAGCAGAGGATGCGCAAGTTACTGGGAACACTTGTTTTCACGGTGTTTGTCTCCGCGGCCTGGGCCGCGTCCATTCCCTCGGGAACCATTCACGGCAACTACGTTGAAGCGCGTAATGCGGATGTCTACACGGGACCGTGCTTCGCGAATTCCGAAGTCGGTCTGGTAGGCGAACTGGCGGTGTTCGGCTGGAACGTGACTCAAGGCGCCTGGAAGGGCGTGAAACTGGACGGCCTTTCGGTGGTGGGAGTCGTCCGTGCCAGCCACACGCTGGGCGACGTGGCGAAGTCGGCCTACCCGGTTAAGTCGGTCCTGGTGGTGGACGAGCGCGCCAACCTGGAACAGCGGCTCGCTCTGCAGAGCTTCGCCAGGCGGATGGGGGGCGACCTCCTCCAGGACGTGGTCAAGGTCTACTATCAGCCCATCGATTTCGGGCTGGAGAACAACGACCTGCACAGCATGAAGGCCTCGCTGGTGGCGGGCAAGCTCGCCAGAATTCAGACCCGGGCGCTGAACGCCGGCGACCACCTTTGCAGCAACGAGGAGGTCTGGTACAGCCCGCTGACCAAACTGGACCACGCCATGCCGGCGGTGGCTGTCGCCAACCAGTACCGGGGCGAGGGCCTCGGCGCGCAGTGGAGCAGCCCGGACAAGCGCAGCTCGTTCCTGGGCACGTTCTCCGTGGCCGCCGACTGAGCGGCTCCCCAACACTCTGGAACGAAGCCGCCGCTGCATGCCGGGTACGCGGGGACAGGCCGGTCGCGTGCTAGCATGAAGTGTTTTGGACTCATTCCGAGATAAGGGTGTCTTAATTACCGGCGCCGGGCGCGGGATCGGGAAACGCCTGGCCATCGGCTTCGCTCAGGCCGGGGCCCGGGTCGGACTGCTGGCGCGCAGCCGGCCGGAGTTGAACCTGGCCAAGCTGGAGATCGAGCACGCGGGCGGGACCGCCATGCGGATCTGCGCCGATGTCCGCGACTACGATCAGCTGACCCGCGCGGTCGGGCGCATGACGGTGGCATTCGGCGGCGTGGACGTCCTGATCGCCGCGGCCGCGGTGCAGGGGCCGGTGGGACCGCTGGCGGACGTCGACCGGAAGCGCTGGATCGAAACCATCGAGGTGAACCTGGTGGGCGTCATGAACGCCTGCCGCGCCGCGCTTCCGCAGATGATCCAGCGGCGCGCCGGCAAGGTCCTGGTCATCGCCGGAGGCGGCGCGGCCTACTCCCGTCCGAACTTCTCCGCCTACGCCGCGTCCAAAGCGGCGGTGGTACGGCTGGTGGAAACGCTGGCCGACGAGGTGCGCGAGCACAACGTGCAGATCAACGCGCTGGCGCCGGGCGGGACCTATACCCACATGATCGACGAGATCATCCAGGCCGGGGACAAGGCGGGGCACAAGGCCCTGGAAGAGGCCGTGCAACTACGGCGTACCGGCGGAACCAGCCCGGAAAAGCAGATCAGGCTGGCCCTGTTCCTGGCCGGTCCGCGCTCCAACCACATCAGCGGCAAGCTTATCCACGTCAATGACGACTGGCGCCGCCTGGAGGATGCCAATATCCACCCGGATTCACTCACCCTTCGGCGCATCACCAAGCCGCAGGTGGAGGAACCGGCCGCTTCAGGAATCCGCCCGGCGCGGGCCGCGCGCAGGATAGCCGGCGGGCATCAGAAGAGAGAGTGAATCGGGCACGAACTCGATCGAGGCCGGCAGGCGGCCCGCGTACTCTCCGTCCACTTGCACGTAGATGCGGGGATCGGAGTAAGCCCGGAGGCGCAGCCGGCGGGCGCGCAGGATGGTTACGCCGCGCATGCGCGCCAGGCGGTCCAGCGCCATCCCGGCCAGGTATCTTACATAGCCGAGCGTGTTACGCGGCCTGAAGAGGACGACCTCGAAGCTATCGTCCAGCAGCGTCGCGCGGGGCGCGATCCGGAAGTCACCCCCGTAATTGCGCACCCGGCTCACCAGGGCAAAAGTGCTGGTGAAGCAGCGGCCGTCCACTTCCACCTCGAATTCCGCCAGGCGCTGCCCCAGCACCCGGGCGCCGGCGGCCCAATAGGCCGCTTTGCCGATGCGGTTCTTCAACGGCACGCTGAGCCGGTAGACGATGTGCGCGTCCAGGCCGATGCCCGCCATGCAGAGAAAGGGCCGCGTCTCGCCGGAGCAGAGCCGGCCGGTCGCGATGCGGCGGGCCTGCATTTCTCCGACGGCGGCCGCGGCGTCGGGCAGCCGGCGCTCCAGGCGCATCTCGTTGGCCAGGACATTGGCGGTGCCGACCGGCAGTATGCCCAGCGGCACCTGCGACCCGGCCACTCCCTCCAGGACTTCGTTGGTGGTGCCGTCGCCGCCCGCGGCGAGAATGAGGTCGGCGCCCGCCTCCACCAGGCGGCGGGCAATGCCGCCGGCGGTGCGCGGCCCGGTGGTCGGAACCGCGCTCACGACATGTCCCTGGCCCCGCATCACCGCAAGGGCGCGCTCCAGGCTGTCGCCTCTTCCGATCAGTTTGCCGGCTCGCGGGTTGTAGATGACGAACGCCTGGCGGTATTGAGCGATGGCTGTCTTCTCCGCCCCTTATAATAATCCCGATGCCGTCCCCCATCGGTGAGCAGATCGAGAAGCTCCGCCAGGAGATACGCCGGCACGAGCACCTCTATTACGTTCTGGACCAGCCCGAGATCAGCGATGCGGAATACGACGCCTTGATGCGCCGGCTCCAGGACCTCGAGCGTGAGCACCCCGAATACGCCTCGCCCGATTCGCCTACCCGGCGCGTGGGAGGAAAGCCCCGGGAAGGATTCGTCAAGGTGGAGCACAGCTCGCCGATGCTCAGCCTGGACAATGTGTTCAGCGAGGGCGAACTGCGGGACTTCGACCGCCGGGTGAGAGATCTGCTGCGCGGCCAGGCGTTCCGCTACGTGGCCGAGTTGAAGCTGGACGGCCTTTCCATGGCGGTGCGCTATGAGAACGGGCGCTTCCAGTCCGCGATCACCCGCGGCGATGGCAGGATCGGGGAAGACGTGACCGAAAACGCCCGCACCATCCGGTCCGTGCCTCTGCGGGTGAAGGGCGGTCCGGAGCGGTTCGAGGCCCGGGGCGAAGTGATTATGGACCGCACGGCCTTCGAGCGGCTGAACGCGGAGCGCGACCAGCAGGGCCTCAGCCGCTTCGCCAATCCGCGCAACGCCGCGGCCGGCTCCCTGCGGGTCCTGGATCCCTCGATCACCGCCTCGCGGCGGCTGGGCTTCTTCGCTTACTTGCGGCTCGAAGACGGACGGCCGGTGGACGGCGGCCACTGGGAATCCCTGGAGACGCTCGCGCGGATGGGGTTCAAGGTCAATCCCCACCGGAGGCGCTGCCGGGACGTCGAGGAGCTGCTGGCGTTCTGCCAGGAGTGGGAGAAGAAGCGGGAGGACCTGCCCTACGAGATCGACGGGGTGGTGGCCAAGGTGGACTCGGTGGCCCAGCAGCAGCGGCTGGGATTCACCGCCAAGGCCCCGCGCTGGGCCATCGCCTACAAGTACGCGGCGCGCCAAGCCGAGACCGAGGTGCTGGATATCGGAGTGCAGGTAGGCCGCACCGGCGCTCTCACCCCGGTGGCGCGGCTGAAGCCCGTGCTGGTGGGCGGGGTCACTGTCTCGCGCGCCACCTTGCACAACGAAGACGAGATCCAGCGGCTGGGCGTCGAGATCGGCGACACGGTGCTCGTGGAGCGCAGCGGAGACGTCATCCCGAAAGTGGTGCGGGTAGTCAGCCAGGGGGCTGCCAGAAGGCCCTTTCGAATGCCGGAGCAGTGCCCGGTATGCGGCGGCCGCGTGGTGCGCGAAGAGGCCGAGGCGGCGCGCCGCTGCGTCAACACCAACTGCCCGGCCCGGTTGAAGGAATCCATCCTGCACTTCGCCTCGCGCGGCGTCATGAACATCGACGGCCTGGGCGACGCCCTGGTGGATCAGCTGGTGGATCGCGGCCTGGTGCGAAGCGTGGCCGACCTCTACGCGCTGAAGGTGGAGCAGGTGGCCGGTCTGGAGCGGATGGCGCAAAAGTCGGCTTCAAACCTCATCCGCAACATCGACAAGTCCCGGAAGAACTCTCTGCCCAGAGTGCTGGCCGCGCTGGGCATCCGTTTCGTGGGCGAGCGAACCGCCCAGTTGCTCGCCGAACACTTCGGCAGCCTGGATGCCATTGCGGCGGCGGCGGCCGGGGATCTGCAGGCCGCCGAGGAGGTGGGTCCCAAGGTTGCGGAGAGCATCTGCGAGTTCTTTCGCGAGCCGCGCAACTGCGAGCTGGTGGAGCGCCTGCGAGAGGCCGGACTGCAGTTCTCTTACCAGGGCCGCCGGAAAGAGAGCGGCAAGCTGGCCGGCCTGACCTTCGTGTTGACCGGCACGCTGCCCAACCTCACGCGCGAGGAGGCGAAAGAACGCATCGAGGCGGCGGGAGGCAAGGTCAGCGGCTCGGTCAGCGGGAAGACGAACTACGTGGTGGCAGGCGGCGATCCGGGCTCCAAGCTGGACAAAGCGCGCAAACTGGGAGTTCCAATCATCGGAGAGCCGGAACTGCTGGAGCTGATCCGGAGCGGCCCGGGCTGACCGGCCGTCTCGTGGCGCGCGCCCCGCATGACAGGGTGTGCATCAAACCGCTTCCTTGGCTCGCGCTTCCGGCAGCGTGTGACCCGCTGCCGCTATGCTTGCGCCGCCCTCCGGCCGGTACCTGAACGGCCTCTCACTTCTGTCTCGCGCGAGCCCCGCAAGACATTTTCACTATCATCCCGGTCCCACTAAAGATAGAATGGTCCTGACGGGCGCTCGCCCGGAGAGTTCGGGGCACGGATGCATTCTGAGTTTGGGGAAGTTGAGAGGGAGCGGGTGTTCTCGGGGAGCGAGGCGACCGCACGGGCGCTGCTGGAGTCGGCGGCCCAAGGCATCGTAATTGTCAACCGCGACGGCCGGATCCTGCAAGCCAACGCCAGGACCGGGGAGTTGTTTGGTTACCAGGGCGAGGAGCTGATCGGACAGCCCATGGAGATCCTGCTGCCCGAATCTCTGCGCAGCCTCCACGCCCGCCAGCGGGAGGAGTATTTCCGCCGTCCTCGCAAGCGGCCCATCGGGATCGGGATGGACCTGGTGGGCCGCAGGAAGGACGGAAGCGAATTCCCCACCGAGGTCAGCCTCAGCTACGTCCGCGAGGGCGGCCAGTTGCTGGCCATCGCCTTTATCAGCGACATCTCGGAGCGTAAGCGCTCCGAGGAGGCGTTGCGGCAGGCTAACGAGACGCTGGCCGTGGTGATCAACGCCTCGCCGCTGGCCATTTGGGCCTCGGACCTGGATGGCAACCTGACCTTGTGGAACCGGGCGGCGGAGCGCATCTTCGGATGGAAGGCGGAAGAGGTGCTCGGGCGGCCGCTGCCCCTGATCCCGCCCGGCCAGGAGGACGACTTCCGAACTTTGTTCGAACTGACCCGCAATGGCCAGGGCCAGTCCAACGTGGAGCGGATCCGGCTCAGAAAAGACGGCGGCCCGATCGCGGCCAGCGTGTGGACCGCGCCGCTGAGCGATGCGCAAGGCGCCATCCGCGGAGTGCTGGCCATCGCGGCCGACTCCACGGAGCGCAAACAGTGGGAAGCGCACCTGCGGCAGTCCCAGAAGATGGAGGCCATCGGCCGGCTGGCCGGGGGCATCGCGCACGATTTCAATAATCTGCTGACCGTCATCACCGGCTACAGCGATCTGGTGCTGCGCGCCCTGGACAAGGCGAATCCCCTGCGGCGGGACATCGAGGAGATCCGCAACGCGGGCGAGCGTGCCTCCCGTTTGACCCAGCAGTTGCTGGCCTTCGGCCGCCGCCAGGTCAGCCAGCCCCGCGTGCTGGATCTGAACTCGCTGATCCGCGACATGCACCCGCTGCTGCGCCGGACCATCGGCGAGAATTGCGAGATCATCCCGGGTCTGGACCCCTCGCCGGCCTGCGTCCAGGCCGACCCCGGGCAGATCGAGCAGGTGCTGATCAACCTGGTGCTGAACGCGCGCGACGCCATGCCTCGCGGCGGCCGCATCACCGTCGAGACGGCCAACGTGGACCTGGGCGCCGAGTATGTCCGGACCCACCCGGGAATGCAATCCGGCTCGTACGTCATGCTGGCGGTAAGCGACCAGGGCCACGGCATGGACGAGCAGACCCGGACTCACATTTTCGAGCCCTTTTTCAGCACCAAGGAAAAAGGCACCGGCCTGGGGCTGGCTACGGTCTACGGGATTGTGAAGCAGAGCCGCGGCGAAATCTGGGTGTACAGCGAGCCGGGTTTCGGGTCCACCTTCAAGATCTACTTCCCGCGGGCGTCCGGCGCGGCGGCCGGGGTCGAGCCGGCGGCGCTGCCGTCGGCCGCCGCGCGGAACCCCGGGCGCAGCGAGACGATCCTGCTGGTGGAGGACGAAGAGGGCGTGCGCAAGCTGGTGCGCGAGATGCTCCGGCTGCGAGGCTACCGTGTTCTGGAGGCCGGAAGCGGCCAGGAAGCGCTGCGCATCGGCCGGGCGCACTCCGGCCCCATCCATCTTCTGCTCACCGACGTGGTGATGCCCCGCATGCAGGGCAGCGAACTGGCCAGGCGGCTGCTGGCGATGCGCCCCCGGCTGAAGGTTCTCTTCATGTCCGGCTACACCGACAACATGGTCCTGCAGCACGGGGTGCTGGAGGCCGGCACGGCCTTTCTGCAAAAACCCTTCACCGCCGAGCTGCTGGAGCGTAAGCTGCGCGAGGTGCTGGATTCCGGCGCCCGCACCGCCTAGAGCGAAGGGCCAGGCAGAGCGCCATGTTCCGCAAAATCCTGATCGCCAACCGGGGTGAAATCGCCGTCCGGATCATCCGGGCGCTGCGAGAGATGAACATCCGCAGCGTGGCCGTGTACTCGGACGCGGACCGCGCCTCGCTGCACGTGCGCATGGCGGACGAGGCGGTGCACATCGGCCCCTCGCCTGCGCCCGAGAGCTACCTCGCCATCGAACGGATTCTGCATGCCGCTGCATCGCGGGGCGCCGAAGCCGTTCATCCGGGCTACGGCTTCCTGAGCGAGAACGCGGATTTCGCGGCCGCCTGCGAGGATGCCGGGGTGGTGTTCATCGGGCCTCCCGCGGAAGCCATGCGGAAAATGGGGTCGAAGCTGAGTGCGCGCCAGGTGGCGCGCGAGGCGGGCGTGCCCGTGGTTCCCGGCGCTGAATGCGGCATCGCCTCCCTGGAGGAGGCCCGGCGCACCGCCGCCGCTTTCGGATATCCCGTCCTGCTCAAGGCTTCGGCGGGCGGTGGCGGGAAAGGCATGCGCCTGGTGGCGGGTGACCACGAATTGGAGGCCGCCCTGCGCGACGCGGCGGCCGAGGCGCAAGCCGCTTTCGGCGATCCCGCGGTCTATATCGAGAAGGTGGTGGAGCGCCCCAGGCACCTCGAGGTTCAACTGATCGGCGACAAGCACGGCGACCTCGTGCACCTGGGCGAACGCGAGTGCTCGTTGCAGCGGCGGCATCAGAAAGTCATGGAGGAGTGCCCTTCCCCCCTGGCGGCCTCCCGGCCCGGCCTTCGAGAGCGTATGGGCGAGGCCGCCATCCGTGTGGCCCGCGCGGCCGGATACCGGAATGCCGGCACGGTCGAGTTTCTGGTGGACCGGGATGCGAACTTCTACTTTCTCGAAATGAACACCCGCCTTCAGGTAGAGCATCCCGTGACCGAGCTGGTGACCGGGCTGGACCTTGTGAAGCTGCAGATCCAGGTGGCGGCCGGCGAGCGCCTGCCTTTCGAGCAGGCCGCTGTCAGCTGGCGCGGCGCCGCCCTGGAATGCCGGATCTACGCCGAGGATCCGGATAACAACTTCTATCCTTCGCCCGGCCTCATCATGCGGCTGGAGCGGCCGGCCGGCCCTGGCGTGCGGCTGGACTCGGGCGTCTATCAGGGCTGGACCGTGCCGCTCGACTACGATCCCCTGCTCGCCAAACTGGCCGTGCAGGCGGCCACCCGGCAGGAGGCCATCGCCCGCATGATCCGGGCCCTGGATGAATACTATGTTGCGGGCATCAAGACCAACTTGAGTTTCTTCCGCCGGATTCTGGAGGACCCCGCGTTCCTGGCCGGCGAGCTGCATACCACTTTTATCGAAGAGTTCTTCGCGCGGCGAAAGCACAGCGCTCCGCCTGCGGACCCGGAACTCGAAGCCGTGGCTGCCCTGGTGGCCGCGGTTCATTCCGAACCGGATGGAGCCGGGCACTCGCCGCCGGCCGGCTGGAACCGCTGGCGGGCTGAGGGGCGGAGCGAGCAGCTGAGATGAAGAGGCCCGTGCGGGTGGACCAGCGCGAAGACTGGCTCGAAATGACCCGGGAGGGCATCGAGTGCCGCTTCCGCTACGGTCCGGGCCCGGAGCAGACCGCGGTGCTCCAACAGGTGGAAGCCGGCGTCTACCTGGTGCTGATCGAGGGGCGGGCGTACGAGGCCAAGATCGAACCCGGACCGGATTGCCTCTATGTGGCCGCCGGAGGACGCCGTTTCGCGGTTCAGGTGCGCGATCCCCGCGCCTGGACGCCGAACCGGAAGGGGCTCCGGGGCGGCGAGCGGGTCAGCCTGACGGCCCCCATGCCCGGCAAGGTGGTGCGGTTGCTCGCCGCCCAGGGCGATCGCGTCGAGACGGGACAGGGAATCCTGGTGCTGGAAGCCATGAAGATGCAGAACGAGGTGAAGACGCCCCGGTCGGGCATCGTGGCTTCGTTGAAGGTGCAGACGGGCGACGCGGTAGGGCCCGGCCAGGTGCTGGCGGTGATCGAGTAGCGGTCGTAAGGTGGCCGGCCCTTCATGTAAGGGATAAGCCGGATTGCCGCCCGGCCCGCTCCTCCCCCACCATGGACTACGAGGGAAGAGTGCCATGCCCGCAATCGAGCCGCTCTGGAAACGAACCGTGTCCCGGCTGGGGAGAGACTGCTCCGGCCAGGACCTGATCGAGTACGCCCTGATGGCCGCCCTGGTCGCGGTGGCCTGCGGCGCCATCATGCCCCCGGTGGGCAACTCTATCAGCACCATCTTCTCGAAAGTCACCTCGGTGGCGTCGCTGGCGTCGTAGGGTTGCGCACTCCGCCTGTCGATGGGCCGCGGAGGGTCCACCAGGGCGAAAGATCTCTACGGAAAACCGCTGCTGCCCGGCGTGAATTGCGGATAAGGAAGGGCGGCGCCGGGCCTTCAACGCTGCTCGTGACGGGCGGCAGGATCCGGTTCGGCAACCCGCGCGGCACAGCGACCCAATCTCACTCCGGACACGCCACCCATCCCTCACCAGGAATCCAGCGAATCCTCCGGGCGGCGCTGTGACCAACCAGCGCTTCGGCGTCTTCCCTTCGGCAGGCCGCGCAGCCATTCCTCCAGCCCCTGATCGGCGGGTTCGGCCGTCTCCGGCGGCGCCACGGAATCAGGATGGCCGTGGCGCCGCCGGACGTCTCATCGAGGACTCAAAAGTGGAGGCGGGCGGCGTACTGAACCTCCCGGCCCACGTTCGCCTGGCTGGTAATGCGCCCGAACAGCGAGCTGGTCACAGTCACGTTAGGGTTCGCCCACTGGACGGTGTTAGTCATGTTGTAGGCTTCCAAACGGAACTCCAGCCGGAAACGCTCCGTCAGCCGGAAGTTCTTGGCCAGCGTTGTGTTCAGATCGAAACGGCTGGGTCCCGTCAGTCCTTCGTACTGATAGGGATTCGTTCGCGGTGTGTAGGGCTCGGGCCGCTTGAACTTCGAGGTGTCGAACCACTTGTCCCGCACCGGGTTCTCCAGCACGGGATCGCCCTCGGCGATCATCTGCCCGAAGCGCAGGAAGGTCCCCGAGTTGTAGAACAGCACCCAACTGGTCGACCAGCCGCCCAGCACCGCCTCCAACACCGGATGCGCCTGGGTAAGGAGTCTGCGGCCGCGGCCGAAGGGGAGATCGTAAGTCGCGGCCACGTTGAAGCGGTGGCGTGAATTGTCGCTGTCGAGAAAGGTGAAGCGCTCCGCATACTGATCGTCGCTGTTGAAGAAATTGGACGACCGCTCGCGGTTGTAGTTGTACCCGATCATGAAGCTGTAACCCTTGCTGAACGGGCGTTGAAGCTTGATCTGCAGGGCCTTGTAACGGTTCAGGACTCCGTCCGTGTAGGTTTGTGTCAAGCTGCCGTACTGCGGGTAGGGCGCCAGCAGGCTGCCGATGGTCACACGCGCCTGGTTTCTCAGAGGCCCCGGAAACTTTTCCTTCGTGAGATAGCCGTAGAACGGGTTGGCGATTGTTCGGGAGAGGTTCGCTTTATGCGTATAGGTGTACTGCGGGTCCGCCATGTTGAGGGCCTTCGAATAGGGCAGATCGTGACCGAAGTTCATGAAAAATGTGACGTCGACATGTAATTGTTCGGGAAGCTGCCGCTGCACGGAGAAGTTGATGCGGTCGTTTACGGCCGAGCGGTATTGCTGCTTCACCCAGCTTGCCTGGTCGCCAAGGTTCTGATAGCGCCCCAGGGATTTGCCCACCGGGAGGATGAGCGGATTGCTGGCAGGGAAGGGGTCGCTCAGCCGCGCCTGCGGGATACCCTCCAGCACCGGCGCCGCTTCCGTGGTGGCGTTGAACCCGTCGGTCGGAAGGCCCAGGATCAGGAATGTCTGCGACTGCGGCGGCACCACGTAGCGGGCATAGCCGACGCGAACCGCGGTCCTGTCGTTCAGGCGCAAGGCCATGCCGGCGCGCGGGATGAAAACGGTCTTCTGGGTATCGAACATGCCGCGGTGCTGGTCGTCGGTGCTTACCCAGGCGCCGTTGTACCTGTACGGAATGTCGGCGACGGCCCGCACCTCGGCCGGGATCGCCGGCGGGTTGGACTGCATCTCCGGTATCGGATTGGTGAGATCGAGATAGCGCGAAATGCGGTCCTTGACCTCCACCGGCGGCGACTCGTACTCATAGCGCAGCCCGAGATTGAGGGTCAGGTTGCGGCTCACCTTGAAATCATCCTGAATGTAGACGCCGTAGTAATTGACACTGGTGATTTGCGGGGTGGTGTAACGGGCGATCGAGTCGCTGCCCAGCGCGCCCAGCAGGAACGTGGCCCAGGTGTCGCCGTTGTAGCGTGCGTCCGGCGAGATGAAGGTGTCCGCGGTGAGTGAGGAACTGAAATTGAAGGAACTCAGGGTGGGCATGTGTACGTCGGAGATGTTCCGCCGCCATTCGAGACCCGCCTTCAACTGATGCGAAGACTGTTCCCGGGAGATCCGGCCATGGCCGCTGTAGTTGTACGGGTGCTGGATCCAGTAGCTCGACCGGCCCAGGCTGCCGATCCGGGGATAGTACAGCTTCTTCACCTCGGCGTTGTAAGGCTTGTACCAGTCGTTGGGCCACAGTTCGTGGTAGAAGGACTCCGAAACCTCGGTCAGCGGGTCGTCGAGGTCATCCTGCAGCGACCAGTAGCTGCCGCGGAGGTTCAACACGGTGGTGGGACTTACCAGGTACACCACGTCGGCCGCGACCTGCCGGGAAGCCATGATCCCGCCGTTGAACTGGGCGCCCGGGGACTCAAGCCAGCCTTGAGGGGACTGGACCATGGAGAACCGGCTGTAGCGCCCGAAGACCTTCCACTTGTCGTTGATGTTCCAGTCGGTTCGATCCGAGAAGTTCCAGAACTCCTGCAAGCGCCCGTAGCCCAGTTTGAAGTTGTTCACACCGGTCTGGTTGTCGCCAGGATTGTTGGGCACCCACAGGTCCTTGATGACCCTCAGAGACACCCGGTCCATGCTGGCCTGCGGGATGCGGTTGCCCGGGAAGGGTGTTCGGGTAGCCTTGTTGGCCGCCGGATCGAACTTCGTGCTCCAGGGGTCGTAGATCGTGCGGAGCCCGCTGAACGTATTGAGCGACTGCGAGAAGTCGCCGGTTCGCTCGAGATCCGTGGGCAGCGTTTGCATGGTGCTCAACGGTTGGGCTGTCCGCCATTTCTCGAAGGTGCCGAAATTGAACAGCTTGTTCCTGACGATCGGCCCGCCGATGGTGCCGCCTCCGACATGGCTGCGGACCAGGTTCGGCGAGCGCGTCACGGCGTTGCTGACCGCGTTCAACCGGGGGTTCCGGCCGAAGTAATACAGCGAGCCGTGCACCTCGTTGGTGCCGGACTTCATCGAGAGATTCATGACGCCCCCGCCGCTATGGCCATACTCGGCGTCCACGCTGTTCTGCTGGATGCTCACTTCCTGCACCGCGTCGATGGGGGGAGCGTAGGAGCCCTTGTCGGAGATGCTCAGAGGAGCCCCGTCCAGCAGCAGGTCGTTCTTCTTGCTGGTGCCGCCTCCCACGTCCAGGCTGCTGGTGGAGTACATGAAGTAGGGGTAATGGGCATTAGGCTGGTAGAAATACCGGTTCACTACGGCCGGATCCAGCAGCGCCATGGTGAAGGGATTGCGGGCCATCGTCGGCAGATCGTCGAGCATCTTGCGGTCGACGGTCATCTGCATGGTGCTGGTATTGAACTGTACGGCGACCGGCGTCTCCTTCACCACCACCGTTTCGGAGACGGCTCCGACCGTGAGGCTGGCATCCACTGTCACGTCGCCGGCCACCTGAACTACGATGTTCTGCTGGATGAATTTCGAAAACCCGGCCGCCTCCACCGTGATGGTGTAGGTTCCCGGGTCCACCAGGTCGAAGAAGTACCTTCCATTAGGGTTGGTCTCCTTCACGCTTACGATGCCGGTCTTGTCGTTGGCCAGGGAGATGGTGGCGCCGACAACCACCGCCTGGCTCGCGTCGGTGACCACGCCCTGTACTTTGCCTCGATAGTCCTGGGCGTTCAGAAGCGAGAGCACTGAGAGAAACAGGCACGGGAGTGCATGCGCGCGGACTCGGATCATTTCAGACTCCTTCCCCGCAAGCAGGCGTTCGCGAGATCGGACCTCCAAGGCTGTCAGTCCGATTGGTGATGATATATCCTCACATTCCCGGGGTCAAGGACTTTCCGGTCTTTTATTGACGAGTGTCCGGATTCCGGGCCGTCGCTCAGCGCTTTTCGTATGCCGTGATTTCTTACTTCAGTGACACGTCCCAAACCTTGGCGCGGCGGTCCTTGCCGTCCGGGCCCGCCACTTCCAGAGACACCACATACTCGCCCGGCTTCTGATACTGATGAATCGGGTGCCGCTCCGTGGAACTCTGTCCGTCGCCGAAATCCCACCGCCAGGAAGTGACCCTGCCGTAGGAAAGGTCCTGAAACGCCACGGCGCGCCGGCCCATGTCGATCACTTTGAAGGACCACTGCGCCTCCACCGGCTTGCGGAGCTTCGCCTCCAGCGGCATCAGGCGGAACGCCACCAGGTCGGATGCGTTGCCGTACATTGTGGTTTTGTGGGACAGGTTCCAGAATCCGCGATAGGTCCGGGTGTTGGCGTCGTCGTAGTCCAGCACCGACCAGGACATCCCGATCACTTTGTCCTCCGTCAGTTCCGAGGGCACGGCGCGCAGCGGACCGTCGCAGCCGGCATAGTCGAAGGGCGTGATCCAGAATTCGAGCACCAGCCTGCCGCTCTGTCCCGGCTTGACGCTATGGGAATAGGCGGCGTTGGCCCACGGCAGATCCTTGATCCAGGGCTGGCAGCCCCACACCATCGTCCAGTCCTTGTTCTCGGCCGGCGTGAAGATGTGGTAGTTCTGTGCGTGCACGCCGTGGAACAGGAAATGCGCGTCCCAGGGGCTTAGCCCCTTGTGCGGGTGCATGGCCTTGATGAAGGGACCGCCCGAGAGGTCCCCGTCCACCACGAGTTCGAAGATGTCGTTGTGCAGGTCGCTCTTGGCGAAGTCCCAGTAATTGTCGTAGGCTTCGTACAGGAAATAGAGCCGGTTCATCCCTTTCACCCAGCCCACCCGCACACGCACTTCCAGGTCCTTGGGATCGTAGGCGGTCTGATTCACCGTGTCCCGCAACTGATCGGCGCCGATGGCGTACTCCGCGGGAACCATGTCCCAGTCGGCCGTGTCGCCGTCGATGCGGGGAATCGCATTGGCGGGGAACTGAAAAACCTTGAACTCGACGCCGGGCCTCTCCAACGCCAGAACCGGACTCAACAAGCTCGCGCACGCGGCGAGCACGAGGAAGCTGCGCATGATATTCACTCCTGTCTGCTTGACCACTTCTTCCACAGCGCCGGGTCGGCCGGCATTTTGATGAACACGCCTCCCTACGATAGCCCAAACGGTCCGCTTCGCGGCGGCCCGCGAATCCCGGCCCACCCCTTCCGAGCCGCGACCAAAGGGAGCGGTCAATTTTCCTCCCATCTCCCGCATGCCGGAAGGGTTGCGCCAAGGGGCGCTCCATCAAAGGGAGCATCTGAACCCTCCCGGCCCACCCCTTCCGCGGTCTGCATGCGGGAGATAGCCGGCGCCTGTCAAGGAGCATTTGAACCCTCCCGGCCCACCCCTTCCGAGCCGCGACCAAAGGGAGCGGTCAGCTTTCCTGCCATTTCCCGGCGCCCGGTGCGAATCCCCACGTCTATTCCGTGCGCAGGCTCCCGGACACTGTCCCCCCTCGGGCACTATAATGGAAGAAAAAAGTCCCTCTCTGCACGTCGGCAGCCCAATTGCTCATTCCCCAGGACGCAGAGTGGAGTTTTGTGTCTGGGCCATCAAGCATGCAGTTTCGCAGTCAAGGTTATCCCCGCCCGCAACTGGAACGCGAGGAATGGTTCTCCCTCAACGGTCCCTGGCAGTTCGCCCTGGACCCCGACGCCGCCTGGAAATCGGGAGACGAGGTTCCTTTCCGCTCCCCGATCGTGGTCCCGTTCGCTCCGGAAACCCCGGCCAGCGGCATTCATAACACCCATTTCTTCCGGACCTGCTGGTACCGGCGCACTTTCGACGCGCCGTCCCTGGAAGGCGGCCGGCGGCTGATCCTTCACTTCGGCGCTGTGGATCATACCGCCACCGTCTGGGTGAACGGCTCCGAGGTGGCGCATCACGTCGGTGGCTACACACCCTTTTCGGCCGACATCACCGACGCGCTGGTGAAGGACGGCCCGCAGGTCCTTACCGTCCGCGCCGACGACGATCCGGGCGACCTTTCCAAGCCGCGCGGCAAGCAGGACTGGCAGCTCGAATCCCACAGCATCTGGTACCCGCGCACCACCGGCATCTGGCAGACCGTCTGGCTGGAGCGCGTGCCCGCCATCCGCATCGCCGCCCTGCGCTTCACTCCCTCCATCGAACGTTGGGAGATCGCCGTGGAGGTCTTCCTCGAAGGGGAGCGCACCAGCGGCCTGCGGCTGAACGTGAAGCTGCACATCGGCAACATGCTGCTGGCCGACGATTCCTATATCACCATCGGCTCGGAAGTCTCGCGCCGCATCGTGCTCTCCGATCCCGGCATCGACGATTTCCGCAACGAGCTGCTCTGGAGCCCCGCAACGCCGCGGCTGATTCGCGTCGCCCTCGAGTTGAGCGATGAGCACGGCGCCCTGATCGATTCGGTGAACAGCTATACCGCCTTGCGCTCCATCGGCGTGCAGGGCGATCGCTTCGTCCTGAACGGCCGGCCCTATCAGCTCCGCATGGTGCTGGACCAGGGATACTGGCCCCACACCGGCCTCACCGCCCCGGACGACGACGCCTTCCGCAAGGACATCGAACTGGTCCGCGCCATGGGCTTCAATGGCGTCCGCAAACACCAGAAGATCGAAGATCCGCGCTTCCTCTATTGGGCCGACACTCTCGGGGTCCTGGTGTGGGAGGAGATGCCCAGCGCCTATCGTTTCACCCGCACCTCGGTCGACCGTCTGACCAAGGAGTGGGCGGCTGTGATCGAGCGGGACATCAGCCATCCCTCCATCGTGGCCTGGGTCCCCTTCAACGAGTCCTGGGGCGTGCCCGACCTGCCCGACAGCCCCGCCCAGCGGCACTACGTACAGGCCCTCTATCACCTGACCAAGACGCTGGACCCCACCCGTCCGGTAATCGGCAACGACGGCTGGGAGAGCGTGGCCACCGACATCGTCGGCATCCACGACTATGACGAGGACCCCGATTGCCTCGCCCGCCGCTACGGCCGCGACGAGACCGCCCGCCTGTTCAAGCGCGAGCGTCCCGGCGGCCGCCTTCTCATCCTCGACCGCCAGGGTCACACCGGCCAGCCCATCATGCTCACCGAGTTCGGCGGCATCGCCTTTTCCGCCGACCCCGACACCACCTGGGGGTACTCGCGCTGCCCCACCGCCGAGGAGTTCGCCGACCGCTACCGCGACCTGCTGGCGGTGGTCCGCAACATCCCGCTGTTCGCGGGCTTCTGTTACACCCAGTTCACCGATACCTATCAGGAGGCCAACGGGCTGCTCTACGCCGACCGCACGCCCAAGTTCCCCATTGAGCTGATTGAAGCCGCCACCCGGGGCGGGCGCAGCGCGCGCGACCGGCAGACCGAGGCCGGCTGGAGGGAGCGCATCATGAATTACCATCGCCGGCAGTACCTGGTTCCCGCCGAGGACTACCAGATGCAGGAACCGCGCTAGACGCCGCTGCACTCGACCGCATGAGCCGCCTGTTCCATTCCTTCTGGATCGCCGGATACGAGTCGGCCACCCACCGCAACAGCCGGGGTGAGCGGCTGGACATGGTTGCCGTGACCCAGCATGACGTCCGGGCGGAGGAGGACTACCGCCTGCTCCGTGAGGTGGGCATCGCCACCGCCCGCGAAGGCGTGCGCTGGCATCTGGTGGACAAAGGCACGCATTACGACTTCAGCTCCCTGATTCCCACAGTCGAAGCGGCGCGGCGAACGGGCGTCCAGGTGATCTGGAATCTCTGTCATTACGGCTGGCCCGACGATCTGGACATCTTCAAGCCCTCTTTCATCCGCCGCCTGGCCTGCTACGCCCGGGCGGTGGCCCGCTTCCTCGCCGCTTCCACCGGCTCCGTTCCCTTCTTCGCCCCGGTGAACGAGATTTCGTTTCTCGCCTGGGCCGCCTCGCGCGACATGATCTACCCGTACGCGCACGGGCGGGATGCCGAGATCAAGCGCCAGCTCGTGCGAGCGTCGATCGCGGCGTGCGAGGCTATCTGGAGCGTGCATGCCGGAGCGCGTTTCGTGTTTGCCGATCCCATTTTCCACGTGGTGCCGCCCCGTGCCATGCCGGAATTGCGCGACGCGGCGCGCGCCCAGGAGGAGTCTCAGTACGAAGCCTGGGATCTGCTGGCCGGGCGCCGCGAGCCGGAGCTGGGCGGCCATCCGCGCTATCTGGATATCGTCGGGGTTAACTTCTATCATGCCAATCAGTGGGAGTATCCCGACATGCGCCTGCGTTGGGAAGACACTCCCCGGGACGAGCGCTGGGTGCCGCTCCACCGCCTGATCGAGAGGGTGTACCAGCGCTATCGCCGCCCTCTGTTCATGGCCGAGACCAGTCACTTCGGCGTCGGCCGGGGTCCCTGGTTGCGCGAGATTGCCGCGGAAATCCGCTGTGCGCTGGATAACGGCACTCCGGTTGAGGGAGTCTGTCTCTATCCCATCCTCGACCGTCCCGATTGGGAAAATCTCCATCACTGGCACAACAGCGGGCTGTGGGATCTGATACCGGATGGCAATGGGCGCCTGGAGCGCGTGCTGAACCGGGGCTACGCCGAAGCCCTCCGCGAAGCCCGCGCCATCGTAGGCGAGGAAGGCCACAGACCGGTCCGTCACAAACGGTAATTCCATCACCTTTCCTGCCGGCCCCGGCGTGGACTCCACCCCTCTCTCCCCGGTTCTGCCGGACCGCGTCACTCGCGCTGCCGTCCTGGTCTTCTGAATGGAAGTTCATTTGCTTCTTCCAGTTCGCCCGATCCTACGGGACATGAAGCCGGAACTTCGGTGAAGCCGCGCAACTGTGGTTTCCGGGCCAGTCTGGGAGAGTAAGAATGAATCATTCGCAGGCAATCCTTACCTTTTCGCATCTTCGCTGGGATTTCGTCTATCAGCGGCCGCAGCACCTGATGTCGCGGCTGGCCCGCAAGCGCCGCATCCTCTTCATCGAAGAGCCGGTCTTCGATCCCGGCGGGCCGTCCTGGGAGAAGCGGGAAGTGGAGCCGGGAGTCACCGTGCTGTGCCCCCGCACGCCGGTCAAAGACGCCGGATTCAGCGATGCCCAGATGCCGCATCTCAAACCGCTCGTCTCGGGATTGCCCGCCGCGGAAAACCTGCGCGATTTCATTCTGTGGTTCTACACACCCATGGCCCTGCCCCTGGCGGAGGGTTTGAATCCGCAGGCCGTGGTCTACGATTCCATGGACGAGCTGTCCGCCTTTCTGCACGCCCCCCCGCAGCTTCTGGAGCGCGAAGAGGAGCTGTTCGCTCTGGCGGACGTGGTCTTCACCGGCGGCCCCAGCCTCTACCGCGCCAAGCAGGGCCGGCACGCCAACGTGCATTGCTTCCCCAGCAGCGTGGATGTGAATCACTTCGCCAAAGCGCGCGCCGGGCTGCCGGAGCCGCCCGGCCAGGCGGACCTGCCTCATCCCCGCCTGGGCTTCTTCGGCGTCATCGACGAACGGCTCGACACGCACCTGCTGGCCGAGGCGGCCGCTGCGCATCCCGAATGGCGGATCGTGATGGTAGGCCCGGTGGTGAAGATTAACGAGGCCCAGCTTCCGCGCAATCCGAACATTCACTACACCGGGCAGCGCGCCTATCGGGAGCTGCCTTCTTTCCTGGGCGGGTGGGACGTCTGCCTGCTTCCTTTCGCCCGCAACGAAGCCACTCGCTTCATCAGCCCCACCAAGACCCTCGAGTACATGGCCGCGGAGAAGCCCATCGTCAGCACTCCCATCCGCGACGTGGCCGAGCCGTACAAGGACATCGTCTACCTGGGCGGCACGCCGGAGGAGTTTGTGCGGGCCTGCGAGCAGGCCCTGCAGTCGCCCGCGGGCGAGCGCCGGGCCCGGGCCGCCAGGATGCGCGCCGTTCTCGCGCGCACTTCCTGGGACGCCACCGTCGAGGCCATGGAAGCGCTCATCGTCAAAGCCGTCGAGGGCCGCAGGCCGGCGCCGGCGCGGGCCGCTCTGAGCGCCCCGGGCAGCCGTCCGGTGGTCGTCGCCGGCGCGGGTCCCACCGGCCTGAGCGCTGCCTATCACCTGGGCGAAGGCTGCCTGCTGATTGAGCAGCACGGCCGCGTCGGCGGCTGGTGCCGTTCCATCCAGCAGAACGGGTTCACCTTCGATCACGCCGGGCATATCATGTTCTCCAACGATCCCGACGTGCACCGCATGTACCGCATCCTTCTGGGCGACAACGTGCACTGGCAGGACCGCGAGGCCTGGATCCACAGCCACGGCGTCTACACTCGTTACCCGTTCCAGGGCGCCCTCTACGGCCTCCCGCCGGCGGTCATCAAGGAATGCCTCCTCGGAGCCATCGAGGCTCGGTTCGGCCCGCTGAAGAACCACGCCCCGGCCAAAAAGACGGGCAACGGGCACGGAGCCCGCTGCGAGCCCGGCGACGTCAAGGACTGCTGCGCCGATGGCCTCATGGAGAGCACCGCCCCGCTGCACGAGCTCTCGGGCGCGCTTGCGGGGAGCCGGCCGCCTCGCAATTTCGAGGAGTTCATCTACCGGGTGTGGGGCGCCGGCATCGCCAAACATTTCGCCATACCCTACAACCGGAAGCTCTGGGCCGTGCCCCTGACCGAAATGGAAACCTCCTGGCTGGGAGGCCGCGTACCCCTGCCCGATCTGGAAGAGATGATCGAAGGCGCCCTGCAGCCGGTCCCCAGGCCCATGGGACCCAACGCCCGTTTCGGATATCCCTTGCGCGGAGGCTTCCAGGCGCTTATGGACGGCTTCCTCCCCTACGTCGGGAAGCACTTGCGGTTGAACACCCGGGTGGTGGCCGTCTCTCCCGCCTGGCGCACCCTGTTTCTATCCGATGGCAGCGAAGTACAGTACGACCACCTGATCAGCACCCTGCCGCTGCCCGTGCTCGTCCGCCTGATGGGCGACGAAGCTCCCGCCGAAGTGCGCGCCGCCGCCGAGCGCCTTCGCCACGTCTCGGTCCGCTGCGTGAACCTCGGCGTGGGCCGGGAAAACCTCACCGAGAAGCACTGGATCTACTATCCGGAAGACACCGTCTTTCACCGTATCTTCGTGCAGGGCAACGCCAGCCCCTACTGCAATCCCCCGGGTGGTTTCGGCTTTACCTGCGAGATCACTTACTCCGGGCACAAGCCGCTTCCGGCCGACGGCGACGAACTGATCGAGATGTGCATCCGGGATTGCCGCCGCGCGGGCTTCATCCGGGAGAGCGATCCCATCTGGGCCGCCAACCAGGTGGACATGCCCTACGCCTACGTGGTCTACGATCACGGGCGGCGGGAGAACGTGGAAAGCATACGCGACTGGCTGGCCACCCGGAGCATCGTGCTCGCGGGCCGCTATAGCGAGTGGGAGTATTACAATTCCGATCACGCCTTCCTGGCGGGCAAGAAGGCCGCGGAACGGGTCCGCGAGCTGCAGCGGCGGAGGGCCATGCTGGGGGACGCCTCCCTGCATGCCGGCGCTCTCTCAGGCTTTGAGAATCCGGTCTAGCAGCTCCGGGATCTCGAACACGGCGCTGTTGGAGAGAGCCGCGGCGTTGGCTTGACAGCGCTCCAGGCTCCCGGGCCGGAGCAGTTCCGCCGCGGCTTCGGCCACCTTTCGAAAACCCGGCACCACCAGCCCGACTCCCTTCTCCCGGACCCACTCGGTGTTGTATCGCTCCTGGGGCATCGTCCAGGCGTTTCTTTCCACGATCACCGGCAGACCCATGTGCACCGCCTCGCTGATGCTGCCCGGCCCCGGCTTCCCAATGAAGAAATCGGCCACCCGCATGTAGTAGGGAACTTCGGAAGTGAAGCCTTCGATGTGGACCGGAATGCGGAAGCGGCGCGAGGAGAGTCTCCGGCGCAGCCGCTCGTTGCGCCCGCACACCAGGATCAACTGGAGAGTGAGTCCGCAGCGGTCCAGCCTTTCCGCGATGGCGTACATGGCGCTGGAGCCCTGGCCGCCGAACAGGACCAGCGCAGTAGGAAGATCCGGTTTCAGGCCCAGGGACTGCCGTTCCGCTGCGCGGCTCAGGTTGAGCGGCTGGTAGAAGCGCGGGTTCAGAATCATCCCCGAGACCCGGAAAACGCGCTCGGCGGGATGACCCAGCGCGCGGGCCTGTTCCACCGCGCGGGCGGTGCCGCAGATGAAATACTGGGCCTGGCGTTCGATCCAGAAATGCGGCGGGTAGTCGGCCAGGTCCGTGAGAATGGTGACCAGGCGGGCGCCGGGAGCGGCCTTGCGAAGGCTTTCTCCCAGGGCGCGGTTGAAGTTGGGAATCAGCGAGACCACCAGTTCCGGGCGCCGCTCCCGCCAGAGGGCTTCGAGCAGGCGCACCTGGGCGGGGTGGTACAGCCGGATGAGGCCGTGCATGGCCTTGAGCATCGCCGGGGTGCCCAGGGTCCAGCCCTTCTTGAGCAGCAGGTTGTAAAGGTCCTGCAGCCGCAGGCCGGTGGTCTTGCGGATGATGTCCAGCGGGTCGAGCACCTCCTGGAGGTTGACCAGCTCGACCCGCCAGGGCCGCTTTTGTTCCGCGATCACCTGCTGCAAGGCGGTGGCCGCGCTGCGATGCCCGCCACCGGCGTCGAAGAACACGAAGTCGACGCGCCGCATCAGTCCCATCTTAAACGCGGCGCTGCCAAGCCGGAACGGAGCTTCGTCCCGGAGCCGGCGGCCTTAGTAGCTGATCTTCGGTTCCAGCTTCTTGGCCTGGCCGATCCAGTCCGCCACCTGCGATTCTCCAGGCGACGTCCCGGCCAGGTGCTTCTGTGCGTTCACTTCGGCCAGTTTCGCCGTCAGGTTCACCGGGTTGCGTTGCGCCAGTTCCCTGGCCGTGTCCACGCCGGCGGCTTCCAGCAGCTCCGCGAACTGCGGCCCGATGCCGGAAACCCGCATCAGGTCCACATGGTTTGCCCACCTCAGAATCAGCGACCCGGCGATGCCGGTCAGCGCGCTCAACTCCGCCCGGCCCTTGGCCGAGCCGGCTTTGTCGAGCATCTCCGCGTCCGTGTGCACGCCCGCGGCTACGAGTTTCTGCGCGTAGGCGGGACCGATCCCTTCTACATCTTCGATGTTGAGAGCCATATTTCCTGTTCGTCCTTCCGTTTCTGCTTTGTTGGGATACCCGTCCGATCAAGCCCGCTCAGCGGGCAAAGCTGATGCCGATGCCGGTAGTGTAAAGGACGTCGTTGTTCTTGCGTCCCGCCACCGGGTTGCTCAGATACCGGTCGCTTAGACCCAGGTTCCACGTCAGCCACTTGAAGATCCGGGTGTTCGCACCCAGGTCGAAATTCACGCGGTACTCCCCGCCTTCCGACAGGTTGTTGAACATGCGGAAGCCCTGAACCAGCGAGGTCGCCGAGTTGAGCCGGTAACTCCAATCCTCGCCCCAGTAGGCCTCTGCCGAGTTCCGCGAGAAGGCCACGGCGGGGGCGGCCGGTCCGAATTTTTCATGGTTGTACGCGGCGCCGCCCAGGAGGTCGAACCTGCCGCGTTCCGCTTTCCACACCTGGTAGCCCAGACCGCCGCCGAGCACGAAGCGCAGATCCAGGTCCAGGAAGCGGTCGTACTCGTAGTCGTTGAAGGTGTTGACAAAGAGGCGGGAGGACACGGTGTGGTTGTATCCCCACCCGGCGCGTATCGCCTGGGCGGTGGTCGCGCTGACCTCCTTGATCAGGGCCGAGGCCTTCACGGCGCTGAAATACAGGCTGGTCTTGTCCGTGTTGGTGACCCGGGCCGCGTTCATCGCCACCGTGAACGTCTTGGTTTCCGCGTTGCCCTGTGTGCCCGCAAATCCCAATGTTGCCGTCCCGGCCCACAGGTCTGCCAGGCCCGGATTGAGCAGCCGTTCGTAGGATGCCTGTTCGGCCGAATCGCGGATCGTCACCACGTCCGCCGGCGGGATCGCCTGCCGCGTCTCCCGCAGTTCGACCTTACCCTCGCTGGTCTGGAGCGAGGACTGGACGGTCTGGCCGCTGGGCAGCACCACGTTGAGCGGCGCGTCCGATTGGATCGCGGCCACCTGTTCCCAGGGCATCGTTACCGTGCCCATGAACTCCGTCTTGATGGTGAGCGTCGCGCCGTCTTTCTTGACGATGGCTCCGGTTATCCGGTCGCCATTCTTCAGCGTCACCTGGTCCGCCTGAATCAGGCCCGCCAGCAAAAACCAGACGACAAGACCGTGTACTATAGGTTTCAACTGCACTCTCCTTTTCCTCGAATTCCGCCGACCAAGAATTATGGCTCGATTTTCCGGCCGTCTCAAATATGCGGCGCTCACTTTTGCAGCCGTGAGAATCCCGGCCCTGAAAGGCACTGAAAACATCCGGCCGGTTCCCCCTTTGCACGTCCCCTTCCAGCGCTGCGGCGGGGGTTCCCAGGGGGGCTCTCGCCCGTGATAGCATGCGCGCATGACCCGCCGGGACCTTCTCCAGATGAGCGCGGCCGCGGCCCTTCCCCAAGCGCCCCGCCGCGCGCCCGTGATCAACGCCGCCGAGCACGCCTGGCTGGTGAACGATCCCCGCTTCCCTATCCGGCCGGAGCTGGCCACCTGCCCGAAGAACTTTGTCAATTACGACTACTCCGGCGAATGGCTGCTGCATGAGATGGAGTTGTACAGCCACGACTACACCGTTATCTCCCACGTCTGCTACTACGGGCGCGACAACTCCTATACCGTCCACTGCGTGAAGACCTGGCCGCGCAAGTTCTCCGGCTATGGCCTGCTGGTCGGCTACCGCCTCTACCCGCCCAACGACAAGGAGAACCCGTCCCGCCTGGAGCGGCTCATCAAGGAGGATGGGCTCATCGGCCTGCGCATCAGCCCCATCTACGACCGCGACGTGGTCTGGTTCAACGACCCCGTCTGCTACCCGCTCTGGAAGAAGGCCGAGGAGCTGGGCGCGGTGTTCCACATCTTCCTGGCGCCCCACCAGGTGGGCCAGGTGGCCGACATGGCCCGGCGTTTCCCCGGAGTCACCGTGGTCATCGACCACATGGCCATGATTGACATAACGGCCCCCGACAGCGACGGCTTCGGCCCGCTCCTGGATCTGGCGAAGTTCCCCAACGTCTACATCCGGACCACCATGATCAACCTCTCCAAGACCAAGCAGCTCCCCTACCGTGACGTGTGGCCCTTCCTGCGCCGCCTCTACGACCGCTACGGCCCCCAGCGCATGGTCTATGCCAACTTCTTCGAGTACATCACGCTGAAGGAGGCCGTCCCCTTCTTCACCGCCGAAGACAAGGAGTGGATCCTGGGAAGAACGGCCGCCAAAATCTACCGCGTGCGGTTGTAAGCCGAACCTGCCTGCAAGGAACCGGGCCGCCGCGGCATTTCCTCCGTGGGGGAGGACGGAATGCTCATCAGCCTGTTGATGACCCTTTGGATTGCTCCCGCAATGCCCCAGGCAGCGTCGCCGCCGGCCGGAGCAGAAGCACAGGTTCGACGTGTGGTCCAGGCGCTGGCGGACGCCGGGAAGCGTGCCGACCGGACGGGCGTTGCGAATCTTCTGGAGCCTGACGCCGGGATCTGGGACGACTCCGGGCCTGTGGATATCGGGCGGCTCGCCGAGCCGCGGAAACCGATGAGCGAGACCACCGCGCCGTTTACGGAGATCACCAGCGTGCGGCTCCTGGCTCCGAACGTTGCCATCGTCCACGCAGTCCGTTCCCGGTACGGCTCGCTCATCGGCAGGAAGTCGGCGCCGGTTGTCCTTGTCCTGCGCAACTCGCAGGGGCGCTGGCGCATCGCCTCGTACGCCCTGCTGGGAAGCTTCGGCCCGCCCGAGCCCGGGCCCGGCGTGCGGGTGGCGGATCCCGGCCGCTGACGCCGCTCCGGGGCTTGTTCGCCGCTGAACGCCGCTGTCCCATTTCCGGACACCCTCCTCGGATAAGCGCTTTCTTTTGAAGGTATTCCCTGCGGGCCGGTGCGTGCACTTCCACCAGCTCGACCATGGACATTCCACGCAAAGGCGCTGCCAGAAAGAAGCTCATCCGCCGCACGGTGCTGGGCAGCGGGACGCTGATCGTCGTCCTGATGGTCACCCTCGGTCTGTCCCGCCTGAAGCCGGCCGCGCCGGAGGTCGAGCGGGCTACCGTTTACATCGACACCGTGAAGCGCGGTTCCATGCTGCGCCAGGTGCGCGGCCTCGGGACGCTGGTGCCCGAGGAGGTCCTGTGGATCCCCGCGGTGACCGACGGGCGCGTGGAACGTGTGCTGGTGAAGCCGGGCGCCACCGTCACGGCCGACTCGGTCCTGCTGGTCCTGAGCAATCCCGAGGTGGCCCTGGCCGCCGTGGACGCCGAGTACCAGGTCAAGGCCGCCGAGGCCCAGTTGATCGACCGCCGCGTGCAGCTGCAAAGCCAGCGCCTGACCCAGCAGGCCGATCTGGCCCGGGTCCAGTCGGAACACTCCCAGGCGCGGTTGAAGGCCGACCGCGACGAGGCCCTGCGCAAGGAAGGGCTCATCCCCGAAATCGACCTGAAGCTCTCACGAACAACAGCCGAGGAGCTGGGCAAGCGCCTGGAACTGGAGCGCGAGCGCCTGGCCATCTCCACCGAGTCGATCGATGCGCAGCTGGCGGTGGAGCGCGCGCAGGTCGATAAGCTCAAAGCCCTCTGGAAGGTGAAGCTCAGCCAGTTGGAGGCCTTGAAGGTCCGGGCCGGCGCCGCCGGCACCGTGCAGCAGGTGCCCGTGGAAGTGGGCCAGCAGGTCGCGGCGGGCACCATCCTCGCCAAGGTGGCCCAGCCCCAGCGCCTGAAGGCCGAACTCAAGATTCCGGAGACCCAGGCCAAGGACGTGCAGCACGGCCAGAAAGCCCAGATCGACACCCGCAACGGCGTGATCCCCGGCTCCGTTTCCCGGATCGACCCGGCGGTGCGCGAGGGAAGCGTGGTGGTGGACGTGCGGCTGGAAGGCCCGCTCCCCCAGGGCGCCCGCCCCGATCTCAGTGTGGACGGCACCGTGGAGCTGGAGAACCTGACCGACATCGTGTACGTGGGACGGCCCGCGCTGGGACAGAGCGGAAGCACCATCTCCCTGTTCCGGCTGGAACCGGACGGCAAGGCCGCGGTGCGGCTGCCGGTGAAACTGGGGCGCGGCTCGGTGACCACCATCGAAGTCCTGGAGGGACTGCGGCCGGGCGACCAGGTGATCCTGTCCGATATGACCGCCTGGGACGGGCACGACAGGATCCGGTTGAATTGAACGAAAACCACCTGCCGCTCGTTACCCTGTGGGGGCGCAGGTGTGATACAAGGAGCGACTATGAACGACAAACCTCTCATCCAGCTCGAGGGCGTGACCAAGGTGTTTCTCACCGACGAGGTCGAGACTCACGCCCTTTCCGGTGTCTACCTGGAAATCCAGCGGGGTGAGTACGTCTCCGTGGCCGGCCCCTCGGGTTGCGGCAAGTCCACGCTGCTTTCCATCATGGGCCTGCTCGACACCCCCAGCGACGGCCGCTACTGGCTGAACGGCCGGGCGGTCGAGAACCTGAAGCCTTCCGAGCGCGCCCGCATCCGCAACCGCGAGATCGGCTTCATCTTTCAGGCGTTCAACCTGATCGGCGACCTCACCGTCTACGAGAACGTGGAACTGCCCCTGACCTACCGGGGGCTGCCCTCGGCGGAGCGCAAGCGGCGCGCCCAGCAGGCGCTCGAAAAAGTGGGGATGGCGCACCGCATGAAGCACTACCCCTCGCAGCTTTCGGGAGGCCAGCAGCAGCGCGTGGCGGTGGCCCGGGCCCTGGGCGGGGAGCCCTCCATCCTGCTGGCCGACGAACCGACCGGGAACCTGGACTCCAAGAACGGCGAGGCCGTGATGGAACTGCTGCGCGACCTGCACCGCAACGGCGCCACCATCTGCATGGTGACCCACGACCCGCGCTACGCGGACTTCGCCGACCGCACCGTGCACCT
The DNA here is from genome assembly GCA_020852755.1 of Bryobacterales bacterium. Taxonomy (GTDB): domain Bacteria; phylum Acidobacteriota; class Terriglobia; order Bryobacterales; family Bryobacteraceae; genus JADZAF01. The sequence continues at coordinate 77,187 of JADZAF010000034.1, forward strand.
GTTCGACGGCAAAGTAGTCGAGGAACAGGTGGCCGCGCAGTCGTAAGGATTCCTCCCGGCCGGCGGGACGCCAGGCCGGTCCCGCAATCGCGCTAAGATCCGAGAAGAGCGGACTATGGACGGGCCCCGAATCCTGATCGCCGACGACCAGCCGGACGTGCTGGAGGCGCTTCGACTGCTGTTGAAAGCCGAAGGCTTTCGCATCCACGCGGCCACTTCCCCGGCCGGCATTCTCACGGCCCTGGAAGCGCGCGAGTTCGACGTGCTCCTGATGGACCTGAACTACACGCGTGACACTACTTCCGGAGAGGAGGGCCTGGATCTGCTCAGCCGCGTGCAGGCCGCCGACAGCGCCCTGCCGGTGGTAGTGATGACGGCCTGGGGCAGCATCGAACTGGCCGTGGAAGCGATGCGCCGGGGCGCGCGCGACTTCATCCAGAAGCCCTGGGACAACGCCCGCCTGGTCTCCATCGTCCGCACTCAGGTCGAGCTGGTGCGCGCCCTGCGCAAAGGCCAGCGCCTGGAGGAGGAGAACCGCCTGCTGCGCGGCGAGGGCCAGCCGCTCATGATCGCCGAAGCCCCTTCCATGCAGCCGGTGCTCCAGGTGATCCGCCGGGTGGGGCCGTCGGAAGCCAACATCCTGATCACCGGCGAGAGCGGGGTCGGCAAGGGCCTGGCGGCCCAGGCGCTGCACGCGGTTTCCGCGCGGGCCGGCAAGCCCCTGGTGACGGTGAACACCGGCGGGCTTTCGGAAGGCGTTTTCGAGAGCGAGGTGTTCGGCCACGTGCGCGGCGCGTTCACCGATGCCAAGACCGACCGGGTGGGCCGCTTCGAGATGGCCGACGGCGGCACCATCTTCCTGGACGAGATCGCCAACGTGCCCTTGAGCCAGCAGGCCAAGCTGCTGCGGGTGATCGAGACCGGCGAATACGAGCGGGTGGGCTCCTCGCGCACGCGCAGCGTGAACGTGCGCCTGATCTCGGCCACCAACGCCGACCTGGGCGCCGAGGTCGAAGCGGGGCGCTTCCGCGAAGACCTGCTGTTCCGCCTGAACACCGTCGAGATCCGCATCCCGCCGCTGCGCGAGCGCCGCGAGGATATCCCGGTGCTGGCACATCACTTCCTCCGCCAGCACGCGCTGCGCTACCGCAAGCGCGTCAGCGGCTTCGAGCAGGCGGCCATGCAGGCTCTGCTCTCGCATTGCTGGCCGGGCAACATCCGGGAGCTGGACCATGCCGTCGAGCGGGCGGTCCTGATGGCGGACCGCGAAGCCATTCGCCTGGCGGACCTGGCCATCCAGCCTCCCCGGGACACTTCCAAGCGCCTGGAGGAGATGAGCCTGGAGGACGTGGAGAGCCTGCTGATCCAGAAGGCCCTGGCGCGCCACGGAGGCAATGTGACGCAGGCGGCCCAGGCCCTGGGGTTGAGCCGCAGCGCGCTGTACCGCAGGCTCGAGCATCACGGCTTATGAACGGGCCGGGCAAGCGAAAGAAACGCAAGCTTGCCTATGAGTCCCGCCTGACGCTGCTGGCGCTGGCCGGCGGCGCGCCCGCCCTCCTCACGGCGCTGGCTATCGTGTGGCTGGGCGATTACACTCCCAAGGCGCAGTGGACCCTCACTCTCCTATTGGCGGGCTTCTGGCTGGGCTGCGCGATGTCGCTGCGCGAGCGGGTGGTGCGCCCGCTGCAGACTCTTTCGAACCTGGTGGCCGCGCTGCGGGAAGGCGATTACTCGATGCGGGCACGCTCCCGCAAGCCGCCCGACGCGCTGGACGAGGTGTTCCGCGAGGTGAACCTGCTGGCCGCTCTGCTGGAGCAACAGCGGCTCAGCTCGCTGGACGCGAGCGCGCTGCTGCGGGCGGTGATGGAAGAGATCGACGTGGCCGTCTTTACTTTCAACGCCGACCAGAGACTGAAGCTGGTGAACCGCGCCGGCGAGCGGCTGCTGGCCCAGCCGGGAGAGCGGCTGCTGGGGCGCACGGCCGGGGAACTGGGGCTGGCCGGGTGCCTGGAAGGCGGCCCGCACCGCACCCTGGACGTGACTTTTCCGGAGAGGGCCGGGCGCTGGGGCGTTCGGGTGAGCCGCTTCCGGGAGAGCGGTGTGCCGCACCAGCTGCTGGTGATCGAAGACCTGACCCGGACGCTGCGCGAGGAGGAGCTGCAGGCCTGGAAGCGCCTGGTGCGGGTGCTGGGCCACGAGCTGAATAACAGCCTGACGCCCATACGCTCCATCGCCGGGAGCCTCTCGGCGCTGCTGCGGCGTGAGCCGCTGCCGGAGGACTGGCGGGAGGACGCGCAGAGCGGCCTGAGCGTGATCGGCAGCCGGGCCGAAGCGCTCAACCGCTTCATGGAGGCCTACGCGCGCCTGGCCAAGCTGCCGCCGCCGCGGCTGGGGCCGGTGAACGTGGCGGAGTGGGTGCGGCGCTCGGCCAGCCTGGAAACGCGCCGCAGGGTCGACGTGGCGCCGGGGCCGCCGCTCGTCATTCAGGGCGACGGCGACCAGCTCGACCAGCTGCTGATCAACCTGATCCGCAACGCCGTGGACGCGGTGGCCGGGAACGGGGGCGAGGTGCGGGCGGGCTGGCGGCCGAGCGGCGCCTACCTGGAGGTCTGGGTGGAGGACGACGGGCCGGGACTGCCGTCCACGCAGAACCTGTTCGTTCCCTTCTTCACCACCAAGCCGGGCGGCTCCGGCATCGGGCTGATCCTGTGCCGGCAGATCGCCGAGGGCCACGGCGGGGTCCTGACCCTGGAGAACCGCGCCGGCGGCCGGGGCTGCCAGGCGCGGGTCAGGCTGCCACTGTGATTCCGTCGGGTGTTGTGACAGACCGCTTCCTTCGGTCGCGGCTCGGTAGCGGTAACCGGCGGCCGGGGCTGCCAGGCGCGGGTCAGGCTGCCGCTGTGATTCCGTCGGGTATTGTGACAGACCGCTTCCTCCGGTCGCGGCTCGGTAGCGGTAACCGGCGGCCGAGCATACCGAGCCGCGACTGTAAGGAGCGGTTTAGGCTAAGCGGCGGGCAGATCCGGGTTGCGCTTCCAATAAGTGCCCGGCAAGTAGGGGTACTTTTCAGCGACACCCGGCTTCAATTCCATGCCGAATCCCGGCTTGTTGTGCAGGTCCATGTAGCCGTTCTTCACGACTAGAGGATCCTTGAAGATCTCTTCCTTGAAAGGGTTGTACGTCTGGTTCAATTCCAGGACCAGGTGATTGGGAATGGCGGCCACCAGGGCGGCGTTGGCCATGGTGGTGAGCCCGCCGTGCCAGTTATGCGGGCAGCAGTACTTCCCTTTGAGCGCGGCGATTTTCGCGATGTGCCAGGCCTCGGTGATGCCGGTGTTGTTGCAGTCCGGCTGGACGATGTCGTAGGCGCCGCGGTCGATCCATTCCTTGAAGGCGAAGCGGTCGGTGCGCCCCTCGCCGCCGGAGACCTTCACCTTCTTGAGAGCGGCCCGGATCTGCAGGTGGCGCTCCAGGGCGCCCTGCTCATAGGCGCGGACGGGTTCCTCGAGCCAGACGAAGTTCAACTCTTCGAGCACCGGGCAGAGTTCCAGGGTCTCCTCGAGCGAGAGGCGCATGTTGTTCTCGTGCATCAGGTCCATCCTGGGACCGACGGCCTCGCGCATCCTGCGGAGGTAGGGGATGTACTTGCGGACGGTCATCCCGCTGTTCCTCCACTCGGTGCCGATGCGGAATTTGAAGGCGGTGTAGCCCTCCTCCTTGTGGCGCACGGCCTCGTCGATGAGGTCCTCGGGGCGCTTGTACCAGGCATACTCGACGCCGCCGGAGGCGTACATGCGGATGTGGGGCTGGGGCGGCGCGTCGGTGGCCAGCAGCTTATACACCGGGGTGTTCTTGGCCTTGCCGATGATGTCCCAGAGGGCGACATCCACGCCGGCCCAGACCTGGGCGTTGGAACGCTGCTGCTGCCCTCCCCAGGCGGTGGTGAGGTGCTCGATGTCGAAGGGGTTCCGGCCGAGCAGGACGGGCTGGACATTGCCCTCGATCTCCTTCTTGAGCCGCTCGGGGCCTCCGTAGGGGCTGGACTCGCCGATGCCGACAATGCCCTTGTCGGTGAAGATCTCGACCAGGACGGCGTCGGACTTCCAGATGAGCTGCGTGGCGGTCACCCAGGATTTCTCCTTCAGCTCGCAGGACATGAGGGTGACCTTGACACCGGTGATCTTCAGATTCTCGCGGGCGACGCCTTCGAGCGGGTGGACGCGCTTGCGGAAGGAACCGCGCTGCGCTTGCGCCCGGGGCAGGGAGAGGGCGGGGGCGGCGGCCGCCGCGGCAAGCAGGGAACGACGGGAAACAGACATTAGAACCTCCTATGAGAACCAGGGAGTGCCGGGCACCTGCAGCTTGCGCACGTGCTCCTCGTTCATTTCGAGGCCGATGCCCGGGCGGTCGGAGACGGGGATCCAGCCCTTGTCGAAAACGTCGCCTTCCTTGACGAAGTTGCGCCAGTTCTCAAGGTTCTCGATCCAGTGCCATTCCAGGACCAGGAAGTTGGGGATGGCGGCGCAGACGTGGCAGGAGGCCATGGTGCCGAGGGGGGAGACGACGCAGTGGGGCGCCATGGGGACGTAGTAAGTGTGGGCCATGTCGGCGATCTTGCGGGCTTCGAGCAGGCCGCCGCACTTCTGGATATCGGGCATGATGATGTCGGCGGCGCGCTTCTCGAGGATGGTGCGGAAGCCGTGGCGCAGGAAGACGTTCTCGCCGCAGCAGATAGGGACGTGGCAGGACTCGCGCACGTCGCGCATGGCGTCCACGTTCTCGGCCGGCACGGGCTCCTCGAGGAAGAGCAGCTTGAAGGGCTCGAGTTCCTTGGCGACGCGCTTGGCGGTGGTCATGTCATAGCGGCCGTGCATATCGACGGCGAGGTCGACGCGCCTGGGCAGCAGCTCGCGCATGAAGCCGACCTTGTCGATCATGTGATCGATCTCGCCGTTGCTGGCGGTCCAGTTGACGCGGTCCCAGCGCAGCGGGTCGCGGCCGTCGTCGATATCGATCTTGCAGGCGGTGAAGCCGAGGCCGGCGATATGGGCGATCTTGTCCTTGGCCTTGGGGTCGTCGCGGCGCAGGGTTTGGGAGTCGCAGTAGACGCGGATTCGGTCGCGGACCTTGCCGCCGAGCAGCTGGTAGATGGGGAGGCCGACGGCTTTTCCGGCCAGGTCCCAGAGGGCGATCTCCATGCCGGTGAGGGCGGTGACGTACTGGCCCGCCTGGGCTCCGGCGAAGATGCCCATGGTGCGGGTACGCTCCCAGAGGGCCTCGACGTTGAGAGGGTCCTGGCCGATGAACATGCGCTTGAAGCTTTCGATGATGGCGCCGGCGCCCTGGGCGGAGTCGGTACACTCGCCGTGGCCGTAAATGCCCTGGTCGGTGTAGATGCGGACATGGCAGGGTGTGCCGTGGGTGCGGACGTAGGTCCACTTGATGTCCGTGATTTTCAGTTTCGGCCGGCGGTAGGGGGAGACGGCCGTCTGCAGCGCCTGGGAAAGCCCGGGCAGGCTGAGGACGCCGGCAGCGCCGCCGGCGGCCATGGAGAAGAAGCGTCTGCGGGTACAGTGATTCATGATTGACTCCGTACGTCTGAGCTGGATCCGGGCGGGACCCCGGTTCGACCCTTTTCAGTTGAACTATCAGGCTTTAACACTGCGGAGTCCGAAATGTCAAGCAGAAGGCGCGGTGTTTGCGGGGGAGGGCACTCGCCCGGATGCGGGTGTTCGATATTGCGGAACTGGGTTCGATTTGCACCCGGGCAGAAGCGGGCCGGGATGCCGAGCACACGCTCCAACTGGAGCGCGGTCTCCGGCTCGATGGGAGCGTTACCGGTGACCAATCTCGTTGACGGTCTTCTTCATGAGGCCAATCCGCCCCGCCAGGCCAGTCTGGGTCATACCAGGCTCTTCCAGTTCCGAAGGCCTGGCCCCACGGCCGGTTACGCCGCCCGGGCGCGGTTGCGGAGATAGGCGGCCATCAGGCGGTCGGCGAGGGCGGTGTGGTGGTCGAGCCAGTCGTGGAGGTATTCGAGGAACCGGCGGGCGGCGTCCAGGTCGCCGGCTTCCACCTTGGGGAGGGAGGCGGCCAGGCGCGCGCGGACGGCGTCGTGGGCGTCCTTATGCCAAGCCAGGGAGGGGTATCCGGCCTTCCTCATGAGGCGCTCTTCATGGGAGAAATGGGCCGCGCCGGCTTCGGCCAGCTCCGCAAACAACTGCTTGACCTGCGGCGGCGGCGCTCCGGTCTCGAGGGCTTCCCAGGCTTCGCCGGCCAGCCGGTAGACCACGTGGTGTTCGGCGTCAATCTCCGGAAGGCGCAGGGCGCCGCCGCCGGTGCACGCAAACGGGTTCATCTCGAGTCCTTAATTTCAGTGTAACCGGCCTGATGGGGGTGCTGGGGTGTCCGGAGGTCCGGCGAAGGCCGAATTGTGAAATCCATACCAATCCGGGGGGCGGCCGGCGGCGGCTTCCTCCAGCCAGCGTTCGTACCAGTCGAGGAAGCCCGGGCCGGCGGCGAAGTAGGGCGGATACCAGAGTTGGGCGTCGAGATAGACGATCCTGCCGCGGGCTTCTCCGGATACGATCAGGCGGGCGGAGTAGGTGCATCCCTGGTCGCAGAGGTGGATGGTTCCTCTGCCCCATTCGGGCCAGGCGGGCGCCAGGAAGGTCTCCCAGGACCGGCTGGGGGCGGCGCCGGGGTTCACGATGCCGCGGGCGCGGCGGGCATCGCGTTCCATGGCCGCGGTCCAGGCCCGGCGCACGGCCTCGGATCCGGTCAAAGGGCAGGGCGAGGACAGGAAACCGGGCTGCTCCCCTTCCTCCTCGAACCACTGGTCCCAGTTGGACAGCGGTTCGATGCCGTAGTAGGGCCCGGCCCCGCCGTCTCCCGCCAGGAGCAGGAAGGAGCGATAGTCCCCGGGCAGAACGACGCCGTGGCGCCGTTCGAAGGCGGCGAGTTCGGATTCGGCCAGCGGCGGCCGGAGGCGGAATTGGTGTTTTTGAGCCCCGAACCAGTCCAGGGCGCCGGGAATGCGGCGGACCTGTTCGAGCGTGCCGCGGATTGTGGCGATCCGGCTGCTGAACATGAGGGAACCATTGTCCGCCATGCGGGCCGGCGGCGGGAGGACCCCGTGGATGGCTTACAATCGACAAAACGTGCTCTGGTCTCGCGCTTGTCGGGTTCCTATTCTACTGGCCGCGTTCGCCACCGCCGCCGCCGCTTGCGAGCAGCGGGCGGAACCGAGACCGTTCCTGCTGCGGACCGGACCACTGACGGTGCGGCCTTCGGGGTTTCTGGAACTGATCGGGATGCGCCGCGGGGCCACCACGGGAGACACGGTGAGCACGCGTTTCGGGCGAATCCCGCTGGAGCCGACGGCCTCGGAGACCCTGGCGTCGCCGGGCCATTCGCGCATGCAGATGTGCAGCGAGGCGGGGCGGCTTTCGGTATATGTCGAAACCGATTTCCTGGACGCTCCGGGCAGGAACCCGTTTCGCTTCCGGCAGTATTGGGGCGAATACCGGGTGGGAGGATGGCGGGTTCTGGGCGGGCAGGCGTGGAGCCTGTTGCGTCCCAACCGCCGCGGCATCCAGAGCGAGGGCGCGCTGATGAACCCGCTGGCGGTGGAGCCGGCCTACCACGTGGGGCTGGCGGGGCTGCGCAACCGGCAGGTGCGGATCACGCGGGAGGAAGGGAACTGGAGTTTCGCGGTTTCGTACGAGGCGGGCGAGAATTTCCTGGGAAAGGCGGCGCACGACGGCAAGCGGGTCCATGTGGAGGCCATCGGGCTGGGAAGCGCGCGACGCCGGGCGGCGAGCGTGGCGGCGGTGATCCGGGCGGCGCGCGGAGTGGAGATCGTCAGCCAGCAGGTGGTTTCGCGGGGCGCGGGGCCGGAGCTGCTGCACACCATACCGGAGCGGGTGGGGGCGCACTCGACCCTCCTGGGAGTGGAAGCCCGTGTGCGGCCCATGCTGGCGCTGTTCGCGTACGGCGGGATGGTGTACGGAGGGCGCTCGGAGGGCAACCGCACGGTGCGGCAGTGGACGGCGGGGTTCAGCCGGCATCTTTTCGAGCAGCAGCCCTGGGGCGCGGCGCTGATCACGGCGCAGTTCTCGCAGCTGGACCGGTCCACATGGCCGGGCGGGCACGGCAGCATGAACTACGCGCAGGTGTCGCTGCGGTACTGGCTGCCGGGGAGCCGGTCGATGTTCGCGGGGCGGAGCGGGCCGTAGGCTCTGCGGCGCAACGGCGCGCCGTAAGACGTAGTACACTCCCAGGGATGGGTACGCGGCTGGACTCGTGGAAGGAGATCGCGGCGTACCTGAAGCGCGGGCCGCGGACGGTGCAGCGCTGGGAGGCCGAGGAGGGCTTGCCGGTACACCGGCTGCCGCACGCCAAGCTGGGCTCGGTGTACGCCTATGCGCACGAGCTGGACCAGTGGTGGGCGGGCCGGGCAAAGGAACTGGAAGCCGAGGCGGCGCCGAAAGCGGCGGGAGCGTCGGTGGCGGTGCTGCCCTTCGCCGATATGAGCGAGGAGGGGGATCAGGTCTACTTCTGCGAAGGGGTCGCCGAGGAGATCATCAACGCCCTGGGGCGGGTCTCCGGGCTGCGGGCGACGTCGCGCACTGCGTCGTTCCGTTTCCGCGACGCGGGCAGCACCAGCCGCGAGATCGGGCGGCAGCTCCGGGTACGCAGCCTGCTGGAGGGCAGTGTGCGGAAGTCGGGCGGGCGGCTGCGCATCGGGGTGCGCCTGACGGAAGCGGAGAGCGGGTTCCAGCTGTGGTCCACGCGGTTCGACCGCGACGCGGCCGACATTTTCGCCATTCAGGACGAGATTGCGCGGAACGTGGCGGCGGCGCTCCAGGTGACGCTGAGCCCGGCGGAGAAGGAGGCGCTGGGCAAGCCGCCCACGCAGCACGCCCAGGCCTACGACCTGTATTTGCGGGCGCGGCAGTTCTACTACCTATACAGCCCGCGGGCCATGGAGTTCGCGCTGCAGCTGTTCTCCCGGGCGATCGAAGCCGATCCTTCCTACGCCCGGGCTTACGCGGGACAGGCGGATTGCTGGTCGTACCTGTATCTCTATTCGGACCGGCGGGAGGAAGTGCGCAGAAAGGCGGAGGAGGCCAGCCGCAAGGCCATGGAGATGAACCCGGCGTCGGCGCAGGCACTGGCGTCGCGGGGCCTGTCCTATTCGGTGAGCGGCCGGGTGCAGGAGGCCGAGCAGGCATTCGAGGAAGCGCTGCGGCTGGACAGCGAACTCTTCGAGACCTACTACTTCTACGCGCGCCACAGCTTCGCGCAGGGCAATCTGGCCAAGGCCATACGGCTGTACGAGGAGGCGGTGCGGGTGAATCCGGACGACTTCCAATGCCGGCTGCTGATGGCGCAGAGCTACGAGGTGCTGGGCCGCAACGAGGAGGCGCGGGCCACACGCAGGCGCGGCGTGGAGCTGGCCGCGCTGCACCTGGAACTCAATCCCGACGACGCCCGGGCGCTCTACATGGCGGCCAACGGGCTGGTGGCGCTGGGAGAGAAGGAGCAGGGGCGGGAATGGGCCGAGCGGGCGCTGGCCATGCAGCCGGAGGATCCCATGCTGCTGTACAACGTGGGGTGCATTTTCTCCATGCTGGGCCTTGCGGAGCAGGCGATGGGCTGCCTGGAGCGGGCCGAGCGCGGCGGGCTGCGGGAAGCCGGGTGGTACGAGCACGACAGCAACCTGGACGCGGTGCGCGGCCACCCGCGGTTTCAAGCGCTGCTCAAGAGGCTGCGGTAGGGGCGCCGGGGGGCGGGGCGTTCAGTTCCCGCGCTTCCGGGCGGGTAAAGAACCAGGCGGTGGCGAAGAGGGCGCCGAGGGTGTCGGCCAGCATATCCTTCTGGGCGTCCCAGATGTCGCCCTGGCTGCCCAGGAAGGCGGCGCCGGAAGGGCCTCCGGCCAGGGCGGCGTATCCCCATTCGATCAGCTCGTAAGCCATGGCAACGAAGGCGATGGTGAAGACCGGGAAGAGGAACAGCACCAGGCGGCTGCGCACGGCGCGGGTGCGAACCAGGAGTTCGGCGACGGCGAAGGCGTAGAAGCCGACGCTGAAGTGGGCCACACGGTCATAGTGATTGCGCTCGAAGCCGAACAGGCTGGTGACGAAGCCGAAAGGGACGCGCTCGAAGGTGTAGTGGCCGCCGACGGTGTGCAGGTAGACCAGGACGGACATCAGCAGGCAGGCCAGGGGAGAGAAGACGAAACCGCGCAGGTAGAGGGCAACGAGCGCGGCCACGAGGAGGACGATGGGGATGTTCTCGGCCCACCAGGTGGTGCGGTCGTAGGGGCGTATGGCGGCCCAGGTGAAGAGGGCGAGGTAACCGAGGAAGAGGGTCTTGGCGGTCCGCATGGAGGGCCGCGCTAGGGCTGCTTCCCGGCGCGCGATTCGGCCTCGGCGAGCCAGCCGCGGCGGAGCTTTTCGGGCGGCACACTGGAGAGGTAGGGCTTGATGTCGAGGATGGGAGTGCCGTCGAGCATGTCGATGCCGCGCACGCGCAGGACGCGGCCCTCCCGGCCCAGGAGTTCGACCACGGTCAGGCCGATGGGGTTGGGGCGGTGGGGCGAGCGGGTGGCGAAGACGCCGTGGGGGCGGTCGTCGCTGGGGGGCGAGGCCATGAGGTGGACCCCTTCGGCGCGGTCGAAGGCCCAGATGACGTAGAGGTGGGAGAAGCCTTCGATATCGGTAAGGCCGGGCTCGAACTCCTCGCGGATTTCGAGGGCGCCCTCGGTTTCGTGTTTGGCGCCCAAGCCCTTGGGAATCTCACCGGCATCGCGGTACGGACCGCGGACGTAGCCGACCGGCTGCATGACAAGCGTGGAGGATCCCATCTCCGTTTACAGTAGCACCGGAGGGTAGCCGGGGACAGGCATGCCTGGTCCGCGTCCGGGGGTCACCGCTCTCTTGGGCCGCGGCCCGGCACGTTTGCTGGGCCGCCGGCTTGTGGGGATCCGGGCTCAGGCGGGAGCGATTTCAAACGGTGGCGCGGACTTCGCGGCGGCCGAAGCGGCGCGAGGGTCCGAAGGTTCGCCAGGAGCGTTGCTGCGGCCTGGGGGCGGCCTGCTGTATTTCGCAGGGGGCGCCGCTCGATTCGCAGCGGATCAGCCGGATCGCCAGGGCGCTCTCGATGCGGGCGATATCGGCGCGCTCGGAACGGGTTCCGAAGGTGGCGGCGGTACCGTGAGCGCCGGCGCGCCCGGTGCGGCCGACCCGGTGAATGAAGTCCTCGGGGACTTGGGGAAGGTCGTAATTCACCACGTGCGAGATGCCGTCCACGTGAATGCCGCGAGCGGCCACGTCGGTGGCGACCAGCACGCGGTAGCGTCCTTCCTGGAAGCCGCGCAGGGCCCGGTTGCGCTGGTTCTGGTTGCGATCGCCGTGGATGGCGGCGGTATTGACACCCCGCACGGCCAGGTTCCTGGCGAGGCGTTCCGCTCCCCGCTTGGTGCGGGTGAACACCAGGAAGGGACCCTCTTCGCGGCCCAGCATGGATTCCAGCAAGGGGAGCTTTCCGTCCGGCTCGACCTCGTACAGGTGCAGATCGACCTGCTCGGCCGGTTTGGCGGCGGAACCCACCTGAACGCGCACTCCGTTGGGCACGTGCCGGGCGACCAGGTGCCTGACGGAACTCTCGATGGTGGCGGAGAAGAACAGGGTCTGGCGGCCGGCGGGCAGCAGGGCCATGATCTTTTCGATGGCCGGAAGGAAACCCATGTCGAGCAGACGGTCGGCTTCATCCAGGACCAGGATGCGGACGCCGGACAGGTTCACGAGACCGCGGCCGAGGTAATCGCCCAGCCGGCCCGGGGTGGCGATGAGGACGCGGGCGCCCTTGCGAATGGCCTTCAACTGGGGCGCCTCGTCCAGACCGCCGACGACGACCGCGGCGCCGAGGCCGCTGCCGGCCGCCATGGTCTCGAAGACCGCGCTGGTCTGGATGGCGAGTTCGCGAGTGGGACTCAGGACGAGGGCGCCGATGCCCGCGGCGCGGGGCTGTTGGGAGAGCGACTGGATGATGGGCAGGACAAAGGCCAGCGTCTTTCCGGAACCGGTCTGAGCGGTGGCGACGAGGTCTTTTCCCGCCAGGGCGGGCGGCATCGCCAGCGCCTGGACCGGGGTGGGTTGGGTGAAGCCCTGCTTCTCGACGTTGCGCTGCAGCAGAGAAGACAGGGGGAGATCGGTAAAGTTATTCATTCAGTAAGTGTTCAGGAGGAGAATCAGCGGACCGACTGCCAGAAGGAAGAAGGGAGCGATTGAACTCCTATAGCTTCAGTGTAGCAGTTCGGGCAGGAGCGCGCCCGGTACAATAGGAGGCAATGAAGAGGTGGCTGGCGGCGGGAGCCTGTCTGGCGGGCGCGGCGGGGTTCTGGGTGTATCGCTCGCAGGAGAGGCCGGAGCCTCGGGCGGCGGCTTACGCTGCCGCGGCATCGTGCCGGGGATGCCACGCCGAGGTGTGGAAGACCTACCGCCTGACCGGCATGGGGCGTTCCTTCGGGCCGTTTTCGCCGGAGCGCACGGCGGCCGATTTCACGAAGAACAACCGCTTCTATCACGCCGCTTCGGACCGCTACTACAGCATGATCCGGCGGGGCGGGGAGGCCTTCATGCGGCGTCACCAGAAGGGTTTGCGCGGCGAGGAGATCAACGTGGTCGAGAAGCGGATCGACTACGTGATGGGTTCCGGGCACAAGGCGCAGACGCTGATCCACCGCAATGGAAGGAACGAGCTGATTGAACTCCCGGTGGCGTGGTACACGGCCAGGGGCGGCTACTGGGCGATGAACCCCAACTACGACCGGCCGGACCACGAGGACTTCCGGCGGCGCATCCGCTACGACTGTTTCTTCTGCCACAACGCCTATCCGGGGATGGGCGCGCGGCCGGACGATTTCCACGCCGACCCGGTGTACCCGGCGGAGCTGCCCGCGGGGATCGACTGCCAGCGCTGCCACGGCCCGGGGCAGGCGCACGTGGAAGCGGCGGCGGGCAAAGCACCGGCGGAGAAGGTGCGGGCGCTGATCGTGAACCCGAAACGGCTCCCGCGCGAGCGGCAGTTGGAGATCTGCATGCAGTGCCACTTGCAGTCCACCAGCCTGCCGCTGCCGCACAGCATCGTGAAGACGGGAAGGGGCGTGTTCAGCTTCCGGGCGGGGGAGCCGCTGGGGGACTACACGTTGTTCTTCGATCATCCTGCCGGGGCGGGGTACGACGACAAGTTCGAGATCGCGCACGCCGCGTACCGGCTGCGGCAGTCGGAGTGTTTCCGGAAAAGCGCGATGACCTGCACCACCTGCCACAACCCGCACGACGTGAAGCGGGGAGAGGAGGCCGCGGCGATTGCCGGCCGGGCCTGCCGGTCGTGCCATGCGCAACCGGCCGCGGCCGGGCATGCGGGGAGGAGCGAGTGCGTCTCCTGCCACATGGTCCAGCGCCGGACCGAGGATGCGGTGGAGGTGGTGATGACGGATCACCGCATCGCGCGGCGGCCGGCGGCGGGCGACCCGGCCGGGTCTCGGAAGGAGCGGAGCGGGGCGCCCTACCGGGGCGAGGTAGCGGCCTACTACCCGGCGAAGCCGGATGCGCTGCACTATGCCATCGCGCAGGTGCGCACCGGGACCAACCTGAGCGGCGGGCTGCCGCTGCTGGAGAAAGCCAGCCGCGATCCGGGGTGCGGGGCGGATTGCCTGTTCGAGCTTTCGGAGGCCTATGGAAAGGCCGGGCGTTTCGAGGATGCGGCCCGCACGGCGGAGGAGACGCTGAAACGCGAGCCGGGGCACCTGCACACGCTGCGGAGCTACGGGACCCACCTCTCTGCAAAGGGCGAGCTGGCGCGGGGCGCGGAGTTGCTGGAGAAAGCCCTCCGGCAGGCGCCGGACCATCCCCGCACGCTGCACGATCTGGCAGTGAACTACTTGCGGCAGGGACGCCAGGCGGACGCGCTGCGATTGCTGGAGGAAGCGCTGCGGGCGGATCCGGATTCACCCGAGATCCATTTCACGATGGCGGGGGTGAAGTCGTCCGTGAACGACTGGAGCGGGGCGGCGGCGGAGCTGCGCGAGGCCATACGGGCGAAGCCGGACTACGGGGTGGCCCACGCCAGCCTGGCCGCGCTGCTGTCTCAACAGAACCAGGAGCGGGAGGCGGAGTTCCACTGGCGGCAGGCGGTGCGCCACGCGCCGGAAAACGCCCGGGTACGGCACATGTACGGCACGGTGCTGATGCGGCAGCAGCGCTCGAAGGAAGCGACCGGTGAGTTCGAGGCGGCCGTGCGGCTGGAACCCGGCAACGACGAGGCCCGGTTCTTCCTGGGGGTGTTGCTGGCCGAGCAGGGGCAGGCCCGCCGGGCGGCGGAGCACCTGCAGCAGGCGTCGCGGAGCGCGGTGGCGGAGATCCGGGAACGGTCCCGCCGGGTGCTGCAGATGATGGGCGGCGGCGCGGCTCGTTGAGGGCGCGCGCGGCAACCCGTTGCGGGGACCGGAGGCCCCGCAACAGGCTGGCCGGGGGTCAGTCGGCGCCGGACGCCTTGGTCGCTCCGGGCTGCGCAACCACCCGGAGATAAGGACGGGGAGCGGTCCAGCCGCCGGGGAACATGCGTTTGGCATCCTCGTCGGAGACGGTGGGCAGGATGATCACGTCGCCGCCCTGCTTCCAGTTCACCGGCGTGGCGACCTGGTGCCTGGCGGTGAGCTGCATGGCGTCCACGACCCGCAGGATCTCGTCGAAATTCCGGCCGGTGCTCATGGGATAGCTGAGCATGAGCTTGATCTTCTTGTCCGGGCCGATGACGAACACGGTGCGGACGGTGGCATTGTTGGCGGGGGTGCGGCCTTCGCAGGTCTCGCCCGCCTCGGCGGGCAGCATGTTGTACAGCTTCGAGATCTTCAGTTCGGGATCGCCGATCATCGGGTAGTTGACCTTGGCCCCCTGAGTCTCCTCGATGTCCGCGGCCCACTTCTTGTGGTTGTCCACGGGATCGACGCTGAGGCCGATGATCTTGCAGTTGCGCCTGGCGAATTCGGGTTGCAGTTTCGCCATGTAGCCGAGTTCGGTGGTGCAAACGGGGGTGAAATCCTTGGGGTGTGAAAACAGGATCGCCCAGCCATCGCCGATCCACTCGTGGAAACGGATCGGGCCTTGGGTGGTTTGAGCGGTGAAATCGGGTGCTTCGTCGTTGATACGCAACACGGTATTGCCTCCCAGAGAGATATGGAAACGCCAGAAATGCTCGTTTGGTAACATTTTACCGCCGCGGCAGGGGCGGGGCAATGTCATGGTCCGGGAAGGGTGCGCGACATGCGTACCGAGCCGCGATCGGGAGGGGGAACCGGGAATCACGCGGGGGAAATTCAACCGCTCCCTCTGGTTGCGGCTCGGAAGCTGGGTCGCGGCTCGGAAGCTTGTGGGTGGTGATCTGTTTAGCGATCGTTGTGTGGGCGGTCTTGCAGAGTGCGGGACTGAAGAGCATCGGCTATACTCTCCATCGACGGGAGGGGAGCATGGAACCTGTCCAGGTGGAACGTTTTTATCTCGGCTGCCTCGCTCACGCCTCTTATTTCATCAGCTCGAGAGGCGTGGCGGCGGTAATCGATCCGCAGCGCGACGTGGAGATCTACCTTGAAGCGGCATCCCGGCAGGGGGTCAGGATCGAGCACATCATTGAAACCCATCTGCACGCCGATTTCATTTCCGGCCACCGCGAACTGGCGGAGCGCACCGGGGCCAGGATCTTCATGGGCGAGGGGTCGGGCGCGCAGTTCCCGCACCGGGCGGTGCGGGACGGCGACCGGATCGAGTTCGGCAACTGCGTACTGCAGTTCCTGCAGACGCCCGGGCACACCATCGAGAGCGTCTGCGTGGTGATGACGGACAAAGGGCAGCCGGGCAGGCCCAAGGCGGTCTTTACGGGCGATACGCTGTTCGTGGGCGATGTGGGCCGGCCGGATCTCTCGCCGAATCACACACCGCGGCAACTGGCCGGCCTGCTGTACCGCAGCCTGCACGAGAAGCTGCTGGCCCTGCCGGAGGATGCCGAGATCTTTCCGGCGCACGGCGCCGGCTCGCTGTGCGGCCGGCAGATGAGCGCGGAAAGCTCGTCGACCATCGGAAAGGAACGGCGCTCGAATTACGCGCTGCAGGCGCGGAGCGAAGAGGAATTCGTGCGCCTGCTGACGGAGAGCCTGCCGCCCCGGCCGGAGTATTTCGCGCGCGACGCGGAACTGAACCGGCAAGGCGCGGCGCCGCTGGACCAGCTGGCGCCGCTGCGCGGGCTTTCCGCCGGCGAAGCGCGGAGACTGCAATCGGAGGGGGCGGTGGTGATCGATACGCGCCCGGCGATACAGTTCGGCGCGGCGCACGTGCCGGGGGCGGTGCATGTCGCCCTGGCCGGACAGTATGCGTCCTGGGCGGCCCGTGTTCTCGGGCTGGACACGCGGCTGATCGTCTGCGCGGAGGATGCGGAGCACGTCCGGGAATCCCAGGTGCGGCTGGCGCGGGTGGGAATCGAGAACGTGAGCGGATACCTGGAGGACGGCATCTCCGGATGGATCGGCGCCGGCTACCCGGCGGACTCCATCCCGCAGATCGGGGCGCACGACCTGGCGGGCCTGCTGGAGACCGGCCGGGAGCGGACGGTGGTGCTGGACGTGCGGGAGCCGCAGGAACTGGCGGGCGGAGCAATCGACGGCTCGATCCGGATCCCGCTGGGGGAGCTGGCGGGGCGGATGGGGGAAGTGGACGGGAGCAAGACGGTCGTGGCGCACTGCAAGGGCGGCTACCGGAGTTCGATCGCCACCAGCCTGCTGCGCCGGGCCGGGTTTCGCGAGGTTGCGAACCTGACCGGCGGGTTCGACGCCTGGAAAGCGGCCGGACTGCCGTACTCGCTGCCGGAGGCGGGCGCGGCGGGCTGACCGTAGCGGCGCGGAATTACAAATCTTTTACAGCGCGGCAACAGGCGCGGCGTCCGGCGCTGCTAGCCTTCCAGTGTGGGCCTGCGGGAGTGAAGCGGCCACACAGGAGGAATAGAGATGAAGAAGCTGGGATTGCTGAGCGCCGCGCTGCTGGTGATCGCCGCCGGTTCGCTGGCCGGCAAATCGAACGAGGACAAGCCGCCGAAGATCCTCGAATTCAAGACCATGACCGGTGTTCCGAAGGGCTTGACGGCCGGAAGCGGAAACACCATCAACGGAGTGGCGGGAGGCGGGCTGCCCTGGGTGATCGGATCGGCCAAGGGCGAGTTGGATGTGGAAGGGCGCCTGGAGATCGACGTGACCGGGCTGGTGTTCGACCCCACCGATCCGGACGTGATCGCCCGTGGACTCGCGGGAATGAACACCGTTCCGTTCTTCCGGGCCATCGTCAGCTGCCGTACGGGCGACGGCGGCACAACCAACCTGATGACCACCACGTTTCCGGCTACCCAGGGTCCGGCGTCTTCGGGAGGCGGCAGTGCGAAAATCGAGGCCTGGGTGCAGCTGCCCAAGCCGTGCATCGCGCCGGTGGTGTTCGTGACCAGCCCAGCCGGGGCATGGTTCGCGGCGACGGGATTCTGACGCGGGGCAATTGCGGGGGCCGGTTCCGGATCGGCCCCCGGTTGGTTTCGAGACGGGTCAGCGACGGGCGCCGCGCGCGCACCTCGTACTTACGGGGCCGGGCGCTGGGCTCCCGGGACTTCGTTCAGCAGGCCGGTGGCGACATCGTAGATGTAGCCGTATACCCCGATCGTGGAGGGCACCAGCGGGTGCCTGGCGATGCGCTCGACGTCGTCGATGACGCTCCGGGCGGCGTCCTGAATGGTGAGCCACTCGATGTATTCGCCCTCCCGGGATCCGGGACCCTGGCCGGTGTTCTGCCACTGGCCTCCGGTGAATGAGGCGGGCGCGAGGCTGCCGGCCAGCAGGCCGCGCATCACTTCGTTGGTGAACAACAGCATGCCGCACCCGGTGTGGTGAATTACGAACCACTCGCGCGTGCCCAGCAGCTTGTAGGAGATCACCAGCGACCGGATGGCGTCGTCGCTGGCCCTTCCCCCGGCATTCCGGATGACGTGCGCATCGCCCTCGGAGAGCCCCGCGAAGCGGGCGGGGTCCAGACGCGCGTCCATGCAGGTGAGGATGGCGAACCGGCGCGCGGGCGGCGTGGCCAGGCGGGCTTTGGCGCCGAAATCGGCCGCGTAAGCGCGGTTCGCCTTCAACACTTCTTCTTGCACTTTGGACATAGAGACTCCTCTTTTGAAACAGGATAGCCGTGGCACGGGACCGCCGTCCAGCCGCCGGCGGCGGTACGATGGGGTGGAGCGTCAGGAGGCTACGGATGGAAGAGACCCTCACCATCACGGACAATCGAACCAACAGAACCTATACGATTCCATTTTTCAAAGGATGTATTCGTACGGCGGATCTGCGCCAGATCAGGAAGGACGCGGAGGACTTCGGGGTGATGGGCTACGACCCGGCCTTCATGAACACCGCGTCGTGCCAGAGCAGCATTACATATATTGACGGCGACAAGGGGATTCTCCGGTATCGCGGCTACCCGATCGAGGAGCTGGCCGAGAGCTGCAACTACCTGGAGGTGGCGCACCTGCTGTTGCGCGGGGAATTGCCGGACGAGCAGCAACTGCGAAGCTGGACCCAGGAGGTGATGACCCACGCCTTCCTGCACGAGAACGTGAAGAAGTTCATGGACGGCTTCCACTACGATGCCCATCCCATGGGCATCCTGATCAGCACGGTGGCGGCTCTTTCGACCTTCTATCCGGATGCGCGCAACATCCACGATCCCGAGGTGCGCAAGATGCAGATGCGGCGGCTGCTGGGCAAGATCCCGACGCTGGCCGCGTACGCCTACCGGCACCACCTGGGGAGGCCCTACGTCTATCCCGATCCGGATCTGGGTTTCACCGAGAATTTCCTGACCATGCTGTGGAAGCAGCGCGGCAAGGAGTGCAGGATCCACCCGGCCCTTTCGCGAGCCCTGGACGTGCTGTTCATCCTGCACGCGGACCACGAACAGAACTGCGGCACCAACGCCATGCGGTCGGTGGGCAGCTCGCACGCCGATCCCTACGTATCGACGGCGGCGGCGGCCGCGGCGCTGTCCGGCCCGCTGCACGGCGGCGCCAACGAGGAGGTTCTGCGGATGCTGGACGAGATCGGGTCCAAGGCCAACATCCCGGCCTACATCGAGGGCACCAAGAGCGGCCAGCGCCGGCTGATGGGATTCGGGCACCGGGTGTACAAGAACTACGACCCGCGGGCGCGCATCATCAAGAAGATCGCCGAAGACGTGTTCGAAGTCACGGGGGTGAACCCGAAGCTGGAGATCGCGCTGGAACTGGAGCGGATCGCGCTCGAAGACGAGTACTTCGTCAAGCGGCGGCTCTACCCCAACGTGGATTTCTACTCGGGGATCATCTACCAGGCGATGGGTTTTTCGCCCGAGATGTTCACGGTGCTGTTCGCGATTCCGCGGGTGGCGGGCTGGCTGGCGCAGTGGGCCGAGATGCTGGAGGACCCGGAGCAGAAGATCGCGCGGCCGCGCCAGATCTACACCGGGGAGTGGCTGCGGCACGTGGAAGCGGCGGGCCGCGAGGCGGGCCAGGCGCGCACGTAGGGGTTCCCGGACCGCATGGGATTCGCGGTGTGGCTGGACGGCGACCTGGCCTGGGCGAAGGGGACCCACGAATACCGCCCGATGGGTGTGGCGGTTATCGCCGCCAGCGACCTGTTTGCCGCTCGCGATTTCTCGCCGCGGCGCAAGCCGCCTTCCGGGAACCGGGCCGTGCCGTACGGCCTGTTCGCCTCTTTGGGTGAAGTCAACGGCTGGCTGATCCGGCGGCGGAGCGGATCGAGGCTCCGCCGCCCCTCCCTCCCACACACGTTCCGCTAGCGGGCGTGGCCGCCCATACCGCGCCGCGGTACTGCCCCGCACCCGCCGCGCCCGGCCGCGGGAACGCCGCTTTCCACTCCGGCATCCAGTGAGCGAGGGAGATTGCCATGTTCCACCACGTAAAAGAATTGCAGTTCGATGCCCGGGTTTCGGGGCCGGACCCGCGTTTCGCGCGGCTGCTCCTGGAGCAGTTCGGAGGCGGTAACGGGGAACTGAAGGCGGCCATGCAATATTTCGTACAGGCCTTCGGCGTGCGCCGGTCCTACCCGGACAAGTACGACCTGCTGATGGATATCGCCACCGAGGAGTTCAGCCACCTGGAGATTGTCGGGGCGACGATCACGATGCTGCTGGACGGGCTGAACGGCGAGCTGAAGAACGCCATCGAGCGAACCAGCCTGGCCAAGGTGATGAACGGGAGCGCGGGGCGCGACGAACTGATCCACGAAGCGCTGACCAGCCCGCAGTTCCTGGTGCTCTCGGGCGGCGGGCCGGCGCTGACGAACTGCGAGGGAGTGCCGTGGTCGGGAACTTACGTGAACGCCAACGGGGACCTGACGGTGGATCTGCGCTCGGACATAGCGGCGGAATCCCGGGCCAAGATCGTCTACGAGTACCTGATGCAGTTCACCGACGATCCCCACATCAAGGAATCGCTGGGATTTCTGATGACCCGCGAGGTCGCCCATATGCAGATGTTCACGGCGGCCCTGATGGAAATAGAGCCCAACTTCCCGCCGGGAGTCCTGCAGGGAGACCCGCGCTTCACGCATGCCTACTTCAACATGTCCGACGGGAACGAAGTGAGGGGTCCGTGGAACCAGGGCCAGGGGCCGTGGCCGAAGGGCCAGCAGTGGTCCTACATCGATACGCCGGTGGAGCACGTGCGGCAGACCCGGGGGTTGAGCGAGCAGTCCATGGAAGGCACGGGGGAAAGCAGCCGCGACATCGAGCAGATGAACAAGGCGATGGCGGAAAAGCGCAGCGCCGAGGTCAAGGAGAGCCAGCCCGCCGGCGAGCGAGGCTGGTCGGAGTACTGAGGGGAGGGTCCGGGCCGGTTGCGGACGGGAGCTGTCAGCGGACGGGAGCTGTCAGCGATCGGCGGTCAGCCTTCAGCTTCGACGGCACGCCGGGCCAACTCGCCATAGTCTCTGGGCTTGATCCGCTTCAGGTCTCTGGCCGCAGCAGGTGATACTCCGCGGCGAGACGCTGATTGCTGAAGCTGATCGCTGAGTGCTGAGTGCTGATCGCTGAGTTCGCCCCCAGCCGGCCAGCCGGTTTTGAACCGGCTTTAGCCGCCGGCGGCGGATTCCTCCAGCACGCAGATGTCGCGCAGGTTGCGGTAGCGCTCGGCGAAATCCAGACCGTAGCCGACAACGAACCGGTCGGGAATCTGGAATCCCACGTAGTCCACCTGAACCGGGCGGACGCGCCGCTCCGGCTTATCCAGCAGGGCCGCGATGCGGATGGACCGCGGCTTGCGCTGCTCCAGCACTTGTACCAGGTAGTGCAGGGTGATGCCGCTATCCACGATGTCCTCGACGACGAGCACGTCCGCGCCCTCCACCGACAGGTCCAGATCCTTGGTCAGCTTGACCTCTCCCGAGGAGGTCGTGCCCTTTCCATAGCTCGAGATACCGATGAAATCGACCACCACGTCGCGCTGAATGGCGCGCGCCAGGTCGGCCAGGAAGAAGCAGGCGCCCTTCAGAATGCAGACCAGGTGCAGCGCGCCGCCCGGGTAATCGGCGCCGATCCGCTCACCGAGTTCCCGGACACGGCGTTGAATCTGTTCCTCGCTCAGGAGGACGCGCTGCGAATTTCGCGACATGCACCCGCCTGCTAGCCGCCCTTCGCCAAGCGCGGGCTCAGGGGGCCGACGTGGATGTGGGGCCCGGTGGACTTTCCGGGCGCGGGGGCGCGAAAAGCGAAAAACGGAATTCGGTTGGATTCCAGATAGCGCCGCAGCCAGACGCCTTCGGGGTGGTCGGGGTGGAGCGCCACGTCGATGCGGTCGCGATGATCGAAACCCAGGGCGGCGTGCACGGCCGTCTGCCCGTTGGCGCTGATGGGCAGCGGACGGGCGAACTCGCGCTGGAAGGCGGATTCCAGCCGGATCCGATCGGAGGCGGAAAAGGCGCCGCTGCCGTCGAACCGCTGGGCGACGTCCGGGGAGTCGAGGCGGTTCTGTTCGAGCTGTTCGGCCAGCTCGGCCTCGATGCGCACGGCTTCCGCGATGGCGCGCACCAAATTGGCGCGGGAAACGGCCAGGTCCAGCTCGCGACGCGCCCGGTCGACCGACTCGAGCGGTTCGGAGAGGCCGGCACGGGAAACCGCGCCCGCTTCGACCAGGGTCTGCTGGCGGCTCAACTCGGCCTCGCGGCGGACCAGCCGGCGGCGGGCGGCCTCCAGCATGCTGTCCGCTTCCTGCTCGGTGAGTTCCGGCCCGTAGAGAGTGCGGCGCAGATAGGCGGCATCGCGGGCGTCGGCCAGCGCCTCTTCGGCTTTCTCGAGTCTCGCCCGCGGAACGGCGCCTTCCGCCACCAGCATGCGGATCTTCTCCACCTCGGCGGCGGCGCGAGCCACGCCGGAATCGTCCTGGGCGGCGGCCAGCGGAGCTAGCCAGCAGGCCAGGATGGCCGGGAGGAGACGGAAACGCATTTTCCTTTCATTGTAGTACGATACGAGAGGGGGTTCGCACTGAACGAGACCAAAATCGAGGCCGGGACCGAAACGGTTCCCTGGCTGATCGCGGTACGGGCCGCGGAATCCAAGAAGGCGTCGGACATCCGCGTCCTGGACCTGACCGGAATCACCTCTTTCACCGATTACTTCGTGATCTGCACCGGGGGCAACCAGCGCCAGATCCAGGCCATCGCCGACGAAGTGGCCCTCAAGCTGAAGGAGAACGGGCAGCGGCCGCTCAACGTGGAAGGCTACGATCAGGCCGAGTGGATTCTGGCCGACTACGGCGATTTCCTGGTCCACATCTTTTCGGCGGCGGCGCGGCAATACTACGACCTGGAACGCCTGTGGCGCAGCGCCAAGAGTGTTGAAATCCCGCCCGAGTGAAAGTCTACCTGTATTACGTCGGCAAGCCCAGGGACGATCACGCCAACCGGATGGCGGCGGACTACGTGGAGCGGTCCTCGCGCTTCGCCCGCTGCGAGATGCGGGAAATCCGGCCGGAGCGGGCCGATCCCTGGACGCGGCACCCGAACGCCCTGACCATCCTGCTGGATCCCTCCGGGAAGCCGCTGAGCTCGCCGGAATTCACCGCCGTGGTGGAGCGCGCGGAGATGGAGGGCCGCGACCTGGTGTTCGTGGTGGGAGGCGCCGACGGATTGCCGGCGGGGTGGAAGGAACGGGCCGGCCGTCTGCTCTCGCTTTCCGCCCTGACGTTCCCTCATGAGCTGGCCCGGGTGATCCTGGCCGAGCAGATATACAGAGCCTTTACCACGTTGCGGGGCCATCCCTACCCGCGCTAAGGTGAGTGAACGAGCATATACCGTGGCGTGGTTCAAACGAGAGAAAAGCAGCCAGGAACAGCGGCCCAAGCCGAAGGCGGGAGACCGTAAGGTCCGCACCGAGGGTCTCTGGCTGAAGTGCGAGGATTGCCGCGAGATCATCTGGAAGAAGGACCTGGAAGCCAATCTGAACGTGTGTCCGAAATGCGGCTTCCACTTCCGGCTGGACGCGGTGAGCCGTTTGAAGCTGCTCTTCGACGGCGAGTACGAGGAATTCGACCGGGACCTCGTCTCCGCCGACCCCCTGGAATTCGTCGATTCCAAGCCCTACAAGGAGCGGCTGGCCAAGAGCCGGGAAGCCGCCCGGGTGAACGACGCGGTGATCTCGGCCTCCGGCACACTGCAGGGGCGCAAGGTGAATATCTGCTCCATGGCCATGCAGTTCATCGGCGGCAGTATGGGCTGCGTGGTGGGCGAGAAGATCACGCGGGCCGTGGAGCGCAGCCTGGCCGCGAAGATCCCGCTGGTTATCGTGTCCGCTTCCGGCGGCGCCCGCATGCAGGAGGGCGCGGTCAGCCTGATGCAGATGGCCAAGGTTTCCGCGGCGCTGATGCGGCTGGACGAAGCCCGCATCCCTTACATCAGCGTCCTGACCGATCCCACCACGGGAGGAACCACGGCCAGTTTCGCCATGCTGGGCGATCTGAACATTGCCGAGCCGAACGCGCTGATCGGCTTTGCGGGCCCGCGGGTGATTGAACAGACGATCCGGCAGAAGCTTCCCGAGGGCTTCCAGCGCAGCGAGTTCCTGCTGAAGCACGGCATGCTGGACGCCGTGGTCCAGCGCAAGGACCTGAAGAACTCAATCGCGCAGGCACTGCTGTTTTTCTGCGGTCCGGCCAATCCCCCCGCATGAACTATCCGGAGTCGGTCCGGTTCCTTTATTCGCTGGGCAACGAAACCCGCAGCGCGAAGCTGGGGCTGGAGCGCATCGCGCTGCTGCTGGAGGAGCTGGGCAACCCGCACCGGGGAACGGAGTTCGTTCACGTGGCGGGCACCAACGGCAAGGGATCGGTGTCGGCCATGATCGAGTCGGCGTTGCGTGCGGAAGGCGCGCGTACGGGCCTGTTCACCTCTCCCCACCTGGTGGAGCCGACCGAGCGGATTCAGATCGCGGGCAGCCCGGTGAGCCACGACGAATTCGCGCGGGCCTTCAACCGCGTGCACGCGGCCGCCGAAAGCCTCGTGTCGCGAGGCGCCTTCGAGGTGCATCCCTCCTACTTCGAGACTCTGACCGCCATGGCGCTGCTGCGCTTCCGCGAGGCCGGCGTCGTGTGCGCGGTGCTGGAAGTGGGGCTGGGCGGCCGGCTGGACGCCACCAACGTAGTGATGCCGCGGCTGGCGGTGGTCACGCCGGTGGACTTCGATCATGAGGCCTGGCTGGGCCGCAGCCTGGAAGCCATCGCCGCGGAGAAGGCCGGAATCTTGAAATCGGGTGTTCCGGCGGTCTTCGCAGGCCAGCGGGAAGAAGCCGCGCGGGTGCTGGAAGGCCGGGCTCTGGAACTGCGAATCCAGGTTACACGGAGTTCGGACTGGCGGGTGGAGAATCTCCTCCTGAAGCCGGACGGCTGCCGCTTCCGGGCCTGCGGCGGGCGGGTCTTCGAGATTGACTGTCCCCTGGCCGGAGAGCACCAGGTGGAGAACGCGCGCACGGCGGTGGCGGCTCTAGACCGGTTGGGCGTCTCCACCGGAGCGGCGGAAGAGGGCCTGCGGCGGGTGCGCTGGCCGGGCCGGCTGCAGCGCATTTCGCGGGATCCCGAGATCCTGGTGGACGGGGCTCACAACCCGGCCGGCGCGCGGGCCCTGGCGGCTTACATCGATCGTTTCTACACGGACCGGCGGGTCTGGCTGATCTACGGCGCCATGCGCGATAAGGCGGTGGGCGAGATGGGCGGCATCCTCTTTCCCAAGGCGGCCCGGCTGATTGTGACCGCGCCCGGGCAGGCCCGGGCGGTGCGGCCCGAGGCGATCCGCGATCTGGCGGGGCATCCCGACGTCCGCGTGGCCGCCCGGCTGCCGGAAGCGCTGGACCTGTTCCGGGCGGAGGCGGCGCCCGGCGATGTCGCGGTCATTACCGGTTCTCTATTCCTGGTTGGCGAGGCGCTCGAACATGTCTCTTAAGCGGCTGCGGGGCCTGTTGATTACGGACCCGTTCATCGTGCTGGTCACCATCCTGATGGGCTCCCTCTCGCTGGCGGCCTCGCTGTTCGACCCCGGCGGGCGGAAACAGCACCGGCTGGCGCGGGCCTGGGGCCGCATGATCCTGTGGGGCGCGGGCATACGGGTGCGCGCGGAAGGCCTGGAGAAGATCGACCCGGGCCGCAATTACATCCTGATTTCGAATCACGCAAGTTATATGGACATCCCGGTGCTGCTCTCCTGCATTCCGGCGGAGCTGCGCTTCCTGGCCAAGAGCGAGCTTTTTTCGGTGCCGTTCATGGGCTGGCATCTCGGGCGCGCCGGCCACGTTTCGGTGCCTTTGGAAGACCCGCGGGCGTCGCTGAAGACCTTGAGCGAGGCGGCCCGGGTGGTGCGCGACCAGGGCATCTCGATCCTGGTGTTTCCGGAAGCCGGGCGGCAGTTGGAGAGACTGGGCGAGTTCAAGGACGGGGCGGCCTACCTGGCCATCAAATCGGGCGTCCCGGTGATTCCCATGGGACTGGCCCGGATGCGCGAAGTGCTGCGCATGGACACCCTGCTGCCGGCCAGCGGCCGGGTGGAACTGCGGGTGGGCGACCCGATCGATACAGCCGGCTGGAGCCTGAAGGAACGCGATGCGCTCACCGCCCTGTTCCGGGAGAGGATCGCCGCGCTGCTGCCCGAGGAGGACGGCGGCACCCTGGACGCTCCGGCGGAGACTTACCGTTCCGCCAGCCAGGCCAGGAAGAGGCCGTCGGGCTGAACGTCTTCCCAATAAGAGATGGGCCGGCAGCTCACCTGGCGGCAGCGCTTCTTCAGCAGGCGTTCCAGTTCCCTGCGCCCGAACCATTTCTCCCAGGGCGGAGTTTCCAGGCGCCCGAACTGCTCCTTGTTCTTGTCGATGATCACCAGACGGCCGCCCGGCTTCAGCACCCGGCACATTTCGTCGACGGCCTTTTCGATCTCGACCGCATGTTCCAGGCTCTCGGTGGCGTAGGCGGCGTCGAAACAGGCAGAGCGGAACGGCAGCTCGGTCATGGAGCCCGCGACCGCGCCGATGCCGGCGGGCACGAATTTCAGCATCGCCTCGGATATGTCCAGCCCGCAGAGCCGGGCGCGGGGGTGCCGCTCCCGCAGCACGCGCGCGAAGCGCCCCTTCCCGCAGCCCACGTCGAGAACCCGCTTGCCGGCCAGGTCGCCGAAGTAGTCCAGGATCAGGCGGACATGGTAGATGCGTGGATCGATGCTGGAAGGGAAATGCTCCTCGTCGCGGGAGGCCTCGTCGAAGGAGCGCCGGATGCGATCGCGAAGATCGGCGGTCAGACGCTCCTTGCGGCGGAAAAGAAATCGCACGGCAACCCCATCAGGCGCGGGTGAGGAAGATGGGCAGGCCGCGCTTGTTGATGTAATTGGGCCGGTAGCGCTCCGTGTTGTACATGGTGGCCACGTCGACTTTGCGCGGGCCGAGCTTGGGATCGGGGATGGGCGCGACGGCATAGCGGCCTTCGGAAACCGCCATCATGACGCCGCTCTCGTCCGCTTCGATGCAGTCCACCGCCATGGCGGCGAAGGTGGTGGCGATCATCTTGTCGGTGGCGTCCGGGCTGCCGCCGCGCAGGTCGTAGGTCAGGTCGCTGACGATGGTTTCCTCGCCGGTGTGCCGCTTGATCTCCGCGCTCAGCGCCTCGCCCACGTTGACCTTCTTGCGGTGGCCGAAGGCGTCCGCTTCGCCGTACTCCTGCGTCTCATAGCCCTCCCACTGCGCGCCCTCGGAGAGGACCACCAGGGAGTAATTGCTGGGGTTATTGCGCTTGTCCGTGATCAGCAGGTCGATGAGTTTTTCCAGGTCGAAGCGGTACTCGGGGATGCAGCAGCGCATGGAGGCGACGTAGGCGGTGTAGAGCGCCGTGTAGCCCGCATCGCGCCCGAAGATACGGAAGATGCCGATGCGCTCGTGGGAGCCGACCGTGGTGCGCTGCCGCTCGATGGCCTCCGTGGCCCGGGTGATGGCGGTGGAGAAACCAATGCAGTACTCGGTGTTGCGCACGTCATTGTCCATCGTTTTGGGAATGGCGATGGTCTTGACGCCCTCCCTATCCAGACGCGCCGCGTAGCTCAGGGTGTCGTCGCCGCCGATGGCCACCAGCCAGTCCAGCTGCAGGCGCTGAATGTTGTCGAGCACCTGGCTGGTGATATCGAAGACCACCGAGCCTTTCGATTCCGCCTGGGGAAAGGAGCGGCCCTGCAGATGGGGCGGCAGCTTCTTCATCTTGGCGGGATTGGTGCGCGAGCTGTGCAGGTAGGTTCCTCCGGTGCGGTCGATGGTGCGGGTGTTGACCCGGTCGAGATTCAGGATGTAGCGGGCGCGGCTGGCCGGATCGTCCAGATCCACGTGCGTCAGCCCTTCCCATCCGCGCCGGATGCCGACCACGTCGCAGCCGATCTCGCTGCCGCGGTAGACCACGCTCTTGATCACCGAATTCAGGCCCGGGACATCGCCGCCGCCGGTAAGGATACCAATCCGCTTATGTGCCATATATTCTCCTATGAGTTCTGGGGCCGGTTTGCTCGCGCCGTCGTGGAGGTGCTCCCGGGTTCGGCAAGCGCCGGTTTCAGGGTTCGAACTTCCATTATAGAAGCAGGCGCCGTTGCGGCGCTGTGGGCATGAAACGCTCCTTACGGTCGCGGTTCAGCAGCTCTCGATGCCGGCGAACCGGCAGAGGCGGCCGAGTTCCCGGGTCAAGTCGCCATAGGCCAGGACGAGGTGATGCTCCACTCCCTGGCCCATCATTTCATCCAGAAACGTCGACGCGGAGGGCGCCGGGCGCACGGTGGCCACGCTGCCCCGCACCCCTGAGGTGGGCAGCGCCTCGCCGCGCCGGACGAACAGCCGCAGCCCGCCGTTCTCCGGCCGCATCAGTTTCGCCAGGGTGACCGGGCCGGGCCTGAACCCGAACTCGAGCGTCACTCCGGTCGCCGTGCGCATATGAGTGCGAAGCTGCGCCTGGCGCGGATCGGCGGCCAGCGACAGCGCCGCCGAGCCGCAGTGCGCCAACTGCACCGCGTCCTCCTCTTCCAGGTAGCCGGTGACGTCGAAGGAGTAGACCGGGGCGCCGGCCAACCGGTTCATCAGGAAAGCCGTGATCAGGGCGGGCAGATCGATCTCGCAGGTGCTGGGCACGCCGGCTTCCGCCATGCAGGCATGGGTCAGGCAGACCGTGGTCTTGTGCTGGTCGCGCAGTTCCGGCCAGCAGCGCACGCAATAGCCGTCCAGGCGGTGCCGGTCCACCAGTTCCTTCATTCCCAGGTACATTTTCAAGCTGCGGACGAGCTGCTCCTGGCCGGGACCGTTCACCGCGCCCACCCTGGCGCTCAGTTCGCGAGCGAGTTGCGCGGCCTCGTTTTCCGAAGCCGATTCCGCGGCGCCGAGCAGGGCGCTCAGCTCCAACTGGACGGTAGCCGGACCCAACAGGCGCTGGATCTCGGTCTCGTCTGCGCTCACATCCATCATGCCCGGACAGGGACGGCCCACCAGTCCGAAGCGAGCCCGCCGCAGCGCGCGCAGGACGGCCGCCGCCCGGGCCGCCCCGGCCGCTTCCCCCACCTTCTCCTCGGTTACCGGCCCGATCATGTGCGCGTATGCCTTGCCCATACGGTGCAGGTTGGCGGCGGTGGCGGTCACCCCGCTCATGGGCGAGGGCATGGGGATGTCGCGGTCCAGGTAGGGCAGGGCCCACAGCAGCAGCGGCAGATCCCCGAGTTCCCGGGCCAGGGCCAGGGTGATATCCTCCGCCACCCACGTGCAGAAGAACAGGAGGGCCAGGTCCACGTTGTTCCTCTTGAGCAGGGCGGCGATCTCCAGGGCGTCCAGCGAGGTCCGCGGCACCTCCGCCCGGATCACATCGCAGCCTGCCGCCTCCAGGCCGGCCAGGGCCGCATCGCGGTGCCGGACCACGGCGGGCAGATCGTAAATCGGGTGAACGCAGGTGACGAAGCCGATACGAGGGCGCTGCATGAGTACAATTCTAACGGGCCGCGGAGGATGGAAAAGGATATACTGCTCGGACGGAATCCGCAGGGGCAAGGCGCT
Organism: Bryobacterales bacterium; assembly: GCA_020852755.1. Taxonomy (GTDB): domain Bacteria; phylum Acidobacteriota; class Terriglobia; order Bryobacterales; family Bryobacteraceae; genus JADZAF01. The sequence continues at coordinate 106,868 of JADZAF010000034.1, forward strand.
GCTGCAGGTGCGGCCCGCCGCCCCGGGGGAGCTCGAAGTGATTTTCCAGTAAAGGAGGTCAAAGCCATGGCAGCCAACCGGAGGGAGTTCATGAGAGCGGCCGCGGTATCGGCGCCGGCCGTGCGGGCGGCGCTGGGCGCCAACGATCAGGTGAATGTCGCGGTGGTCGGTTTTCACGGGCGCGGCCGGTCGCACATCAACGCCTTCGCGCGCATGCCCAACGTGCGCGTGGCGGCGCTCTGCGATGCCGACGAGCGCCTGTTCCCGGACGCGGTGGCGGCGGTCGAGAAGCTGGCCGGATACCGTCCCGCCACCGAACCCGACATACGCCGCCTGCTGGAGCGCAAGGACATCGACGCCGTCTCGATCGCGACGCCCGACTACTGGCACGCCCTGATGACCATCTGGGCCTGCCAGGCGGGCAAGGACGTGTACGTCGAGAAGCCGGTCTCGTTCACCGTGCTGGAGGGCCGCCGGATGGTGGAGGCCGCGCGCAAGTACAAGCGCATCGTGCAGGCGGGACAGAACATGCGCAGCGACGGCCGGGTGCGGGCCGTGGTGCGCCTGCTGAACGAAGGCCGGCTGGGCAAGGTCTACCGCGCCCGGGTGGACATGACCAAACCGCGCGGCAGTATCGGGCGGGCCAAGGAATCGTCGATCCCGGCCGGGGTCAACTGGGACCTCTTCCTCGGTCCCAGCCGCTACCAGCCCTTCAACGTCAATCGCTTCCACTACGGCTGGCACTTCTTCTGGGACACTTCGACCACCGACGTGGGCAACTCCGGCGTCCACAACCTCGACCTGGCCCGCTGGGGCATGGGCCGGAAAGAGCATCCCGTGAAAGTGCATTCCACGGGCGGTGTCTATGTGTGGGACTCGGACCAGGAGACGCCCAACTACCAGACCGGGACGCTGGAGTATGCCGACGGGGCCATCATCGACTTTCACGTGACCAACCTCTACGCGCCGCCCTCGCGCAGTTGGAACACCTTCTACACCACCGAGGGATATGTGACGGCGGAGAACAAGTGGAAGGCGGTCCGCGGCGTCTTCCGGCCGCGCAGCCGTGCGCCCGAAGTGACCCCGGCGGGCGTCTCCGAGCGGGTGACCAACGCCAGCTTCCCCGAGGCGGTCTATGAGGACCTGCCGCCCTTCGAGGACGAGCAGACCGTGAGTCACTTCGAGAACTTCATCCAGTGCGTGCGCTCGCGGCGGGTGGAGGATCTCTACTGCGACATCCTGGACGGGCATCTCTCCGCCACGCTGTGCCACATCGGGAACATCTCTTACAAGCTGGGGAGAAAGCTGACCTTCGATCCGAAGACCGAAACGTTTCCGGGCGACAGGGAAGCTAACGCTCTGCTCACCCGCACGTACCGTGCGCCATACACGCTTCCGGAGAGGGTGTGAGTAAACGTGGGCAGCGTACACTGTCCGGAGATCTTCGCCAGGATCGCGTCTTACCTGCATGCTCGCGGTCTCACCCCCGATGAACGCACCGAACCCTGTACGAGCAAGGCGGCTTGAGCCGAAACTTCTTCGTTAACGGGTTGAAGACGCTGCCGCCGCGTTGTCACTCCCTCGGAGCCCATCCATTAATTCTTTAATTTTTCCATTGACAGCCCCTCCAACCGGGCCTAGAATCGAACTATTAATTCTTTAGCGGAAAAAGGAGGCCCGGTGCCCCGAACCCGATCCGCCGGCCTGACCGACGCTGAACTGCGGCTGATGGAGGTCCTCTGGACCAAGGGAAGCGCCACCGTTTCCGGCGTCGTCGAGGCCCTGCCCAAGGACCCTCCCCTGGCTTACTCCACGGTGCTCACCACCCTGCGCATCCTCGAGCAGAAAGGCTACCTGGAGCACACCAAGGACGGACGGGCCTACGTCTACCGCCCCACGGTCGGGCGCGACGAAGAGCGTGAGAAAGCGGTCACCCGGCTGCTGGGGCGTTTCTTCGGCGGCTCGGCGGAACTGCTGATGCTGAGCCTGCTGGAGCGCGGCAAGGTGAGCGCCGGGGACCTGCAGCGCCTGCGGCAGCGCATCGCGCGGGAGGCAGAATGAACGCGCTCCTGGCTGCCCTGGTCAACGGCTGGATTGCCGGGGCCCTGCTCACGGCCGCGGTCTGGCTGGTTTTGCGTATGGTTCCGCCCAGCTGGCTGAACGCGGCCACCCGCTACATCCTATGGTGGGCGGTTCTGGCGGCCGTGATCGGGCTGCCTGCATGGTACCTGCCGGAACGCCGTCCGGCCGCGATCATGGCGGCGCCGGTCCCGCTCGCCCGCCGGCCTGACGGCTTCCAGGCGTCCGCACACCCGCCCGTCCGCCGGACGGCGGCCATTCCGAAGGCAGCCCCGCGAGCCGGCCGGACCGTGGCGCAACCCGCTCCGCAGCCGGTCCTGCCGCAACCCGTACTGCCGCAGCCCGTCCGGACCGTGGGGCCGCCCCCGCGGTTCACTTTTCCCCTCGCCGTCGCCGCAGGGGACTGGCCCAAATGGCTTCTCGGGGCCTGGCTGCTGCTGAGCGCACTGCTGCTCCTGCGGCTGGCGGCCAGCTGGGTGCTGCTGGCGCTGCGCAGCCGCCAGGCCAGCGATCCGCCGGAACCCCTCCGTTCCCAGGCGGAATCCTGGCTCGCCCTGTGCGGTCGCCGCCGCATACGCCTGGCCGTCTCGCGCCAGATCGGCGTGCCCGTGGCGGTGGGCCCGTGGCGCCCATCCGTTCTCATCCCCGCGCGTCTCCTGGAGACCCTGGAACCCGGCGAATTGGAGCAGGTGATCCTGCACGAAGTTGCGCACCTGGCCCGGCGCGACGATTACGCCCTGGTGGCGCAGCGCGTTGTGGAGGCCCTGTTCGCCCCGCATCCGGTGGTCCGCTGGATCACCCGGCGCATGGAACTGGAGCGCGAGACCGCCTGCGACGACCTGGTGATCGCGGCCCTGGGCCGCCCGCGCTCCTACGCCACCTGCCTGACGCGCGTGGCCGAGTTGAGCCAGGCGCCCGCTTCCCCGCTCATGGTGGCCGCCGCCGGTGGGCGCTCCCATTTCGTGCAGCGGGTGGAGCGGCTCCTGGACCGCACCCGCCACACCGGAACGCGCCTTCTCCGGGCACGGCTGGCGACCGCGGCGCTCGCGCTGGCCGTACTGGCCTGGACCGCCGGCAAGGCTCCCGCGCTGGTGGCTTTCACCACGCCGCCTCCCCCGCGGCTGCAGGCGGCTCCGGTTGCGCGGATCCCGGCGGCCCTCCCGCCGGCCAGCCGGCCCCCGGCGGCCGAAACGTTCGATTTCGAAGGCGCGGTGGTGGACGACGCCACCAGCGCGCCGCTGGCTTCCGCCGGGTTGAAATTCCACAAGGCCGGCCAGTACGAGCTGGCGGCGGACCTGGAAACCGACCGTGCCGGCCGCGCGCAGGCGGCCGGCCTCGCGCCCGGCGAATACCGGGTCGAGATTTCCAAGCCGAACTACGTCACCGCCACGCTGCCGCTCAACGTCCCGGCCTCGGGTCTGCTGGTGCGCCTGGTGCGGTACGGGGTCATCGGCGGCACGGTGCGGAACCAGGAAGGCCAGCCGGTTCCCGGCCGGCTCCTGCTCACCGGAGGGGCCACCGGCGGAAGAGCGCGGGTCAGCGTGCTGGTGAAGCGGCCGGGCCGCGAGGAGTTCGAGACTTTCCGCGAGGCCACGGTGGATGACAACGGCAGCTACCGGGTGCACGACCTGCCGCCCGGCCAGTATGCGGTGGGGCTGTGGTATTCCGGCCTGCGCGACGGCTCCGGGATGCAGCTCTATCCCGACAACGCCAGCCCGCGTTTCTTCAGCGTGGCGGGCGGCGAGGAGTACGGCAGCGTCGATTTCGCGATCGCGCCGCGCCCGGCCTCCCGGGTGAGCGGCAGGGTGGCGCTGCCCAAGCCGGACGACCGGTTCGCCCTCGCCTTGGGCCTTCCCGAGCAGCCCGCGCTGCCGGTGGGAGTCGCCACCACCGAACCCGGCGGCAGCTTCCGGTTTGAAAAGGTGCCGCCCGGCGTGTACGACCTGTTTGTCTCGGGTCCCATACGGGGCTACGGCGCCTTCGAGTGGATGCTGGACGAGAAGCCGCTCTTCGGACGCACGCGCGTGCAGGTGACCTCGGGCGATGTCGAGGGGATTGACGTGCCGGTGGGGCCGGGCCGGTCCATCGGCGTGGTGCTGCGCCCGCATGGCGGCGCGCGGGCGCGCGGCTGCCCGCAGAGCGCCCGGGTGACGTTGCGGTCCATCGAACCTTGGGGCGCCATGCTCACCTCGCAGGCGCAGGCGAGCTTCGACGCCGAGCAGAAGGTTGGGAACCTGGCGCCCGGGCGCTACCGGGTCACGGCCTCCGGCCTCGGCGAGGGCTGTTATGCCGCGAACGAGCCGGTGGTGGACCTGGGTGGGGATGCGGCGGGACCGGTGGCCGTGGAACTGGCGGCAGCCGGGTCGGTCGAAGGCCTGCTGCGCGGCAGTGCGGCCGCGGCCTCGGTCGTGGTGCTGCTGGATGCGGTGTCGGACAACGCGCAGGCGCGCCTGGCGCTTCCCTCCGCCGAGGGCCGTTTCCGTTTCGAAGGACTGCGGCCGGGCCGCTACCGCATCGCCGCGCAGCCCGCGGGCACGGCGGCGAAAGCGCGCTGGGTGGCGGATGTCCCCCGGATGAAGGAAGTGGTGGTTCCCGGCGGAGCCGCCGCAAGCGTGGAGTTGACGGCGCCGGAGAGAGGAGAGCCGTGATGCGCCCACTCGGATTGCTTGGCATGCTGGCGGCGGGCCTGGCCGCGGCGCAGACCGCGCCCCCAGCCGCCTCGGTCAGCGGTGTAGTCAAGGATGCCGTCTCCGGGCAGCCCCTGGAGGGGCACACGGTATCCACCTACGTGAACGCGAGGTGGTTCGATGATGGGATGCAGTTGAGTTCGGATTCCCGCGAGGTGAGCGCGACCACCGACGCCCAGGGCCGCTACCGGCTGAGCGGCCTGCCCCCGGGTTCCTATGGCATCTCGGCCCGCCATCCGCAGCACTTCGGGCAGCAGGTCATGCGGCGCGTGGTGCTGGCGGGCAAGGATCTCGAAGATATCGACTTCCGGATGCCGGTGCCCGGAGAGATTGCCGGCAGGGTCAGCGATGAGAACGGCGAGCCGCTGCCGGGCATCACGGTCTTTCTGGTGGTGAGGGAGTATCACCTCGGCTCGCTGCATTACTTCTTTCGGGGCATCCGCACCACGGACGATCGCGGCCAGTATTCCTTCACCCGCGTGGCGGCCGGCAGTTCCTACCTGGTGCTGGCTGAGAAACGCGGGCGCACGATACCGGCGCGGTCGCAGGCGCCGCTCAATCCGAAATTGCGGCGGCGCGTCCCCATGCGCACCTGGTATCCGGGCGCGCCGTCCAGGGAGTCCGCCCAGGCGGTGACGGTCGCGCCGGGCGAGCGGCGCGAAGGCGTGGATATCGAGATGCGGAAGTCGCCGTCCTACTGCGTGAGCGGCGTGGCCGAAGGAGCAACCGGCCCGGCGGCGCTCAACTTCCGCATCGAGCCCCTGCAGCCGTCGAGCGGCAGTTCCAGCCGGGGCGGCGTGTACGTGCTCGCGCCGGGCGGCATTACGGACAAGGACGGGCGGTTCCGCATCTGCGATCTCTTTCCCGGGACCTACCGGCTGCACGCCGACGATTCGCTCCCGGGGAGCAGACCGGACCGTTTGCCTGTGTTCGGCGCGGTGGAGGTGACGGTCGCGGATGAAGACATACGC
>JADZAF010000035.1 GCA_020852755.1 Bryobacterales bacterium
GCATAGCGCGCCATCCGCGCATCCAGTTTCTCGAAGGTGCTCTCCACCAGGCGGGCCAAGAGCAACTCTTTGCTGGTGAAGAAATGGTAAAGCATGCCGGGCGAGCATCCGGCCCGCTCCGCGATGCGGCGGACCGAAACGCCTTCGAAGCCTTCCCGCAGGAAGAGATCTCGCGCCGCGTCGAGAATTCGGTCGCGAATGGGCGCATCCAGTTGGCTGGCGTTCTCTTTCAATCCGGGCCTGCCCTTATTCAGATGCTACAGGCTCTCAGAAGAACGCGCAAAGTTTTCGGATTGGCGCGGTGCGTGCTGAATGGAATGCCCTCGAGCAGGAGAGGACTGGGGCGCCCGGCCCGCCGTGAAAGCCGGCCACCCAAGCCGCGGCGCCCAGTGGTTTCTCTCCAACCTCGAGAGTCCAAACGGGGAGGCAATAATCGCCCAAGCCGGACAAATCGATCTCATGCGGCGTACATAGTTAACGGACGCGGCAACACGCCGCGTCGATCCCATCCACCAGACGGCGTTTCGATTGCGAAGCGGAGATCGTCGTGGGTGGTCTTCCAAGCAGACCGCTCATGCGCGATCACGATGCCTTGCTCAATCAAGCCATCCGTGAGGTGGCTGCCATTCCGACAAACAGATCGCCGCGCGCAGGAAGGGGAAGTGGACCGGCGGCCACCTGCCGCTCGGCCACGACCTCGACCCCAACGGCGGGCGCCTGGCGGTGAATGGCGACGAAGCCATGCGCGTGCGGCAGATCTTCGAGCGGCACCTCGAAGGGCAGACCGTCTTCGGCATCGTCGCCAAGTGTGCGGATCTCGGCTGGCACAGCAAGCAGTGGACCACCAAGGAAGGGCGCGCCTTTGGCGGGCACCCCATGCGAAAGCGCCACCCCGCTTGCCTGCCGCACCGAGTGGCATCAGCCCTTGCGAATACTCCGGGTCCTCGCGTCGTACACCATTCGCTCGCCGCGCAGGTAGGACTCGTCCGCCATGATGGCCGCCACCGAATGCGAGTATCCCGCATCGATCGGTGCGTTGGGCTGCCGGCGCGTGCGGATGCACTGCAGGAAGTTGACCATGTGCGGCACGCTTTCCCCCCGGGGCAGCGTGGCTCCCTCGGCGATCCGGTCAGGCTCGTTGGATCCCCGGCCGCTGATCTCCCACTGGCCGCCCCATGACCAGTTGGCGGCGTCCATCGAGCCGCGGGTTCCGTAAAGCTTCAGATAGTTGCCCGTGCCGAGTCCGAAGAACTGGCCGTAGCGCACCAGGAAGCCCTCCGGATATTCGAGGATTACTTCGATCGAATCCGGCGCGTCATACGGTCCTTTCCAGCGATACGTCCCGCCCATGGCCATGGCCCGGCTCGGACAACCCGCGTCGAACACGTAGTGAACCAGATCGAAAAAGTGCACCCCTTGACCGGCGTGCCCGCCGCGCGAAAACTCCCGGTGCCCGTACCAGCCCGCATAAAGATTGGCATCGAACGGGCGGCGCGGGCGGTTTAACAGGAAGGCCTCCCAATCCACGTCGTTTTCCTGCACCGGCACTTGCCCGCGAGACCACCAGTAGGGTTGGTAGGCGTTTCGCGATTGCTCGGCCTTGAGACGCCTGCCCAGTCCGCCGGAAGCGACGAACCGCCGGGCAGCGGCAGCCTGGGGCAGGCTGCGGATCTGCGTGCCGACCTGGACCACGCGGTCGCTGGCCTTGACCACATCGACCGCCTCGACCAGTTCCTCCATGGTCATCGCCAGCGGCTTCTCGATGTACACGTCCTTGCCGGCCCGGATTGCCGCCATCAGCATGGCGCAGTGCAGGTGATCCGGCGTGGAAATCAGCACCGCGTCGACGTCCTTGCGGGCCAGCACCTCTTGGAACCGGATGAGCGCCAGCGGCTCCTTTCCGGTGTGCTCCTTCACCTCGGCCACGGCTTTCTCGCGCTGCGGCCTCCAGGTATCGCAGATGGCGACCACCTCGGCATTCGTGTCCAGCCGGGAGTCGAGCACCTCCTTGAGAAGGCCACGGCCGCCGCAGCCAATGACCGCCACGCGAATGCGATCGTTCGCGCCGAGGATCCGCCCGTATCCCGCGGCCGGCGCCAGCAGGGCGCCCCGGGTAAGCTGCCTGCGGGTCAGTTGCCTGTCCTTCATGCTTCACGCCTCCCGGTTCAGTTTATTGCGTTTCCCGGCATTGGTGTAAACCCCTGCCGGAGAGCCCCGGTGGGGAGTACGCTGTTTAAAATGGAGCCACGGCGTTCTGCGATGACACGATTGGGAGTTATCTTCTGGGCGCTGCTGGCGAGTTCGGCCACATGGGCGGCGGATCCCGCCTGGGTCCGGACCGCCCGCGTATTCCTGATTGACGCCTACGAGCCGCCCTTCGCCGTCCGGCTGGAATACAACGCCAAGGCGCTGGCCGAGACCATGGCGCGGATGAATGCGAACACCGTCCGGTTCGCGACCATGGGGAAGTACGCCTTGATTCAGGGTGTCCGCTTCAGCCCGCATCCGGAACTGGGAAAACGAGACCTGCTGGCTGAAACCATCGCAGCCTGCAAGCCGCGCGGAATTCGCGTGGTGCCATACATCTCCACAGGCCACAAGCTCGCCTGGACGATGGTCACCCGGGACTATCCGGAGTATGCGCAGCGAACGAGGCCCGGGGGCGGTCCGGCCCGCAGTCACATGTTCGCCGGAGAGGACCACGGGACGGTCTGCTGGAACACGCCGTACCGGCAAGCCTATCTGGACCTGGTTGAGCACGTCGTCCGCGACTACGATATCGACGGCATCTATTTCGACACCTGGCGAGCCGGCTACTTCTGGCCGCGGCCCGGAGTGTGCTATTGCGACGGCTGCCGGAACGGCTTTCGGAAACTGACGGGAGCGGAGTTGCCGTGGCACGAGCGCGAAGCGGACTACACCGCAGCCGAGACCGCTCTGCTGGAACGCTACCGGTCCTGGCAGCAGGAAGATCTGGTCGATATTGTCCGGCAGGTGCGCAGGCTGGTGAAGTCCTACAAGAACATCCCTCTGATCTACAACATCAACAACCCGGCAAAGATGGCGGCCGAGGATCGGCGTGTCCTGGAAGCCATGGATGCTTTTCTGTACGAGCGCGGAAACAGCCTGCTGGAGCGGGCCGAAGGGGTCAGTCTGGCGAGGGCGGCGGGGCTGGACATGTGGCCCTATGTAGGGGAGTACAACAACTGGCCGCGGGTAGTGCATAACGCCTTCGATTTCCAGCAGCAGATCTTCACCACCGCGATGTTCGGCGGCGCCCCCATTCTGGCGCTGCCCTGGGGCTACGTGCATCACGCCGCGAACCGGCGCTTCGTGGAGTATCCGTTCGGAATTCTGAAACAACACGAGCGCAGCTTCGCCGGATTTCGCAATTATCCCTATGCCGGGATCGTGTACGGCTACCGGGATCCTCCCGGACACGCCCGGCCGGGGTGGTGGTGGAAGACGGACGCCCGCTCCTCGTCGCTGGGCGCTTTCGCCGCCTGTCTCTACGGGCATCTCCAGGTGTCTTCGGTCTATGAAGGCATTCTCGACGACGTCGAAAAGCTCCGGGCCTACCGGGTGCTCTACCTGGCGGACATCACCTATCTTTCCCCGGAGAGGGTCGCGAACCTTACAAAATTCGTCCGCGCGGGCGGCGGGCTGGTGGTCAGCTATGGAACTTCTCTGTTCGATGCGGATGGAAAGCGCCGGCAACGCTTCGGACTGGAGCAACTGGTGCGCGTGGCGCCGGTCGAGCCGACAGGAGAACTGAAGGAAGCGCTGGCCAGCTACCGTTCGATGACCGGAGGTCCATACGACCTTTACCTGGCCGGGCGGCCGCGCCCGGCGCCGGAGCACCTGACGCCGCTCTGGCATTACCAGCCCGTCAGGGTGCTCGATGGCGGTGAGGTATGGAAAGACATCGTGACCGGCGACGGCTTGCGGCCGCTTCTTCCGGGCGTGGTGGTCTCATCCCACGGCAAAGGACGCGTGGTGTACTGCGCGTCGGCGCTGGAGAGCCTCTTTCTACAGCAGAACAGCAGGGCCGTGGGAGACCTGCTCAGAGGCCTGATTGCCAAAGCCGCTCCCGAGCCGCCGCCCTACCGGATGGAAGCGCCCGCAGCGCTGATCGCCAACCTGAGC
>JADZAF010000036.1 GCA_020852755.1 Bryobacterales bacterium
GCGGAACGCGAAATCTGAGGGACAAATTCTCAGATTTTCAGCGCTGGAATCTAGCCCGCCCCGGTCCCGAAATCCGATTTCACCCGGTAGTCCCCAATGGTTCCGAAGCCGCTCCCGGCAGTGTTCTGCGCCGCCGGCCGGGAGGCCCACCCGTTCAGCTCGGCCACCACGGGAGGCGTATCCTCGGGCAGGGCCTCCCCCCGGGACAACGCGATGTCCCGCCCTACAATAGCGTCGGCCACTTCTTTCGGATACTTGTTGTAAAGGTCGGCGACCAGGCCCGCGCTCAACTGAACGCTGCCGAAGTCCAGGGAGTAATCCGGCGCCGTGCGGCGGTAGGGGCCTTCCAGGTTGGACTCGGTGACGCCGTTCGCCCCCAGGGCCGCCGCTAACCGCTCGGCGGTCTCTTTTGTCGCGAACTGGAGCGGGTTCATCGCCTGACGGTTCCCCGCCGGATCGATGCCGTAGACCTCCATGAACCGCGGCTCGAACCCGGGCGTCCGTCCCGCCCGCTGCGCGTAATGCACCGCGCCCGTTCCGGGATCGAACAAACCTCCCCCCGCTACCTCCACCATGCCGGAAAATTGGCGTCCTTCCCGCGGTCCGGCAATTTCCTGCCTCTCGATCCGCAGGCGCGACGGATCGATTCCCGCGTCGGACAAGGCCTGCGTCAGGAGTCCCAGCATCTCGCTATCCAGCGAAACGGAAAACACTTCACCGGCCGGGACGGTCGGCCGGAGCGGCTGGGAAGCCAGGGTCGCGGCGGAACTGTTGGACGATACAGCGTCAATCATGCACACCTCGTGCACGATCCAAAGCACGCCGCGGTCCGAATCCGCGCGCTACTTGGCTGCCACGGTCACCTGGATTTCGAAAAGCTGGTTGGTGGGTTGCGCCCGCACCGCGACGATATGGGGCGCCTGCGAGGTGGCGGGCATGTCGTTCCTCGCGGAGACGGTTACCACGGCCTTTTCACCGGTCTTCAACTCGGCCCGGTCCAGCCTGGCCGCCAGTCCCTTCGCGAGACCGCCCTCGATGGCCAGCGTAATGGCGCCGGGCAGGCCATTCCGTATCGTTACTTCCCCGGAAGAGCCGGGCGTCAGCCGGAGAGCGTTTTTGTCCGCCGTCACCTGCGCCGCAATGCTGTCCAGCAGCTGGCGCGGATCGGGGATGGCCGGCGCTGCTCCCCCCGGCGGGGATGAACCGGCGCCTGCCTCCGAAGCCTTCCTGGTCCCCCACGGAGTCTTGTTCAAAGCCTCCTGGTCCACGTACCAGAACCAGTCTCCGTTTTCGAGCTTCCAGTAACTGGGAATCGGCACCTTCAGGGGCCGGTCCGCGAATCCGATCACCGGCACGATGGTCTCCACGATGATGGTGCCCTTGGCCTTGCGGAATTCGTCCGAGTAGTCGATCCGGCTGATTTCGAAACTCAGGTAGCGAGGCTTGTTGGCGCTGTAAAAAAAGTCCTTGGTGTCCTCCGCTACCAGCGCTTCGGCCTGGCGGAACTTGCCTTCGACGTGGAATTGATAGAATTTCGCGATCCGCGCGCGGAGCGCCGCGTCCACCTCCGGCGGCGCCTTCGTGAACAGGTCGGCGGGTTGCTGCGCGGCGGCAATCGCGCACAGTATGAACGCGAATGGAAATCGCGGCATCACTACTCCGTTATTGTAACGTGGCGCTGCCGCCGCCCGTTTCAGCCACCCTCACACCCCGCTCTTGCCGCCCCGTGCGGACACCGGAATCCGGATCACCGGAATGAGTGAGCGCTTCTCTTCCTGCGGCGCAGGCCGCGCCCTGGCCGCCAGCTCGCGGTTCAAAGTGGCCACGAACTCTTCGATCTGGCACTGCATCTCGGCCATCTTCTCGCGCATGTTGAGGATTATCTCCACGCCTGCCAGGTTGACGCCCAGGTCCCGCGTCAGGTGGAGGATGATCTCCAGGCGCTCCAGGTCGTCGTCGGTGTACAGGCGCGTGTTCCCATCGCTCCGCGACGGCTTCAACAGCCCTTCCCTCTCATAAAGCCGCAGCGTCTGCGGATGGATGTTGTACTGCTCGGCCACGGCCGAGATCATGTAAGCGGCTTTGGAGCGTGGCTTGCCCATGCCTCTACACCTTTGCCCACAGGTCCGCGCGCGGGTCCTCGGGATGCAAACGGGCCAGTTCGCGAAGAATCTCTTTGGTCCGCTCGTCCCGAACCTTGGGCGCCTGGAGGCGGACCTCGACAATCTGATCGCCGCGCGTGTTCTTGCGGGTGTTGAGAACACCCCGTTCCCGCATCCGGAACTGCTGCCCGTCCTTCGTCCCCGGTGGAATCTTCAGGATGGCGCGTCCGTCGATCGTTGGGACTTCGATTTTGGCCCCCAGCCCGGCCTCCCACATCGTCACCGGGATCGTGATCTCGATGTTGTCCCCTTCCCTCCGGAAGAACGGGTGCGGCCGGATCCGGGTGGTGATGTACAGGTCCCCCGGAGGTCCTCCCATCACGCCCGCATTCCCCTTTCCCGGAACCCGCAGGCGCGAACCGTTCTGAACCCCGGCGGGAATGCGCACCTCGACCGGTTCGCTGGTCGCGGTGCGTCCCTCCCCGTGGCACTGCGGGCACACGTTCCGCAGCCGCCCCTTGCCGCCGCAGCGGGGACACGTCAGATTGAAGCGCATCGCTCCGGCCATCTGGGTCACCGTTCCCGACCCGCCGCACTGCGGGCAGGATACCGAGGCGCCCCCCGAGGAGCCGGACCCGTGGCACGCCGGGCACACTTCATGGCGCGTGATGCTCAGCCGCTCTTGTGTCCCCCGAATGGCTTTCCAGAAATCGATTTCCAGGGCGTACTCCAGATCGGAGCCCTGCTGCGCTTCGGCGGCTTCCTCCGCTCCCCCCCGGCCGCCGAAGAACTGGGAGAAGATATCGCTGAACCGCGAGCTTTGACTTTGCTGCGTGCCGCGCGCCCCCTGCGCCGAAGCGCGGGAGAAGAAGTCGGAGAAATCGAAGCCGCCAAAATCCATGCCCGGCCCGCCCTGCTGCGCGCCGGTCCCCGGAAAGCCCCCCTCCGAGTAAAATCCCACCTGGTCGTACATCTGGCGCTTCTTGGAGTCGCTCAGTACGTCGTACGCTTCCTGCAGCCTCTTGAACCGCTCTTCGGCAGCCTTGTCGCCTGGATTCAGATCCGGATGGTACTTGCGCGCCAGCCGCCGGTACGCCTTGCGGATCTCATCCGCGCCGGCCTTGCGGGACACTCCCAACGTTTCGTAGTAATCGTGTTTCGGCGGCATGGTTCCAAAAACCGGCGGGGGCGGCCCGCGCCGCCCCTTCCGCCCCGGCGTCCTCAGTGTTTGTCGTCGACGTCCACGAACTCGGCATCCACGACGTTGTCTTTATCCTTGTCCTTGTCCTTCGGTGGTTCGCCGCCGCCGTCCGCAGCCGGTCCGGCGCCGGGTTGCTGCGCGGAGGCCTTGTACATGGCTTCGGCCAACTTGTGGCTGGCCTGCGTCAGCTTGTCGGTGGCGGCGTTGATCCGCTCGGCCGACCCTTCCTGAATGGCCTTCTTGGTTTCCTCGATCGCTTCCTCGATCGATCGCGCGTCGGCATCGCTCACCTTGGACCGGTGCTCCCGCAGCGTCTTCTCCACGTTGTAGACCATGGCGTCGGCGCGGTTGCGCGCTTCCACCTGGTCACGCTGCTTGCGGTCGTCGGCCGAGTGAGCCTCGGCGTCCTTGGCCATCTTCTCCACTTCCTCCTTCGAGAGGCCGGAAGAAGAGGTGATCGTGATCTTCTGCTCGTTGTTGGTGGCCCGGTCCTTCGCCGTGACGTTCAGAATGCCGTTGGCGTCGATGTCGAAAGTAACCTCGATCTGCGGGATGCCGCGCGGCGCCGGCGGAATGCCCACCAGTTGGAACACGCCCAGCAGCCGGTTGTGCGCCGCCATGGCCCGCTCGCCCTGGAAGACCTTGATCTCCACCGATGTCTGGCTGTCGGCCGCCGTCGAGAATACCTCGCTCTTGCGCGTCGGGATGGTGGTGTTGCGCTCGATCAGCTTGGTGAACACGCCGCCCAGCGTCTCGATGCCCAGCGAAAGCGGCGTCACGTCCAGCAGCAGCACGTCCTTGACTTCGCCGGCCAGTACGCCGCCCTGCACGGCCGCGCCCACTGCCACTACCTCATCCGGGTTCACGCCCTTGTGCGGTTCCTTGCCGAACAGTTCGCGCACCACCTGCTGGATGCGCGGCATGCGGGTCTGTCCGCCAACCAGCACTACCTCGTCAATCTGCGCCGGGGTTACCCCCGCGTCTGCCAGTGCCTGCTTGCAGGGCCCCACCGACCGCTGAATCAGGTCGTCCACCATCTGCTCCAGCCGCGCCCGGGTCAGCTTCAGCATCAGGTGCTTGGGACCGCTGGCGTCGGCGGTGATGAACGGCAGGTTGATCTCCGACTCCAGCAGCGTGGACAGCTCCATCTTGGCCTTCTCGGCCGCCTCTTTCAGCCGCTGCAGCGCCATTTGATCGCGGGAAAGGTCAATGCCGTGCTCCTTGCGGAACTCGCCTACGATCCAGTCGATAATGCGCTGGTCCAGATTGTCGCCGCCCAGATGCGTGTCGCCGTTGGTCGACTTGACTTCGACCACGCCCTCACCCACCTCCAGGATCGAGATGTCGAAGGTCCCGCCGCCGAAGTCGTACACCGCGATCGTCTCGTTCTTCTTCTTGTCCAGCCCGTACGCCAGGGCGGCCGCGGTCGTCTCGTTGATGATACGCATCACTTCCAGACCCGCGATCTTTCCGGCGTCCTTGGTAGCCTGGCGCTGCGAGTCGTTGAAGTAGGCCGGAACGGTGATCACCGCCTGCGTGATCTTCTCTCCCAGATAGGACTCGGCCGCCTCCTTCAACTTGTTGAGAATCATGGCCGAGATCTCCGGCGGCGAGTATTTCTTGCCCCCGGCCTCGACGCGGGCGTCGCCCTGGTCGCCGCGCACCACCTTATAGGGAACCATCTTCATCTCTTCGGTGACTTCCTCATGCCGGCGCCCCATAAAGCGCTTGATCGAAAAGATGGTATTCTCTGGGTTGGTGATGGCTTGCCGCTTGGCGACCTGACCCACCAGCCGCTCGCCGCCCTTAGTAAAAGCCACGACTGAGGGGGTGGTCCGGGTGCCCTCCTGGTTGGCGATCACGGTGGGCTGGCCCCCCTCCATGACGGCGACCGCGGAGTTGGTGGTGCCGAGGTCGATGCCGATAATCTTGCCCATAGCTAACGAGAAACCTCCTTGGAACTGAGCCACATCTTTGGGTGGTGCCTGCTCCACCCTATTAGTACATTTTCATTATCAAAGTTTAGTGGCCTATTGTCAAGGACCATTCTGGTGGCCTGTAGCCTGTGGCTGCTCGCTTGTAGCAGCAGCCAGCAGCCCGGCGCCGCCACCGAACCCGAGGTCACCGTCGCTGCCGCTGCCGATCTGATACCGCTCAAGGACGATTTAGCAGCTCTCTATCAACAAAGCACGGGTGGGGCCGTTCGGTTCACCTTCGGCTCCAGCGGCCTGCTCGCCCGGCAGATTGAGAACGGCGCCCCTTTCGACGTCTATCTCTCTGCCAACGAACGATTTGTCACTGAACTCGCGGCGCAGAGCAAGCTCTTGCGGGATAGCGTCCGCGTTTACGGTTACGGTCGTCTGGGCTTATGGTCCGCGCAAGGCTACCGGCGCCTGGAGGACCTCCTCGACGCAACCGTGAAACATGTCGCTATCCCCAACCCGGTGCATGCCCCGTACGGCGCCGCCGCCCGGCAGGCCCTCCAAAACCGGGGAGTCTGGGCCGATCTCGAAAAGAAGATCGTCTACGGCGAGAACGTCCGCCAGGCGCTGCAGTTCGCCGAAAGCGGGAATGCCGAGGCGGCGATCACCGCCTGGTCGCTGGTCCTGGAACGCGGAGGGGTCCCGCTCCCGGCCGAGTGGCACTCCCCCATCCGCCAGGCCGCCGGGGTGGTTGCCGCCAGCCGCTCCACCGGGGCCGCCCGCCGCTTCCTGGACCTGCTATCCGGTCCCTCCGGCCACTCGCTCCTGCGGAAGTACGGCTTCTCGCCGCCCGCTCCCCGATGACCGGGCTCTTTACTGCCCCGGCGCCTTTGCGGGAATGGTCCAGAAGTAGATACGGTGCCCGTCCAGCTCGATCTCTTTGTCCGGCTTCCAGTCGCCCATATCGTGGCAGTGCGAGACCACCCGGGTGCCCGGCTTCAATTCCTTCCAGAGCTTGGGCCGCAAACGCAGGTTCACCGACGGCAACAGGTAGAGCGTGACCACGGTGGCCTCGCGAATCCTGGCCTTGAACAGGTCCTCGTTGCGGAACTGCACGCGGCCCTCGACGCCGGCCTGACGGGCGTTCTCCCGAGCTTCCTTGATTCGCTGCGGATCGATGTCGATGCCCACGCCGCGCGCCCCCAGTTTCCCGGCCGCAACCACAATGCGGCCGTCACCGCAGCCCAGGTCGTACACTAAGTCGTTCTTGCCGACATTGGCTACCTTGAGCATCTCGGCCACCACCTCGGGAGTGGACGGCTCGTAGCGCACGTCGGGGATTCGGGAAGGCTGCGCCGTCAGGGCAGCCGGAAGCATGCCGAGAGCGGCAAGCACGATACCAATGCGGGCGGCCGGTTGCACGTTGGTTCCTCCTTGAAGACGGAAAACGGAAGAGAAGCACGATGATAGCCCAGCGCTCCCGGCTGTTTCAACGCGCGCCGGAGTCCCCGGGGATCCTCACTTCCGCGCCACCAGGCGGGCGATCCGCTCCGGACGCCACGACCAGTCGGCTGCCGCCCGCAGGTCCTCGTAGCGCAGGATACGCAGCCGCCCGAAGAGTTCAGGCAACTGGTTCGGACGGGGCAGCCAGGCCGCCGCGCGCTCGCCGCCCGATTCCTCCATCAGGTGTTCGAAAACCAGCGTTCCTCCGGGTTTCAGCGATTCGATGATGCGTGCGGCATAGGGACCGCGCAGCGGCACCCAGGTATAGCTCATTACCACGAGATCCCAGCGCTCGCGACCGAACTCGAACTCCTCGTGGCGCGCCACGATCGCCGTCAGCTGCACCCCGGACCTGGCCGCCGCCTCCCGGGCGATCCGCACGCCTTCCTCGGAAAAATCGAATCCAGTGACATCCCATCCCCGTGAAGCGAGAAACACCGCATTGCGTCCCTGTCCCATGTGAACGTCGAGCGCACGCCCGGGCGGAAGATCGCGAACCGTCTCCTCCAGCAGGGCGTTGGGTCCGGTATTGAAGCGCGCGCCGGCGCTTGAGTAGGTCCGGTCGAAAAAAAGGGGATGCAATTCCTCCCGGCGTTCCTTCGCCAGGCGCTGGACGATACGGGAACGCTCTCGCGCCTCGGTCTCACTGGCTCCGGAGCGCCGCAGATGCTCGAAGTACGCCGCCTGAAGATCGGAAACGGACGCCGGCTGCTTCCGGTACCAGTCAAGATACTCTCTCCAGATACTCTCTTCGTCCCTCCCGCCCCACGCCCAGCACGCAGCGGCCAGGCATCCGGACAGGTCGCGTCTTCGCACTCCGGCCTCCCCCGTAGATTATAGGCCGGACCGGCTCCGGAGGGTCTTTCCCCCGGCTGCCTTGCAGGCCGGGCTTCCGCCCGCGGGCCGCTTTCCGTCAGCCTCCCCCCGCGCGGAGACCGTTCTAAAAAAACAAATTGCTAACAAAATGTTTATATTGTAGACTGGCTAACGGCGAGCTATGAACACAACCTTGTCAAACGGTTTGACTCGGGAGGAGATGGAAGTCCGCCGCCTGGAAGCAGCCCGGGCGCTGCTGCAGGGGGCCACCCAATCCAAAGTGGCCCGCCAGTTCGGGGTGAGCCGCACCACCGCCTCGCGCTGGAGCCACGCGCTGCGCCAGAGCGGG
Organism: Bryobacterales bacterium; assembly: GCA_020852755.1. Taxonomy (GTDB): domain Bacteria; phylum Acidobacteriota; class Terriglobia; order Bryobacterales; family Bryobacteraceae; genus JADZAF01. The sequence continues at coordinate 7,894 of JADZAF010000036.1, forward strand.
CCGGATTCGCTGCGGCGGCGCCGCGCCACCGGCCGTCCCAGCCGGCTCAGCAGCGAGCAGTTGCGCGCCATCCCCCGGCTGATCGCCGAGGGCGCCGCGGCGTTCGGCTTTCCCAACGACCGCTGGACAACGGGACGTCTGGCGCGGGTGATCGAGAGCCAGTTTGGAGTCCGCTACGACCCGGACCATGTCGGCCGCCTGATGTACAAGCTGGGAATCCGAAGACGCGCCGTGCCGGCCGGGACGATCGCCCCGCCGGCCTACGCGCTTTCCCGATACTCCCCGAAAACGCCTCTGAGCGTGTCGGAAATCTCGCCCACGGTAGCGTAGACTTCGGCTGCCGCCAGTATGGGCGGCATCAGGTTGGCGCTGCCTTGCGCCGCTGCCGCCAGCCGGTCCAGGCTCGCGCGGACCTCCGCTTCATGGCGCGATGCCCGCAGCGCCCGCAGCCGCTCGACCTGAGCCTTCTCGACCGCCGGATCCAGGCGGAAGGTCGGAATCCCTTGCGCCTCCCCCGTCCGGAAGCGGTTGACTCCCACCACGGCCTGCTCGCCGCTGTCCACCGCCTTCTGATACTGATACGCAGCGTTCTGGATCTCGCCCTGCATGTAGCCTCGCTCGATCGCGGCCAGGGTTCCCCCGAAGGTCGCGATCCGGTCCAGGTATTTGCGCGCCTCCTCCTCGATCCGGTCCGTGAGCTGCTCGATCGACTCGCTCCCTCCCACGGGATCCGCGGTGTTCACGACTCCGCTCTCGTGCGCGATAATCTGCTGCGTGCGCAGCGCCAGCCGGGCCGATTCCTCGGTGGGCAGGGCGAGCGCCTCGTCCCGTGCATTGGTGTGCAGCGACTGGCATCCGCCCAGCACCGCCGCCAGGGCCTGGAACGCCGTGCGCACGAGGTTCACGTCGGGCTGCTGCGCGGTCAGCGTCGAACCGGCCGTCTGCGCGTGGAAGCGAAGCTTCAGCGAACGCGCATCGGAAGCGCCGAAACGCTCCCGCATGATGCGCGCATAGAGCCGCCGCGCCGCGCGGAACTTGGCGATCTCCTCCAGAAAATCGTTGTGCGAAGCAAAAAAGAAAGACAGGCGCGGGGCGAAGTCGTCGATTGCCAGCCCGGCTGCCAGGGCCGCTTCGATGTAGGCGATCGCGTTGGCCAGCGTGAAGGCCACTTCCTGCGCCGCGGTGGCCCCCGCCTCGCGCATGTGGTCGCCGCTGATCGAGATGGTGTTGAATTCCGGAAGTTCGCGGCCGGCCCAGGCGAACAGGTCGGTGATGATCCGCAGTGCGGGCTTGGGCGGATAGATATAGGTGCCCCGGGCAACGTACTCTTTCAGAATGTCGTTTTGCACCGTCCCGGAGAGCTTTCCCGGATCCGCGCCCTGCCGCCGGGCTGCCAGCACGTAGTAGGCAAGCAGGATCGCCGCCGTGGCGTTGATCGTCATGGAGGTCGAGACGCGCTCGAGCGGGATGCCCTCGAAGAGTCGTTCCATATCCGCCAGCGAGGAGATGGCCACACCCACACGCCCCACCTCGCCTGCCGCCAGAGGATGATCGGAGTCGAGGCCGATCTGGGTGGGAAGATCGAAGGCCACCGAGAGCCCCGTCGTGCCCTGTGAGATTAAGTAACGATACCGCTGGTTGCTTTCCTCCGCGCCGCCGAAACCGCTGTACTGGCGCATGGTCCACAGCCGGCTCCGGTACATCTCCGGATAGATCCCGCGCGTGTACGGGAACTCACCGGGCCTTTCGAATTTCATGAACGGGAGATCTTGCGGGCGCGCCGGAAGGAGGAGATGCCGAAACTCAGCATGATGAAGACGAAAACCGCATTGATGACCACCCAGGCCAGACTGCCGGAGCCGTCCTGCAGCTCCTGAATCCGCCGCCAGCCGCTGGGCAGCGCCCACAGGGCTAAGGCCAAGAAAACGAAGCCGATGATTTCATTCCAGAGGGCGCGCATCGGCCGCAATATGCCGGGCAGGACATGGCCCACAAACTGCGAACCGAGGGCAAAAAGACTGCGCTTCGCCACACCCTCATGGTACCAGAGTTATTTCTCCGGTCCCGCTTCGCCGGGTAGACCGCTCTCCGCCACCCAACATAAATAAAGACTTGTGCCCATTCGCCGGCTCCACTACAATCAAACCGGGTAAGCAAACGGCGAAGCGGCCGGCGGAACGTTTGTCCGCCACCGCGCGTCACTGAGAGTGAGGACCTCCGAATCCTACCCGGGAAAGGGGCGTCATGGAAGAGCGGCTGAAGAACCTGATGCAAGAGCTGGGAAATGCCATCAACGAATCGTTGTCCGATTCGGACCGGATCGCCGAGGCTATCGGGGAGATCAAGCGGGCCGGATACGACGTTTTTCTTGTGCTGGAGGCCACCATCGGCTTCAACAAGCGGGACGAAGACGGCGAAGAAGAGCCCCAGCCCGAGGTTGCGCCCGAGGAATCCAAGTCGCGCCGGACTTTCGATGCCACCGGCAAGATCAAGTTGACCTCCCAGGACCAGAAGTTTCTGCGCGCTCTGAAGATTGCCATCGACGAAGAGTCGCACTGAGAACCGCCTTCATCCGGCCAGCCGGCGATACACCTCCCAGGTTCTTTCCACCGCCTGTTCCCAGGTGAAATTCCTCGCGTGCTCGAGCCCGCTCCGGACCAGCCCGGCCCGCAGGTCCTCGTCTCTCGTAATGCGAAGAAGACCGTCGGCGATGGCGTCGGTATCGCAGGGATCTACCCGCAGCGCGGCATCGCCGGCCACCTCGGGCAGCGCCGAGCGGTCGGAGGTCAGCACCGCCACCCCCCGGGCCATCGCCTCCAGAACCGGCATTCCAAAACCCTCATCCAGAGAAGGGAAGGCCAGCACTTTGGCCCTGGCGTAGAGTTCCTCCAGCGCCTGCGCGGACAGGTACCCGAGCACCCGTATGCGCCGGCGGCACGGGCTCTGTTCGATGCGGCTCAGAATTTCCTCCGCCCCGAACCCCGCCGAGCCGGCCAGCGCCAGCTCCCACTCCGGGCTCACCTTCTCGAAAGCTTCCACCAGCCGTACGATGTTCTTGCGCCGTTGAATCGCGCCCACGTGCAGAATCAGATTGCCTCGCACCCCCGGAACCGTCCGCTCCGGCTTGCGGACCCCGTGGTGGATCACCGTGATCCGTCCGGCCTCCACACCCAGCAGCGCGCCCACCTGCCTCGCGGTGAACGCCGAAACCGTTATGATGTGGTCCGACCGTGCCGCCGCGTCCCGGGCCTGTTCCGCGAAACGCCGGCGGAACTCCGGGCTGGAATAATCGCCGGTGAGTACGAAGAGATCGTGGAAGGTGGTGACCGCCCGGCGCAGCGGCAGCCGGGGAAGCCGCTGGTTGAGGCCATGAAAAACGTCCGGACGGCGCGGGCCGAAGGGTTCCTGCAGCAGCGTCCGCCGGCAGTTGGAGGGCAGCGCATCGGAAAAGGAGCGCAGCCAGCGATGCGGGCGGTAGCAGAAACGAAAGCGCTGCTCAGGCCGGGCCCGGGCCAGGCCGAACAGCATCTCGCGCGAGTAAAGACCCACGCCGGAGAGATGCTCGCCCAAGCTGTAGGTGGCGTCGAGAGCGATCTTCAACGGGGAATATTGTATTCCTTCAGTTTTCGATACAGGGTCGTTCTGCCGATGCCCAGCAGGTACGCCGTCATCACCAGGTCGCCCTTGGTCTGCCGCAACGCATCGAGTATGGCACGTTTTTCCAGCTCCAGCAGCGGCAGCACCGAGGGCGATCCGGCGGCAGGTGCGGCCGAGGCGCGGCCGGCGCCGTTTACCGCCGCGGAAAGGGCAAGCAGTTGCGAACGTCCGGCGTCCGCGTGGTTCCTCACCGGAGACGGCAGGTCGGCGCTGTGCAGCAGGGGTCCCGAATTCATGGCTGTCATGCGCTCGATGGCGTTGCGCAGCTCCCGCACGTTGCCCGGCCAGTCGTAGGCCACCAAAGCATCCAGCGCTTCCTGGGTCAGCGAATACGGGCGCCTCAATTGCCTGAGGAAGTGTTCGATCAGAAGGGGGATATCCTGCTTGCGCTCCCGCAGCGGCGGCAGGCGCAGCACGATGACGTTCAGGCGGTAGTACAGATCCTGGCGGAAGCGGCGCTCGCTCACTTCTTTCTCCAAATCGCGGTGGGTGGCGGCGATGACCCGCACGTTCGCCTTGCGCCAGGCGAGGGAACCGACCGGGCGGTACTCCCGTTCCTGCAGCAGGCGCAGGAGCTTTACCTGCATCTCCAGCGGCAGGTCGCCGATCTCGTCCAGGAAAGCCGTGCCGTTGTCGGCCTCCTCGATGAGCCCGGGCTTGGATTCCGCGGCCCCGGTGAAAGCGCCTTTCACGTGCCCGAACAACTCGCTTTCCATCAGGCTGGCGACCAGCGCGCCGCAATCGATCGGCACGAAAGGCCCGCCCCGTCCGGCCTCGTGGATGAGCCGCGCCACGATCTCCTTCCCGCTGCCGGATTCGCCGAGCAAAAGCACCGGCGCGGAACTGCAGCCGGCCCGCGCGGCCTGGCGCCGGATCTTCTCGATTTCGGGCGACCGGCCAGCCAGGACGTACGGCGGGTGGGTATTGGGATCGCTCATCTCCAGAGTAACTAAGTAGGAGAGGGCGGGGATTTATCTCGGCTGCGCTTCGGCCCCGGCGGAGTCGAGCCGGACCACGAAGGCGCCGCTGTGCAGGCTGCCGTTCTCCGTGCGGATCCGTTCCAGAAGCAGACCGGCATCGGGCAGGGTGCCCTCCGCGCCGACCAGCACCCGCCACACCGGCGCCGCCCCCTCCCGCCGCACCAGCCGCGCGCTGCCATAGCGCTGTTCCATGGCGAGACGGAGCCGCTGCGCGTTTTCATAAACCTGGAACGCTCCGACCTGGACCGCATAGGCCTCCACCGCTTCCGCTGGCGCGGCCGCGGGTCGCCGAATGATCTCCAGCCGGACCGGAGCGGTTCCGGGGCCGATCATCTCAATTGCGCGTGCGGCCGCGCGCGAAAGGTCGATGACGCGCCCGTCCACGAAGGGCCCGCGATCGGTGATGCGCACTTCGACGGTCCTGTTGTTGGTGAGGTTGAGCACCCGCACCCAGGTGCCGAACGGCAAGGTGCGATGCGCGGCCGTCATGGCTTCCATGTCGTAGATCTCGCCGTTGGCGGCCGCGCGGCCGTGGTACGGGTTCCCGTACCAGCTCGCGATTCCGCTTTCCACGCTGCCGATCGCAGCCGGCGCCGGAACGCTCACCCGCTTCCTGCGACCGCACGCGGCCGTGAGCAGCGCGCAGCAGGCGGCCACGGCCAGAAGTTTGCGCATCTGATGTGATCCTAACCCGCGTTGCCGGAATCGGACAACCCATCCCGCCGCCGCTTGCACGCCGTCTGGAATGCCTTCCCGGCGGTGTGCGGCGTGTGCGGAGTGGCGGAAGGCGCGCGCCTCCGCCCCGTCCCGCCCCGAGTGACGCTACCGCGAAGCATCCATTGCATTTTTTTCTTGACTTTCGACGGGAACAACTTTATATATGAATCACACTGCGATTTTTCCGAATCGCAAATTTGATGTTTAGGGAGAATCAGCCGATGAAGAACGCGACCAAGAAAGCCGCCGCGAAGAAGAAGGCTCCTGCGAAGAAGAAGAAGTAGCCTGCGGCGTCCCGAGAAGGGATCTATTTCAGGTTTCGCTTCAAGCCCCGGACATCCTCCGGGGCTTTTTCTTTTTCCGATCCCCCGCCTCAACCCCCGCCCTTCCTCTGCAGCAGGCTCCGGAAGCTCTCTCCCATGCCGAACAGCAGCGTCTTCAACTGCAGGCGGCGCGCCATCTCTCCGGCGCTGGTGTCCGCCGCAAGCGCTTCCCGGAAGTGGTCGCTCTCTCCTTCGGAGAGCAGCAGCCGCGCCAGCGTCTCGAAGCGGACAGTCTCCAGCGCCACTGCGGCGCCATGCTCCTGCAGCGCGCTGAAGTTCACGTGGGCTGTGATGTCGCGCTCGCCCGGATCAGCCAGCACGTCCTCGCTCGCCACGTGGCGCCGGTAGCTCATCAGCGTTCCCCCCGGAAGGCGTTTGACCTCGCCCCGTGTATAGCCGTAGTCGATGGTGAAGTGGTAACCGGTCCTCAGGGCCGCCGCAATCCGCTCCAGCCGGCGCAGCGCTTCCAGAGAGACCTCCACCGCAAAGCCGTCTTCCAGTTTCGGGAAGTAGCGCGACACGTAGGCCGCGATCTCCTCGTCGGCCGGCTCGCCTTCCAGCCAGACAAAGCGGCCTTCGCTCCAGCCCACCCGCTGCCGCACCAAAGCCCCGCCGCGCACCACCACCCGTTCCACCGGGAGCGCGTCGAAGAACTCGTTGGAGAAGACTACGCCGCACATCCGCTCCGGCAATGAGCCGCGCCCGGCCTCCACCGGCAGGTAGCGAAAACGGCTCAAAGCCGCGGCCATCTCACCGCGGCCCGCGCCCAGTTCCACCACTTCGAAATCCTCCGGCTGTCCCATCTCCCGGAAGAGCGCGGCGATGCGGCGCGCGATCAGGATTCCGAAAACCGGCTGCAGTTGCTCGGCGGTAAAGAAGTCGCCCTGGCGCCCGAACGGATCGCGTGTCCGGCGATAGTAGCCGTGTTCGGGATGATACAGGGCCACTTGCATGAAGCGCGAAAACGGAATGGGCCCCTCGCGGCGGATCTCCTCTTCGAGCTGCACGGCGGCCGGAGTCACGGACGCTCTCCGCGCGCACACCCGCCGCCGGTCTGAAGGCTCACGAACTTATGCTAGCTTGAAACCGAAGGGACCTGGTGCTTCCGGAAACCGTTCGGGTCAAACTGAGCACGGAGGCGGCCGGCACGATCAGCCTGACCGCCGTCGTTGCGCGCGACATGACGGTCCGCGAACTTGCCGAAGAGATCCTGGCGGTCACCGGCAAAGATTCGCCGCGGGTCGCCGCCATTCTTCAGCGCGGCACCCTGGTGAGCGGAGCCACGCGTTTCCGCTGGGCGGCTATCGAAGCCGGCGCCTCCGAGGTGGAGGTGTTGCTCGCGGCCTTTCCGGACTCCGATCCGGCTCGCGCCTTCGCCGCCGACCGCTGCCAGAGCGCGGTGCTCACCGGGCGCCGTCCCATCGAGATCTCCCGCGAAGCCGGCTTGCGCAAGCCGCTCCTCCGGCGCTCGACTTTCTGGGACGCGCTGATGCAGGCTGCCGCGGCCGGCCCGCTTCACTATTGCGAGTACTCCTACCGCCGCCGCGCGGACCGCTACCGCCTGGAGTTGACTCCCCCCGAGCGGGCGCGGCTGCACGCCGCCGCCAGGCTCGTGCGCTATGCCGGGCTGCGCCGCCAGATCCAGGACGAGCCTGTGACCGGTGTGGACTTCTTCGTGGCTCGCTGAGCGATCGGCCGGTCAGGCCAGGCGCCGCTTGCGAAGCTCATCCACCGCTACCGCCAGGATGATCACCGCGCCGATGATGGCCTGCTGCAGGTAAGGGGACACACCCAAAAGGTCGCTGCCGTTGGACAGCAGGCCCATGATGAAGGCGCCGATCAGGGTCCCCACCACGCTGCCCTCGCCCCCGTGCAGGCTGCCGCCGCCGATCACCACCGCGGCAATGGCCTGGAGTTCGTATCCCTGGCCGGCGGTCGGCTGGCCCGTCATCAGCCGGGAAGCCTCGATCATCCCGGCCAGCCCGGTGAGCATTCCGCCGATGGCGTAAACCGCCGTGGTGTGAAATGCCACTGGGATCCCGGCGTAGATCGCCGCCTCCTGGTTGCTGCCGATCGCGAAAGCGTAGCGGCCCAGACGCGTGTGCTCCAGGACGAAGTGCATCAACACCGCGCAAGCCATCAGCAGCCAGAGCACGAACGGAACGCCCAGCAGGTTGCCTTCGCCCAGGAACGAAAACGACGCGGGGATCTTGTGAACCGGCAGCCCGTTGGAAATGATCAGCGTCAATCCGCGGATGATACCCAGGCTGCCCAGCGTCACGATGAACGGCGCGATTCCCAGGCGGGTGACCAGGAAACCGTTGAACGAGCCCCAGAAGAGTCCCGTCAGAACGCCCACCCCGATTCCCACCGGAACCGGCAGGCCCTGTTCCATGGCCATGGTGCCCAGCAGTCCGCTCATCGCCAGAATCGAGCCGACCGACAGATCGATCCCGTTGGCCACGATGATGATGGTCATCCCCAGCCCCATGATGTTGATCACCGCGGTCTGCCGCGCCACACTCGAAAGATTGGTGCTGGTCAAAAAGTGCGGAGAGGCCAGCGCCAGCGCCACGAACAGGACCGCCAGGCTCAGGAAGGGCAACAGGCGCTGAATCATGATTGACTCCCGGTTTCGAGGGCGGCCAGCCGCAGAACCTCTTCGGGTCCGGCCGTGGGCGGCAATTCCCCCGTGAGCCGGCCCTGACGCATCACCAGGATGCGGTCGGCGACCTGCAGCAGCTCCGGAATCTCGGAACTCACCATCAGAATCGCGGCGCCGGAACGCGCCAGTTCGTCCATCAGCTCAAAGACCTCCGCTTTGGAAGCTACGTCGATGCCCCGGGTGGGCTCGTCAAAAAAGAAGATCCGTGCGTCGCGGAAAAGCCAGCGCGCGATCACTACCTTCTGCTGGTTGCCGCCGCTCAGCCGGCCGGCCGGCTGCCGCGGCGACGCGGCCCGGATCCGCAGCTTCGTGGAGAGAACGCCGGCCGCCTCGTCCTCCGCCGCCGGCCGGATGACCCCGCCCCGGCTGACGGCCTGGAGATTGGCAAGGGTGATGTTGGAGGAGACCGGAAGACGCATCGCAAGCCCGGTCCGCTGCCGGTCTTCGCTGACCAGCGCCAGGCCCAGCTCCACGGCTTTTCGGGGAGAGTGAATTTGCACTTGTTTCCCATCCACGTAGATCCGCCCCGAGTCGATCCGGTCTACACCGAACAGCGCCCGGCACAGTTCCGTACGGCCCGCGCCGACCAGCCCGGCCAGTCCCACGATTTCGCCCGCGTGCAGCGCGAAGCCGATGCCGCTCAGCAGCGGCTTGCGGCCCAGGTCCTCAACCCGCAGCAGTTCTTTGCCTCGCTCCAGCGGCTTGCGCTGATAGACGGCCGAAACCTCGCGGCCCACCATGTGGTGAATGATCTGGCCGGTGGACAGTTCCCCCAGCGGGCCCGAGTGAACCGTCCGGCCATCCCGCAGGATCGTCACCCGGTCGCCGATCGAGCGCAGTTCCTCCAGCCGGTGGGTGATGTAGATGACCGCCACGCCGCGGCTCCGAAGCGCGCGCACGATCCGGAAGACTTCCTCGCTTTCCGCGCCCGAGAGTGACGAGGTGGGCTCGTCGAAAATCAGCAGGCTGGAGCCATGCAGGATGGCCCGGCAGATCTCCACCAGTTGCTTGCCGGCCGGCGTCAGCCTGCCCACCCGCCAGTCGGCCTGCAGCGGGAAACGGTGCTCCTCGATCAGCCGCGAAGCGCTCTCCCGCATGTGCCGCCGGTTCACCCACCCCAGGAGCTGCCGCGGCTCCCGGCCCAGAAACAGGTTCTCGGCGACCGAGAGGTGGGGCGCCAGCAGCGATTCCTGGTGAACCATGGCCACCCCCATCACCGCCGCTTCCCAAGGCCGCTTGAGGAAGACCTCGCGGCCCTGCCACAGCATGCGGCCGCCGTCCCGCTCCAGCATCCCGGCCGCGATTTTCATCAGCGTCGATTTACCCGCGCCGTTCTCCCCCAGCAGCAGGTGCACCTCTCCGGCCCGCACCCCCAGGCTGCCCTCCGCCAGCGCGGTAACGCCCGCGAAGCGTTTCCGGATTCCTTGGAGTTCAAGCAGCAAGCGAATCAGTGTAGCAGGCGGGATGGACGCTCCGCCCTCCCGCGGCGCTCCGCGGCCTCGCCGGATGCCCGGGACGAGGGCTCGACTCCGAAATTGGACGAAACCAGACAACCTCCGGGCGCATCCCCTCAAAAAAAGACCGAAATATGTATCTCTTTATACGAGAATTGACTATGAGCCTTCTTACCTTGTTGCGGTCACCGAGCAGACGGTCTAGGATATTAGTGTCTTTAAACTCGATCCTCTCGGAGGCACAAGCATGATATACTCGCGATCCGCCGAATATGCCATCCGTGCCTTCGTGCACCTGGCTCAGGTTCCCGAAGGCAAATACGAGATGGTGAAGAACATAGCGGAACAGGAGGACATCCCGGCCCACTTTTTGGCCAAGATCCTGCAGCAGTTGGCCCGGAAGGGGTTGCTCCGCTCCAGCAAAGGACCCACCGGCGGGTTCTCGCTCCGGGTGCCCGCAAGCGAAATCAGCCTGCTCGACATCGTCGAGGCACTGGACGGGTTACAGGACTACCAGCGCTGCGCCAGCGGCCTGGCGGATTGTAACAAGGACATGCCCTGCTCGATGCACGATTCCTGGGACGCCCTGCGAAAGCGTATATTGGATTATTTGGGGCAGAACTCCATCGCGGATCTCGCCAAGGCCCTGGAGTCCAAGCGGCGCACGCTGGAGAGAAGCAAGCGGTCCCGCAAGGTGATGACCGCGAAACGGTAGCTGGCGCTCACGTCTACACTGGGTTCGGGCGGCAAACGGGGTGCTGCCTCAAGAGGGATAGAACCTCACAGAGGGAGAAAACTGAATGCAGAATTCCGTACTCGTACCGATGGTGGTGGAGCAGACCTCCCGGGGGGAGCGCGCCTACGACATTTACTCCCGGCTGCTCAAAGAGAACATCATCTTTCTCGGAACTCCCATCGACGACACGGTGGCCAACCTGGTGATCGCCCAGCTTCTGTTCCTCGAAGCGGAAGACCCCGAGAGGGACATCTCCATCTACATCAACTCTCCGGGCGGCTCCATCACCTCCGGCCTGGCCATCCTGGACACGATGCGCTTCGTGCGGCCGGACATTGTGACCATCTGCGTGGGCCAGGCGGCTTCCATGGCCGCCGTGCTGCTGGCGGCGGGCACCAAGGGGAAGCGCTTCAGCCTGCCCAATTCCCGCATCATGATTCACCAGCCTTCGATGAGCGGACTGGCCGGTCAGGCAGCCGATATCGACATCTACGCCAAGGAGATTCTGCGCATGCGCGAGGCGCTGAACACCATCCTGGCGGAGTGCAGCGGGCAGCCGGTGGAAAGGGTCGCTCGGGACGTGGACCGCGATTACATCATGAGTTCGGACCAGGCCCTGGAGTACGGCATGATCGACCGGGTGATCTCCAGCCGCGAACTGGCCCCCGTGCCCGCTAAATCGTAAAGCCAACAGCCGAAGCGCTCGCGTTCACCGCGTGAAGCCCAGGCGCTTCAGGTCCTGGAACGGCTTATCCGTGGTGAAGCCCGTGATGGAAAGCTTCTGGCGGCCCTCTTCGATCGCCACGGCGAACGGAGGATCGGTAAAGGGGAAAGCCTCGCGCAGCGGCGCTACATCTCCGGAGAGCCTCGCCTGGAATCCGGCATCCCTCAGAAAGTCCTGTCCGAAGCGCACCTGCTCGGTCGCCACCGCCACCACCCGGGTATCGCCCCAGTTCAATGCGCCCAGCCGCCTGGCGGCGTCCAGGCAGTGAGTGCACTCGGGGTTGAAGAAGTACAGGAAGACGCGTCCCTCGCGCAGGGGAAACGCCTGACCCTCCACCGTGATCGACGCGGGCGCCAGGGCGCCGCTCTGCCGGACCGCGGCCACGCCGTAGGAAACCAGCGCGAACACGCTGACCGCGGCCAGCACCAGCGCCGCGCTGCGCTTGCCTTGCGAAGGCCTGGCCCACACTCCCGCAAGGATGGCCAGCACCAGCATCACCGCGTCCGAGATGAAGAAGGCCGGGCCCACCGCCCGCTCAATCCACGGAAAGCAGCCGCACTCCTCTCCTCGAAGCGTGCTGTAGTTGATGGCGAAGTAGCCCATGAATACCACCAGCAGCAGGGACGCCAGCCAGGCGCCCCAGCGCCGGAAGCGCGGCACCAGAATCAGCACCCCGGCAAATGTGTTTCCGATGCCCAGCAGTAGCGCCGCCGCCAGGCTCAGGCTTTCCGGCACCAGGGCCTGCTGCAGTTTCACGGCGCCGCCTGGAACGTCGGTGATCTCCCACAGGCCGGCCAGCAGGAACAGGAACGAGATGATCACGGCGGAAATCCAGCTAACGGCCGTCTTCCACCCGGGCGCGGCGGGTAAGATGGACGCCTGACCGGGGTGTGGGATACTGTCATCCATGGTCCCCATTTTAGCCCTCTTCGCCGGGCTGGCGGGGGCGCAGACCGCCGATCTGTTGATCACCGGAGCCCGCATTTACACGCTGGATCCGGCGCGGCCCGCCGCCTCGGCCATCGCCGTGAAAGGCGGCAGAATCCTGGCGGTGGGCGACGACCTCGAGCGGCTCGCCGGCCCTTCCACGCGCAGGATCGATGCCCGCGGCGCCGCCATCGTTCCCGGCCTGATCGATTCTCACGTTCATATGGAGGGCCTCGGGGATGCCCTGGAGACGCTCGACCTGCGGGGATTGCGGTCGCCGGAAGCGATTGCCGCGAAGGTGCGCGAGGCGGCCGGGCAGCTGCCCCGCGGCGAGTGGATTCGCGGGCATGCCTGGGACCAGTCGCTCTGGCCGGGCAAGGAATTCCCCACCACCGATGTGCTCAGCGATGCCGCTCCGGATCATCCCGTGTACCTCACCCGCGTGGACGGCCACGCTGCCTGGGTCAATCGCAAAGCCCTCGAGTTGGCGGGCGTGACCGCCAGAACTCCCGACCCGCCCGGCGGCAAAATCCATCGCCATCCCGACGGTTCTCCCACCGGCATCCTCATTGACCGCGCCGAGGGCCTGGTGGCAGGCAGGATTCCCGATGCGGGCCCGGCCGTAGTCAAGCGGCGCCTGGCGAAAGCCGCCCGGGAATGCGCCCGGCTCGGCCTGACCACCGTCCACGACGCGGGCTGCAGCCGGGAAGTGGTTCAGGCCTACCGCGAGCTGATCGCCGCGAAGCAGCTGCCCGTGCGGGTCTACGCCATGATCGGCGGCGCAGGATCGCTCTGGCGGGAGTACCTGTCGCGCGGGCCCGAAACGGGCGATCGGCTGACCGTGCGCAGCATCAAGCTGATGGCTGACGGCGCCATGGGATCGCGCGGCGCTTACATGGCGGAACCCTATTCCGACGATGCGGGGAACCGCGGCCTCCTGTTGATGAAGCGCGAGGACGTCGAGCGGGTGGCCAGGGAAGCCGCGGCCCGCGGCTTCCAGGTCAATACCCACGCCATCGGCGACCTGGCCAACCGGATGGTGCTCGAAGCCTATGCCTCCGCCCTCGGCGGCAGGAACGATAAGCGGTTCCGCATCGAGCACGCGCAGGTAGTAGCTCTGCCCGACGTGGCCCTGTTCGAACGCTACTCCGTCATCGCTTCCATGCAGGCCACCCACGCCACCAGCGACATGCGGTGGGCGGAAGCCCGCCTGGGGCCCGAACGGGTCAAAGGCGCGTACGCCTGGCGCCGCTTCCTCTCCGCCGGCGTGACCATCGCCAACGGGTCCGATTTCCCCGTGGAGGAACCCAACCCGCTGGCCGGTTTCTACGCCGCCATCACGCGGCAGGACCCTCAAGGACAGCCGGCCGGCGGCTGGTTCCCCGATCAGCGCATGACGCGTGAGGAAGCCCTGCGAAGCTGGACGCTCAACGGAGCCTATGCCGCCTTCGAGGAGAAACAGAAAGGTTCGCTCGAACCCGGGAAGCTCGCCGATTTTATCGTGCTTTCACGGGACATCATGCGCGTGCCGCCTCGCGACATCCTCTCGACGCGGGTGACCATGACCGTGCTGGGCGGTGAGATCGTGTACTCGCAATGAGTGCGTCCGCGCTCGTGCTCATCCTGCTGGCTTCCTCCAGGATCCTGCTGGTCGACGACCTCTACACGATTCCCGCTTCCGAATGGCGCTACCTCGAGTTCGGTTTGAACAAACAGACCGCTACGGTGGAATGTGAGTTCCGTGTGGTGGAAGGCGGGTCCGGCGTCCGGCTCGCTCTGGTCAGCCGCCCGGAGCTGGAGCGGTTCCGCTCCGGACGCAGCCACGATGTGCTGGCCACCACCTCCTACCTGAAGTCCGGCCGCTTCCGCTTTGCCGTGCCCAGGCCGGGCGAGTACGCCATCGTGGTGGATAACCGCATGGAAGGGCGCGGCCCCGCCCAGGTCGATCTGAAAATCTATCTCGACTTCAGCGTGCGGCGCACTCCGCAAGCCGTGGAACTCTCCGAGGGACGACGCCGGTTGATCGTGCTCCTCAGCATCCTCGTGTTCCTGGCGATCGCCGTTTATGCCGGCCGGAGAATCCTGCCGGCCTTCAGGACCAGGCTTTGAAGGCCGCCGCCGTCCGGGCTATGTCCTCTTCGCTGTGCGCCGCCGAGATGAAGGCGGCCTCGAACTGCGAGGGAGGCAGATAGATCCCCTGGTCGAGCATGGCCCGGTGAAAACGCGCGAAGCGGGTGGCATCGGAGCGCTTGGCCGACTCGTAATCGGTCACCGGCTGATCCGCGAAGAAGAAAGTGAACATCGAGCCCGCCCGGTTTACGGTCGTGCCCGGCGGAGCCGTGGCGGCCAGGCGCATCCCTTTCCTCTCCAGTTCGCCGTAAACCTCCGGGTGCTCCCGCAGGTAATCCAGCATGGCCAGGCCGGCGGAAACCGCCAGCGGATTGCCGGACAGCGTGCCGGCCTGGTAGACCGGCCCCAGCGGCGCCACCTTCTTCATGATGTCCGCGCGTCCGCCGTAAGCGCCCACCGGCAGACCGCCGCCGATCACTTTGCCCAGGGTCGTCAGGTCCGGGCGGATCCCGAAAAGCTGCTGGGCGCCGCCGTAGGCCAACCGGAAGCCGGTCATCACCTCGTCGAAGATCAGTAGGGCGCCGTGACGCTCGGTCGTTTCCCGCAGGAGCGTGAGAAAGCCCGGCGCCGGAGGCACGCACCCCATGTTGCCCACCACCGGCTCCACAATCACCGCCGCGATCTCGTCCGCATGCGCGCGAAAGGCCTGTTCTATCGCCTCCGCCGAATTGAACGGCAGGGCGATGGTGGTATCCGCGAAAGCCTTGGGCACTCCCTGGGTGTCCGGGATGCCCAGAGTGGCCATGCCCGATCCGGCCTTCACCAGCAGCGAGTCCACGTGGCCGTGGTAACAACCTTCGAACTTCACCGCCAGGCTGCGGCCGGTAAACCCGCGCGCCACGCGGATGGCCGCCATGGTCGCTTCCGTGCCCGAATTGACCAGGCGCACCATCTCCATCGACGGCACCGCCTCGCAAATCCGTTCCGCCAGTTCCACTTCCCGCTCTGTGGGGGCTCCGAAACTGGTTCCGGATTCGAGCGCCCTCTCCAACGCCGCGATAATGCAGGGATGCCGGTGCCCCAGCAGTAGCGGCCCCCACGAGCCGACGTAATCCAGGTACTGGTTGCCGTCGGCATCCACAATGCGGGCTCCGTCGCCGCGCTCGATGAAGGGCGGATTGCCGCCGACGCTCCGAAAAGCGCGCACCGGCGAATTCACTCCCCCGGGAATGCGCCGCTGCGCCCGCGAGAACAGTTGCTCGGATTTGGTGTGGGTCATGGAAGCGCCCAGCGATCAGCCGGCAGCCTTCGGCTCTCCCCCGGCTTTCACTGAATCCTTCCCGATTATCGCTTGCGTTTGCTGCCCGTGTCGAGATCCGCGGCCTGTCGGGAATCCTGCCCTGTCAACGTCATGGTTCCGGGCCGCGACCTCAGGGAGTGATCGTGCGCCGAAACCTGCAGTGTCGGCCGGAGCGGCTACCGGCTCACCACTTTCTCCGGTACCAGCCGCCGCAAGCCCAGGTTCATGAAGATCTCCAGCATGCTGCCGTTCAAATTGCGCAGCAACCGGTCCTTCAGGCCGCGGTAGGTCTGCGTTCCGGCGAACAGATCCTGCATGATGCCCGCGAAGCGGGGACTGAAGCGGGCAAACTGGACCATGCGGCTGGGCACCGAGCCGAACAGGAAGCGGCCCAGAAAAACGCGCTTGGCCAGGTGCGAGGCGAATTCGAGATCGGCAGCGAAGTCGCGGCGCAGCATGCGGCGGTAGTTCTGCACGATGTCCGCATGGCCTCCGTTCGCTGTCAGCGCCTTGGCAGCCAGATCCGCAGAGCGAATCGCGTAGTACAGGCCCTCGCCGGTGATGGGATCCACCAGGCCGGCCGCGTCGCCCACCGCGAGCCACCCCTCGCCCGCCACCCGGTTGCTTTTCCACGAAGGCCACTCCAGCGAGGGCAGCAGGTGGCTGTAGAACGGAGCGCCTTTGAACGCCATGCTGCGCTCAGCCAGGAACTGCTCCAGCCGCGCACGCAAAACCTGGGCCGGCTGGTTCTTGCCGCAGATTCCCACCGAAAGGTGACCGCAGCGCGGAAAAACCCAGATGTAGCCCTCCAGCCTGGAGAGGAACTGGATGTCAATGTGGTCCTGTCCGCCCGGGATGTAATAGCCCAAAGCCGACATGGTGTCGGCCGCGGTGAGCCGCGTGCCCACGTCACGCAGCGGGTTGCGCGCCCCCGTGGCCACGATGCAGAAATCGCATCTCAGGCTTCCCGAGGACGTCGTCAGCTGCCAGGCATCGCCCGTGCGCGCCATCTCCCGCACGCGCGTCTTCTCGATCTGCGCGCCGGCCGATTCCGCCCGCTCCAGCAGCATGCGGTTCAGATCCAGGCGCGAATAGATCAGCAGCGGCTCCCGCAGTCGCAGCGTCGCCGCACCGCCGCGAGGCGCGAAGAGGATTGTCTCGTTGATCAGTTTCTTGGGAGTGGGATTGTGCAGCAGGAAAGGGTACTGCCGGTACGCCTTGTAAGTCAGGCCCCCGCCGCAGGGCTTCTCCCAGGCCAGTTTCTCGTCGAAGAGGACCACCTTCGCGCCCGCCAGGGCCAGTTGTTCAGCAGCGAAGGCGCCGGCGGGCCCGCCTCCCAGCACGGCGACGCACTTCATTTTTTCTGTTCGCCTGTCGCCGGCGGGTGCCCGGGAGGCATGGCCCCGGGCGCGGTGCCGCCGCCCATTCCCTGTCCGGCATGCCCCGACCCCCGGCCCTTCACCACCCAGCGGTTCCCCTGCTTCTCCAGCGAGTAGCGCATCTCCATCCCCTGGGCGCCCCCGCCCTTCGGCTGGAACGATACAGTGGCGTCCGCCTCGTTGCCCCGGAAGGCCACCGAAACCACTTCGATGTTCATGGAGGAGACGTTCAGGTTGGAGCGTTCCGCGAGGTAATCGACCACCGCCTGCCGGACGGCTTCCTTCGTTTCCAGCCCGCGGTTGCAGCCGGGGAGGAGCAGAGCGAGCGCAATGGGGAGGACCAATTTCACGCTTCGATTATACCTTGGGGAAGCCGGACAGCCCCGTAATCGCCTCCACCAGGCCGTCCACCGTGTACACGCCCGCTTCCACCGTCACCTCCACACCCAGCCCCCGCAGCGTGGCCGAGGTGACGGGGCCGATGGAGGCAATCTTCACGCCCCGGAGAGCTTCCGCCCCCGCTTCCCTCACCAGGTTCTGCGCGGTCGAGGAACTGGTGAAGGTGACCCAGTGGGGCTTGCACGGGCCGGAGAAAACCTGCCGGGCCAGCTCGCCCAACCCCTCCGGCGCCACGGTGCGGTAGGCCTCGACCACATCCACCTGCGCGCCCTTCCGGGCCAGCTCCGACGGCAGCAGGTCGCGGGCCACCGCCGCCCGCGGCAGCAGAACGCGCCGGCCCGCCAGGTCGTGCTCCCCGAGCGCTTCCAGCAGGCTTTCCGCCACGTACTCCTTGCCCGTCAGGTCGACCTTCAGGTGCAGGTCCTCCAAGGCCCGGCGTGTGGCCGGGCCGATGGCGCACAGCCGGGCGCGCAGCGAGCGCAGATCCCGCTTCGAACGGTCCAGGCGATCCAGGAAAAAACGCACTCCGTTCACACTGGTGAATACGACCCAATCGTAGGTTTCGAGCTGGGCCACCGCCCGGTCGAGCGCGCCGTAGTCGGCGGCCGGCCGGATCTCGATGGCGGCAAGGTCGATTACGTTGGCCGCCAAGGCCCCCAGTCTCTGCGCCAGGGCATCGGCCTGTCCGCGGGCCCGCGTCACCGCCACGCGCTGGCCGAACAGGGGCAGCCGCTCGTACCAGTTGAGCTTGCCTCGCAGCCGGACAACCTCTCCCACCACAATAGTGGCCGGCGGTTTCAGCCCGGACTCCGCCACCAGTTTCGGCAGCGTGGCCAGAGTGCCTGCGATGGTTTGCTGGTCCGGCCGCGCGGCCCAGCGGACGGCCAGAGCCGGGGTATCGGGAGAGCGGCCATGCGCGATGATGCCGGCGGCGATCCGGCTGAGCGTGGTCAGTCCCATGAAGATCACCAGCGTCTCGGCCTGTCCGACCTTCTCCCAGTCGATCCGTTCCGGATCATGGCCGGTGACGAAGGTAACCGCGGAGGTGTGCTCCCGGTGAGTCAGCGGTACACCGGCATAGGCCGCCACGCCCACTCCCGCGGTCACGCCCGGAACAACTTCAAAAGGAATGCCGGCATCGGCGAGCGCTTCAGCCTCTTCCCCTCCGCGCCCGAAAATGTACGGGTCGCCGCCCTTCAGGCGCACCACCCTCAACCCGCGCCGCGCCCGCTCGATCATCATCCCGCAGATCTCGTCCTGGCTGTGGACGTGCTCGGTCTTCTTCTTGCCGACGTAGATGCACTCGGCCGAAGGCGGCGCGAATTCGAGCAGCTTGACGGAGGCCAGGTGATCGTAAAGGACCGCCTCGGCTTGTTCGAGAACAGCGCGGCCCCTCAGCGTGATCAGGCCCGGATCGCCCGGGCCGGCGCCCACCAGGAAGACTTTGCCGCTCACTTATGCTGCTCCGGTATGGGAGCGCCGTACACTGCTTCCAGGATCCGGCGTCCGCCGGATTCGAGCAGCCGAGCTCCCAACTGCTCTCCAATGCGCTCAGCCTCGGAGGCATCGCCCTCGGCCGCATCGGCGATCAGCAGGGTTCCATCCGGGTCGGCCACCACCGCCCGCATCCGCAGGCGCTCCCCGGCAACCACGGCATGCGCCCCGATCGGAACCTGGCAGCCGCCGCCCAGAGCACGGAGCACGGCGCGTTCCGCCGTTACCGCCAGGCGGGTGGCGCGGTCGTCGAATCGCCCGCAGATCTCCCGGGCCTCGCCGCTCTCCCGCGTCTCGATGGCCAGCGCCCCCTGGCCGACCGCCGGGCACATCACCTCCGCTCGAAGCTGCTCCGCGATGCGGTCCTCCCACCCCAGGCGCTTCAATCCGGCCGAGGCGAGCAGGATGGCGTCGAACTGCCCCTCGTCCAGCTTGCGGAGCCGGGTATCCACGTTTCCCCGCACCGATTCCAGGATAAGGTCCGGGCGCAGGTGCCTCAGCTGCGCCGAGCGGCGCAGCGAGCTGGTGCCCACTCTTGCCCCCTGCGGCAACGCCGCCAGGCGCCCGCCTACCAGTGCGTCCAGCGGGTCTTCGCGCTCGGGGACAGCGGCGATCCGGAGCCCGGCGGGCAGTTCGGTTGGCAGGTCCTTCAGGCTGTGCACCGCCAGATCGATCTCCCCCGCCGCCAGCGCCTCTTCGATCTCCTTCGTGAACAGGCCCTTGGTTCCCACCTTCGCCAGCGGCACTCCGGTGATCTTATCCCCGGTGGTCCTGATGATCTCGATACGGCTCTCCACGCCCAGGGTCCGGAGCTTGCCGGCAACCCAGTTGGCCTGCCACAGGGCCAGTTGCGAGCCGCGCGAACCAATAATCAGCACGCTCATTGCTCCAGCCGGAAGACCCTGCGGATGGCGTCGATCACGTGTACCCCTTCCGGCTTACCCGCCTGGCGGCGCAATTCCGTGATGGGGCCATGCGCGATCTTGTTGACAATGCCGCGGGTCAGGGCTTCCAGCACCTCCTCCTGCTGCGGGGAGAGCGGGCCCATCCGGCGGCGGGCCTTGTCCAGTTCGACCCTCCGGAGTTGTTCCAGTTGCTCCTGCAGGCCGGCGATGGTAGGCGCTACCTCCTGGACCTTCAACCGCGCCAGCATGCGCTCCACTTCGTGAACGACGATCTCCTCGGCGTGATCGGCCTCCTTGATGCGCTCCCGCAGGTTGGCATTCACCACCTCCTGGAGATCGTCGATGTCGTACAGGAAAACGTTGTCCAGATCGTTGACCGCCGGCTCGATGTTGCGCGGCACGGCGATGTCGATGAGGAACATGGGCCGGTTGCGCCGGGCCGCGATCACCCGCTGCATATCCTCCTTCCGCACCAGGTAATGCGGGGCGCCGCTCGAGGCGATCAGGATGTCCGCCTCCGGCAGCACCGAGATGAACCGGCTGTACTCGACCGGTGTGCCTTCGAAAGTCCGGGCCACCTCGATCGCCCGCTCGTGCGTGCGGTTGGTCACCAGCACGCGGGAAGCGCCGGAGCGCCGCAAGTGCCGGGCCGCCAGTTCCGACATCTTGCCGGCGCCCACGATCATGACCGTCTTCCCGGAGAGCGATCCGAAAATCTTCCGCGCCAGTTCCACGGCCGCGAAGCTCACCGACACAGCCATCTGTCCGATGCCCGTCTCACTCCGCACCCGCTTGGCGACCATGAACGACCGCGCCAGAACGTTCTCCAGAGGCCCGCACAGCCCGCCTTGTTCCCGGGCCACGGCATAGGCGTGCTTAAGCTGGCCCAGGATCTGGGGCTCCCCGATGATCATCGAGTCCAGGCTGGACGCCACCCGGAAGACGTGATGGATCGCCTCCTTGTTGTAGTGCCGGTAAACGTAAGGCTCCAGGGACTCCGGAGAGACCGCGCTGGCGCGGCGCAGAAACTCCGCGGTCACCTGTTCCGGATCGGTCTCATCGTCCACGTCCACCATGATCTCCACCCGGTTGCAGGTCGACAGAATCAGTGCCTCGTTGACCCCCGGAGAGGACGCCAGTTGCTTCACCGCGGCCGGCAGGTCGGCATCGGGAACCGCCAGGCACTCCCGGACCTCCACGGGAGTGGTCTTGTGACTGACTCCGGTGACCAGCAACTTCATGGCTTCAGCAGCGTCCGCAGTTGGGTATGAGCCGCCCAGGTGATCGCGGAACAGCACAGGGCGGCCACGGCCATCACGGCCGCCTTGCGCCCCCGCCATCCGGCGATCACCCGGAAGAACACCATGGCCATGTAAATCAACCAGGTGACCACGGAGATCAGGATCTTCGGCTCGGCGATCCAGGCCCGCTTCCACTCCACGAAAGCCCAGATGCTACCCGTCACGATGGCCAGCGTGATGAGCACGAAACCAAAAGCCATCGCTTTGGAGATCAGGTCGTCGAGGGTCCCCAGCGGGGGCAGGCGATAGTAGAACTGGTGGGGCTTTTTCCTCTTCAACTCGCGTTCCTGGATCAGGTAGACGATGGCGGCCACGGCGGTGAGCAGCAGCGCCGCGTAACCCAGCAGCACCAGGACTACGTGCACCTTCAATAAGGTGTCCCGCACCGCCGCGCTGGGCCACTCGCTCACCGGGTTGGCCAGAGAGGCCATCAGCGTCATCACGAAGACCAGCGGGAAGATAAACACGCTGAGGCTTTCCAGCTTGTAGCGGCGGTACAGAAACAGGAACAACAGCGTGATGAGCAGCGCGCACAACGAGAGGGACTCGAAGACGTTGTTCGCCGGAAAGTGCCCGGTGATGATCCCCTGATCCACGACCGAGACGCCGTGCAGCACCGCGGCCAGGGAAAACGCCCCCAGCGCGATGCGGAACAGGTACTGGCGTTTGCGGATGAGGGTCAGGATCGCGTGCAGCAGGCCGAGCGAATAAAGCACGGCGGCGACACGCAGCCACAGGATGCTGGTCTCAGCCATTGCAGGTCGGAATCCAGGGAAACAGCGGTAACTTCCAGTATATCGCGGAGATCCGAATGTCCGGTTCGCGCGCTATCATGAGGGCCATGAAAGCCGGGTTGTGCCTCCTTGTACTTTCCCTGGCCGCCGGAGCCCGCCCCGCCCCGGACGGGAGCTTCGTGCGGGTGAGTCCCCGCGACGCCAGGTATCTGGAACTGACCGACGGCTCCCCTTACATCCCGGTGGGCCTGAATATGATCGCTCCGCCCACCCGCGGCCTCAGCGAAGACGCTTCGCTCGAGGCTTTCGAAACCTGGCTGCGCAACCTCTCTTCCAACCAGGGCAATTACATCCGCGTCTGGCTCAGCAGCCCGTTCTGGGACATCGAGCACGAGGCCAGCGGTGTTTACGATTCCGTGAAGGCGCGGCGCATCGACCGCATGCTGGAAATGTGCCGCCGTTACGGCATCCGGGTGAAGATGACCCTGGAGCATTTCCGCAGCATAGGCGAGAACGTGCGCCAGCCCTGGGCCGATAAGGCCATTCATCACGTCTCCCGGGGCGGGCCCGCCAAATCCATCGCCGACTTCTTCGACGGCGGCGAGCCGCGCGATCAGTTCAGGCGCAAGATCGGGTGGTACGCCCGCCGCTACGGCGACCAGCCCATCGTGTTCGGTTGGGAACTATGGAACGAGGTCAACGCCGTCCGCGGCGGCGACTACATGGCCTGGACCGAGGCGATGTTGCCGGAACTGCGCAGGGCATTCCCCAGGAACATGGTCATGCAGAGCCTGGGAAGTTTCGACGCCGCCCGGATCCGGGAGGCCTACCGGCGCCACAGCACCATGCCGGGCAACGACCTCGCCCAGGTCCACCGCTACCTGGACCTCGGCGCCTCCCTCGAAATCTGCAAAGGTCCCATGGACGTCCTGGCCGCGGACGCCATTCGCGAGGTCAAAAGCTACGACCCCGGCCGCCCGGTCCTGCTGGCCGAATCCGGCGCCGTTGAACCCCGGCACTCCGGCCCGTTCAAGCTGTACCAAGCCGACCGCGAGGGCGTTCTGCTCCACGACGTTCTTTTTGCTCCCTTCTTCGCCGGAGCCGCCGGGCCGGGGCAGATCTGGCACTGGGATGTCTACGTGGCAGGGAACAACCTGTGGCATCATTTTGCCCGCTTCGCCGACGTGGTCAGGGACCTGGATGCTCCGGCCGAGGGCTTCGAGCCGCTCATGCTGGAGCATCCGCGCCTGCGGGTCTACGTGCTGAAGGGCCGCAAGAATACGCTGGTGTGGTGCCGCGATCTCCGCAATGACTGGCGCTCCGAGCTGGAACGGGGTGAGAAGCCGCAGTCGCTGCGCGGCCTGCGCCTGGACCTCGAAGCCGTACTCGGCGGTTCCGGCGCTCAGGCGCGGATCTACGACCCCTGGAAAGGGAGATGGTCAAAGGCTGCGCTGCGCAAAGGACGCCTCACCCTCCCGCCCTTCACCCGCTCCATCGTCCTGCGAATCACCCGCTGATCGCGGCGTGCGGGGCGCGCAGCCAAGCCGGTTGGCCCTCACCGCCGTGGAGCGTGCCGGAATCTCTGTCTCAAGGCACAGCCCGGCCTACCCGCCCACGAACAGCGGCGCGATCGAGATCATGGTCAGGCCGGTGATGAACAGCAGCAGCATCAGGATGATCAGGTTCATTACCCGCTGATCGGCGCCCGCGAACTCCTTCCACACCAGCAGGCCCCACAAGGCGCTCACCATGGTGGCGCCCTGTCCGAGCGCGTAGCTGGTGGCCGGCCCGATCTGCACCTCCTCCGGAGCGCTGGCCGCGACGAAGTTCGCAATCGTCCCGGTGGCCCAGATCACGCCTCCCAGCACGCCCAGCAGGTGTTGCCGGACGCTGCCTTTGAAGAAGTCCAGGATCTCCACCGGCTCGCCCTCCACCGGCAGGTTCATGAAGAAGAGGTTGAACACAAAGGTGGAGAGAAAAACTCCCACCGCGAAGACGAAGCCGATGGCGTACGGGCCCATCTCCACGCCGCCTGGGTTTCCTTTTCCCATCTCCACCAGCGGGAAGAAAGACCCCATCAGCAGGCCGCTGACGATGCAGAGTATGATCCCCTTCGGGCTGATGCCCTTGGCCGTGGATTTGGTCTGCCCGGCTTTGATCCTGGCGCGCAGCTGGTGGCTGGCATGCATGCGGTATGCCACGGCATCCACGATGATTGCCGCCACCACGATGGCCACCCCGGCGAACAGAAGGATCGGGTTGCCGCGCGGCCGCAGGGCATAGTTCCAGATGACCCCGACCACCAGCGCCGTCCCCACGCCCACCGGGAAGGCAACGGAGAGTCCCGCGAGTGAAATGGCGGCCACCAGCAGCATGTTGGCCAGGTTGAAAACCACCCCACCCGCAAATCCGAAAGCGATGTTGCGCTTTCCGGTCTGCATCAGGTCGTCCAGGAACAGCAGGCTGTCGTAGCCCAGCGTTCCGAACGTGAAAGCGTACAGGGTGGCGGCCAGCAGCACCCCGAAGGAGTAGTCGTAATAGAAAAGTTCGAACCGCCACTTCCCGGCCAGCTTTTGCGTATTAGCCCAGGATCCCCAGCACAGCATGCTCAGGATCATCAGGAAGAGGGCGGCGCCGTAGGTGTGTGGTAGGACCATATGGGTAGATCGAAAGCCGAGAGTACAACGCGCCCCGGCAAGGGGTCAAGCGGGCGGCCCTGACGCCCCGGCCCACCCTGGCCCATGGAACGAAGGTGCTATCATGCCCCGCGGAGATCCTCATGAAATATCCACCTCTTCTCGCATTACTCGCGTTCCCCGCTCTCTCGGTTCAGTTGCGGGGAGCGGCAGCGCCTCCCCGGCCGCAACACGCAGTTCTCCTGATCATCGACGGACTGAGCTACAGGGCCCCGGAACGCATCGACCTGCCCAATCTCCAGAAGCTGATCGCGGCGGGAACCTACTACCGGAGATCGCACAACATCATGCCGGCCCATCCCCGCACCGGCGAGTGGGCCAAGTACCATCGCTCCTCCATCCCCAACCCGGTGATCCTCGCCGGCACCGTGATGCTGAGGCCCGATCAGCAATTCGTCCAGCACTGCTTCTTTCCAGCCCGCATCACCGCCCATTCCGCCAACGACATGGACTACCAGAGGCTCAACGTGGGCTTCAACCTTTCGTTCCTCAGCGGTTCGGACGACGACCCCGTACACGACGATCAGACCATGTACTGGGCCCTGGAGTTTCTCCGCCGGGCCCGCCCCGCCTTCATGAAGGTGCACCTCCAGGACACGGGCGGCGCCGGAATGGCCAGCTACAGCAGCAAGGATTCCTCACAACCCTTTCACCGCAACATCTGGGCGCCGGATTCTCCCTACCGCCAGGCCGCCGCGCGCGCCGACTCCTACCTCGGCCAGTTCCTCGCCGAACTCGACCGGCTCAACTTGAGGGACAAGACCGTGTTCTTCGTGACCTCGGACCACGGGCAGGCGGACGCCGGATGGCACCCCTACGACGACCCGGAGGGCTGGTCCATGCCCCTGGTTCTTGCCGGGCCGGGCATCCGCCCGGGCCAGAAGCTGGATTACGCCGAGCAGATCGACATCGTCCCTACCCTGTGCCACCTGATGGGCGTGAAGCCGCCGCCCAACGTGGGCGGCCGCATCCTGGCCGAGGCCCTCACCGCCCCGCCGGCCGGGGTCCCGGCTCCCCAACAGCACCTGAGGGAGTTGAACGAACTGCTTCGCGAGGCCGGGCAGCAGGCCGGCGAGCTTCGTAAGAAATCCCCGTCGAGCCCGGTCCTGAAGAGCTTCGACCGCGACTTCTACGGACTCGACCGCATCCTGGAATGGAGCCGGTTCGGCGTCCTGGACAAGCTGATCGCGCACAACCGCCAGGTGCTCTCGAAACTCAGCACCGCCGCGGGAAGATAGCCGCAACGGTGAGTAAATCGGCCGTTGCCGGCCGCAGCTGAAGGGTGTGGTTCGATTTCCTTTCGTGCTGTTCCTGGTAGCCGGGTTGGCGAAGGGACCCGGCTCCTGTGTTACAACGGAAATCGCCAATGAAGCGCTTCAGCCTTACCCTTATCCTGGCGGCAATCGCTTTGTTTGCGGGCGGCCCCGCCGTCCGCATGGACCGAGTCATGGCGGACATCGCCTTCCTGTGCTCTCCGGAATTGCAAGGCCGGGCGACCCTGCAGCCCGGCGCCGGCCTGGTCAGCCGCTTCCTCGCCGCCGAGTTCCGCAAGGCCGGTCTTAAGCCCTTTGACGGCAAGGAGTACTTGCAGGAATTCCGCCTGGTTACCACGGTCCTCGACCGCTCGGCCAGCCGCCTGGTACTGGATCGCGACGGCAGTCGCGAAATCCTGAAGCCCGGCGAGGGCTTCCAGGGCGGGTTCAAGGAGGATGTCCGGTTAAAGGCCGGGATGGTCTTCGCCGGCTACGGGATCACCGCTCCGGAGTATGGGTATGACGACTACGCGGGCCTCGACGTGCGGGGCAAGGTCGCGGTGATTTTGAGCGGCGAGCCGCGGCAGGAGCAGCCCGCGGGAGCGTTTCGGGGCAGCGGCCTGACCGTGCATTCGGCGGTACGCGTCAAACGCATGAACGCGCAGACCCACGGGGCCGCCGCGGTGGTAGTGCTGCCGGCCTCCGCAAGGCCCCGGCCGGCAGCGGCCGGAACACCGCGAACGAGCACGCCTCCGGCGGCCCCGGGCAGTCCCGCCCTGCCCCGGGGGTGGGCGTCGGTGGTCTACGACGAGGAGATCGCCATCCCCCTGCTCGACTTGAACACCCGCGCCGCGGGCCGGGTATTACCCGGCTACCGGCAATTGCAGGAGCGGATTGATGCCGCCGGCAAACCGGCCTCCCGGGAGGTACCGGGAACCCTGGAAGTGGAACTGGTTCAGAAAGAGCGCCAGTCCGGGACGACGTCGAACGTCATCGGCGTGATGGAAGGGAGCGACCCCCGGCTCAAGAGCGAGGCCATAATCCTGAGCGCCCATTACGACCACCTGCCTTCTCAGGGCGAGGCGGTTTACCCGGGCGCGAACGACAATGCCTCCGGCGTAGCCGCCATCCTGGAGTTGGCCCGCCTGGCCGCGGAACACAAGGTGAAGCCGAAGCGGACCCTGGTATTCATCGCGTTCGGAGCCGAGGAGAACGGCTTGATCGGAGCGTACCACTACGCCGCCCATCCGGTGCTGCCGCTCGGCGGCACGCGCGCGGTGCTGAACCTCGACATGATCGGCCGCGATGAGGCCCATATCCCCAGAACGGAAGGCCGGGTTGAGATCCCCGCCCGCACCTCGGACCTGATGAACCTTGCGGGCGGCGCCTGGTCGCCGGCACTGGCCGCCTCGGCGCGCCGCATCGCCGCCGGCCTGGGCCTGCGCATCGACTCCAAGTACGATGCCGACGCCAGCCAGAGTGTGCTGTGGCGCTCCGATCACTTTCCGTTTCTGGTGCAGGGCGTTCCGGCGGTCTGGATCTTCGCGGGCTTCCACCCGGGCTACCACGAGGTTTCCGACACTCCGGAGAAACTGAACCTGGCCAAGATGGAGAAGATCATCCGCTTGACCTATGCGCTGGCCCTGCAACTGGCCGGCGCCTCGAAGCCCCCGGCCTTCCGGGCGGAGTAACTTGCCCTTCTCTGTGACCTCGGCGCTTCCGATGTCGGACCGAGCCTGACTCCTCACCACTCCAGGCGGAACACCAGCAAGTGGTTCGGCTGTGCCGTGCCGATATCGGAGAAACCGCCCCGGGTGGCCGTGCCGATCCGCCCGAAATTGCCCAGGTTGTTGCGGTTGAACGCCGAGTTCGGCAAGCCGAAGTTCGGGCTCTTGAACGGGTTGTTGGAGTCCCAGCGCAGAAGGAAGCGCAGCTTCTCCGCGAAAACCCACTCCTTGGAAAGCGAGAACTGCGGCCAGGTGATGCCCGGACCCTCCACCACGTTGCGGCCCATGGTTCCGGGAGTGAAGGCGGCCGGGTACTCGAAGGCGGCGGCGTCCAGGTAGGGTACCTGCGCCTGCACGGGAAAGCGGTGCGGGCCGATACTCCAGTCCTCCATTACCGGATCGACGCCCGGCACCAGGTTGGGCCGGGACTGTCCCGGCAGGTAGCGGTTCGGGCTGCCCGCGAAGCTTACCGTAAAGGGCGGCCCCGACTGGAAGGTCTGGGTCCAGGCCAGGTCCCAGCCGCCCAGCAGGTGGTTCACCACTCCCGTCCGGTTCATGAACCGCCGTCCCCTTCCAAAAGGCAACTCGTAGGTCATGACCGAAACGAACCGGTGGCGGATATCGTAGTTGGCTCGGGCCTTCTCCAGGCTGCGGTTGTAGTAAGTGATCCCGGAGACGCCGCCATCGTCATCCCCGTTGTTCAAGGTTTTCGAGAACGTATAGAAGGCGTTCAAAAGCAGCCCGTACGAATAGCGCTTCTCGGTCCGGAAAGTGACTCCATGATAGGAATTGTCCCCGTAATTGGAGTAATGCTGGATCGAGCCGAACTGCGGGTACGGTTTGTAGTTTTGCGGAGCCTGAAAGATCTGCTGCAGGACCGCCGGGTCTCTGGAGATGTCCAGCGGAATCTGGTTGATATCCCAGTTATTCAAGAGACGCACGCCGCGGGAGCCCTGGTAGGTCGTTTCCAGCAGCCAGTTCTGCGTGAAGTTCCACTGGAACCCGCCCGACCAGTTCATCACGTACGGCATGCGCATGCCGGGGTCGAACCACGAGGCGCTCCGGCCGCTGAAATTCCTGCCGATGAACGGCACCGAACCGTCGGGAGCGATGTTGTACTGGAAGGGCGGCGGCCCCTGGCTCAGCTGAAAAATCGGCCGGGGGTCCCCGGGAGGCGCCTGCAGCGCGGCCGTGGCGAAGTACTCCTCGAAGTTCTGATTGAGGCCGTTGGTCATCAGGTCCTGGGTGATCACGCCGAAGGACGAGCGGAACACCAGGTTCGGCCGGATCTGCCACGCCACGCCAACCCGCGGCTGGAAGTTGTTCAGGTCCCGGGAAGCCAGGGAGCGGTTTGGATGAACGATCGCCCCCCGGAGTCCGGAGATGGGATCCACGGCATCCGGATCAAACTGGGATTGCTGGCCGTACTTGGTGTTGAACGGGCTTTCGTAGCTCCATCGCACGCCCAGGCTGAGCGTCAGGTTGCGGGTCGGCTTGAAATCGTCCTGGACATACCAGGCGTGTGATTGCCAGCGCGGAAGCCAGCTCGCCACCGCCTGGGTGAACTCGGCGCTGCTCACCGATCCCAACAGGAATGCGGCGAAGGTGTTTCCGGTATTGGGACGGAAGGGGAAGTCGGTGGCGCCGAAGCGGTAGATGCCGGAAGGCAGGGCCTGTACGAGGGCATTGTACCGGGTGCGGATATACTCGTAGCCGAACTTCAGGGTGTGCCGCCCGGCGACCTTCGTCAGGTTGTTCTGGAAGGTGAAATCCTCGCCGACCTCATAGGAGCGGCCCAGCATTCCCTGCCGGAAGAACGTGGTCCCCCCGGTGCAGTCCGACTGATTGCCGCAGCCCTGAAATACCGGGAAGTTCTCGGCGCTCACGTTCGGAATTCCCAGCTGCTGCGCCCAGCCCTGCCCGATCGTGCTGGGCTCGGTGGTCGACTTCCGGCGATTGAACCCCGCGCGGACCTCGTTGATCATGGTAGGGCTGAAGGTGTAGGTGTCCGAGATGACGATGTTCCGCTGATCGATGGGAAGCGGCACGGCCCTGCTGTCGTAATCCCGCCAGGCGATCTCGGGCGACAGGCGGTCGCGCCAGGAACGGTGCCGCACGTGCGAGTAGCGGCCGAAGATCTTGTGATTGGCCGAAAACTGGTGGTCGATTTTGCCGTCGAAACGGGAACGGTATGAGCGGTAATTGGTCGGCGCGATCAGGTTGTTGGTAGGGCCGAATGCGCGGTCGAAGGCGCGCTGCGGGTTGTTTTCGGGAACGTAAGGATTCTGGGAGAGAAAGTTGCGGACGGCGGGATCGAAGCGCGCCGACGGCACCTGGTTGCCCGGAAACGGCTGCCGCGTCCAGCACTCCGCGGCTCCGGCGGGACAATCCGAACCGGGGCCGAACCGGGTGGTGGCGGGGTCGAAGATCGGGTTCAGCCCACCGAAGTTGAAATCGCCGCTGAGCATCTCCGGCGAGGGCACGGCCCCGGTGAAGGTCTCCGAGGCCTTCTCGTGATGCCGCTGATATCCGAAGAACCAGAAGGTCTTGTTCTTCCCGTTGTAGACGCCCGGAATATACAGCGGGCCGCCCATGGTTCCGGAAAGCTCGTGGTATGCGAAGGGGTTGTTCCTCGGCAATTGCTCCAGGTAATTCCGGTGGATGAGCGACTTCTGGATGTAGCGGTCCTCGGCCGAGCCGTGCCACTCGTTGGTGCCGGACTTGAACACCGTCGAGAGCATCCCCCCGGCCGAGTGGCCGAACTCGGCCGGCATTCCGGTGGTGAACAGCTTCACCTCCTGCAGCGCGTCGATAGTGGTGGAGGTGACCTGGTTGGTCGAGCCGATCATGGAGCGCACCGGTTCCTTTCCGCCGACGCCGTCCATGGTGTAGCCCAGCGACCGCTCCCGCTGTCCCACCACGTGCTGTCCGTTGATGTTCGACGTGGATGGCAGATAGAGGAGAATGCGGAAGGCGTATTTCTGGAGAACGGGTATCTTGACAATCGTGTTTCCCTCCATCACCTGCCCCGTGGCCGCTGTCTCCGTCTCCAGCAGGGGTGCAGCTCCGGTGACATTGATGGATTCCGTCACCGCTCCGACTTCCAGCTGCACATCGATGCGCGGCTGCTCGCTGGTGCGTAAGGTGATGCCCTCGCGCACATACCGTTTGAACCCCGGCGCTTCGATGGTGAGCCGGTAACTGCCGGGGATCAGGTTGGGGACATAGTAACTTCCCTCGTTGTTTGTCACCGTGTTGTACACGAACTGATTGTCGGTGTTCACAACATTGACGGCGGCCGCCTGCACGACGGCTCCGGTATTGTCCGTCACTCTCCCCACCACGGTGGCGGTGCCGGTGGTCTGTGAGAAGGCGGCGGGAGCCACCAACACGACGAACCAGATGGCTGTGCGCATTCAATCACCCCTCTGAGTGAGTGTGGCGAGATTCGCCTGATGGCTGCAATGGTATTAGAAAGCCCGAGGCAGGTCAAGACAAAAAGTCGAGCCGCCGCGGCGGCGCATGTAAACAGGCGGCGGCGAAGAGCGGATGCGCCGCGGCGAATTGTATCGAACGGCACAAGCCGCCCCGTTCCGTGTTTCCCTGGATGCGGCCTTCACCGGTGCGGTGGCCCGGGAGGTCTCGCACCGGTTCCTGAGGCGCCCGGGGGGCCAGGATTACTGCCGGCTGGTGCTGGCCGGCCTCCGCCTGGCCAGCAGGAGGTTGGAAGGGACTCGCGCGAAGCCGTAGCCGATCCGGAATTCGAGGGTTTTCGGCATGGAGCCTGCATACGCCTTCCGCAGGTCCGGCTGTTCCAGCCAGCGAAAACTCCCGTAGGGACGAGTGTAGTCTCCATAGAGCTGGATGTTCCAGCGAGTCGCATCGAAAAAGCGATAGGGGATGCCGGAATCGTCCTGCAGGATCGCGGCGCTGCCCGCCAGGACGCGCCCGCGAATCATGGAGAAGCCGCGGCCGTGCGGCATGTAGGAGGTCGCCTTGAAAAAAGTGACCATTCCCTCCAGGCCCTCGAGGAAGGCCAGAAACGGCTTGTTCTCCTGAAGCCGCTTGTCCGACAGGTTGACGGAGAAGTAGAAGAGCTTGTGTGCGGGCGTGCCGGCGCGGCCGCGAAAATCGATCTCAACGCCCAGGTTGCCGGTCCGGCCCGGCGCCCGGTAGCCGGCGGCGCGCTCCACGATGCGTCCTTCCGCATCTAAACGGACATAGCGGTGGCCGAGGACCGTGTGGCCGGTCCGTGCAAGCAGGAGGAGGATCGGCGGGAGGAGCCCGTCCGTGACTTGTCCGCGGAATTCGCGGTCCATCTCCCGGGTGATGAAGAAACTGCGTTCGAGTTCCGAAGAGACCGACTCGCGCACTTCCGCCAGGTACCGGGAGAGATCTTCCCGCGCGATCTGCTTCGGCGTGGGCAGCGTCCCTGCCGGCTCCAGGCCCACCATCACGTACACCGGGCTGTGAGGGAAGAACACAGCGGCCATGAGAATGTCCGGGCCGCTGAACGGGTAGAACAGCGCCGCGTTGTCCAGCGGGGCGCCGCTCAACTCGGCCCCCTGGAACCGGCGCATGGCCGGAAGCCACCGGCTCTCTACTTTCTTCCACACCGCGTCGAGTTCGCCGCGATGCGCGCGCCAGCACTCCTTCGCCTCCAGTCCGGCGAAGACGCTGCCCGGGTTGCCGTTAAGGCCGGAGAGAAAACGTCCGACGTCGTCGGCCTCGCGACCCGGCGGCGCCGCTTGGGAGAACCTCGACGCAGGCCGGGCCTGCGGCCCGCCCTTCGGCGAGCGTTCGCACGAAACCAGCGCGGCGGCGGCCAGAATGGCGAGGGCCGCTCCGAGTCGGTGGGAGAATCTGGCTGCGCGGCGCTGCACGCATCAATTATAGGGCTGCTTACACCTCCGGCTCGGCCCTACTTCAGTTCAGCGGCGTGGCGTTGCACCTTTCGGATGCCGGCGATGATGTCCTCCATGTCCCGGCGGCTGCCCAGCAGCACCGTGTGGGGGAACCAGAGACCTTCCTGGCAGAGCCGGTCGTTGTTGGGACATCGGTTGCGCTCCCGCCAGCGAGCGATCTCCTGCTGCGAGTAGATCGCGCGGAAAGGACGTGAGTTCAGGGTGTTTTCCAGGAAAGGATGCCGGTTCAGAGGCGTATAGCCCGCGGAGATGGGGATGCCCTCGGCGCGCACGGCCTCGACGAAGCGCTCGCGCGAAAGCCCGCTCATGGCCTCCGGGTTGTACCGCATCATGTACAGGTGGTAGCCGTTGCGCGTGCAGCCGGGGTACACTTTCGCCGGCGCGACGCCGGGCTTTTCAAGCAGCATCTGATTCAGATAGGCGGCGTTCCGGTCGCGCGTCCTGGCCTGCTCTTCCAGCCGGCCGATCTGCGCCAGCATGGCGGCGGCTTGGAACTCGCTCATGCGCAGGTTGATCCCGTTGAGGCACAGCTTCGGGTCAGGGGCGTTCTCGTCCGGGGTGCGGTAGTGGGAGTGAAAGCCATACGCCCGGCCGAAAAGCGCTTCGTCGTTGGTGAGGACCGCTCCCGCCTCGCCGCCCGACAGGTTCTTCAGCTTATGAAAGCTGAAGCAGCCCAGGTGGCCGATGGTTGCCGCTTTGCGGCCCCGCCATTCCGAGCCGACCGCCTGGCAGGCATCCTCCACCACCGCCAGGTTGCGGCGGCGGGCGATCTCCATGATGCGATCCATGTCCGCCATGTTGCCGCCCAGGTGCACCGGCAGGATGCAGCGTGTGCGCGGCGTGATAGCGGCTTCGATTTTGGAGGCGTCGATCATGGCCGAATCCGGGTCCGTATCCGCGAACACAGGCAGTGCGTAATGAGCCAGGATCGCGTTCACCGTGGCGATGAAGGTGTAGGGCCCCACGATCACTTCGTCCCTGGGGCCGACGTCCACCGCGTGCAGGGCCGCCATCAGCGCGCTGGTGCCGTTGGCCGTGGCGAGGCAGTGCCGGGCGCCGGTCCGCGCGGCCCAGGCCTTCTCGAAATCGCGCACGAAATGGCCTTCCTTGCGCCACCAGCGCCCCGACCGGAACACTTCGAGCCAGCCGCCCTCGTCGGCTGCCGTGACCTGCGGCCAGCCGGGGAACCGGCTGGAGCGGGGGCGCACCGGTGTGCCGCCCAGCAGGGCCGGTCGTCCGCCGGCGCCGGCCGCCTGTCTGGCATGGAGGGCGGCTGCAGGAGCAGCGCCCGCAAAGGTTCGTCGAAGCATGGTAGGCATGGTTAGAGCCTGACTCATACTATAATGGCGCGCGGGCGGCCGTCAGTCTGACGACCGACAGCTCGTCGCTTCCAGGAGAAGAAGTCATCATGAAAAGGATTCCCGCGGTAGTGTTCGTGCTGCGTTTATCGGTCCGGACTTTGCTGTCCGCGGCCGCGGGGGAGACCCGGGTACTGATCGTGGTAGGGCCGAGCACCCATCCGCCGGGGAGTCATGAGGTCGCGGCCGGGGGCCGGTTGATGGAGTGGGCCCTGGAGAACATGGCCAATGTTCCCGGCGTGCAGGCGGAGGTGGTCTCCGAATGGCCCGCGCGGCCGGTTCTGGAGGCCGCCCGCACCATCGTCTTCATCGGGGACATCTTCCCTCCCCAGCGCATGCCGGACCGTGACGCGATCCTCCGGGATCTCGCCGAGAGGTTGCAGGCCGGGGCCGGGATCGTCTGCGTGCATTACGCCACGGGACTGCGGGCGGAAGACGTTGCGCCCGGCGGCGCGCATCCGCTGCTGGGCTGGCTGGGCGGCTATTTCGCCACCCGCTGCCCGCACCATCAGTCGGTGGCCAAGGTCTTCGAGTCGGTCACCGTGAGCCCGGCGGCCAAAGGGCATCCCGTTTCGCGAGGGTGGAAGGAGTTCACACTCTCCGAGGAGCCGTACTACAACAACTACTTCGGCCCGCCGGGCGCCCCGGGGAAGGCAATCGAGTTCGCGACAGCCATGCTGCCTCCGGAGGCTCCCCGGCGCGAGGTGATCGCCTGGGGGACGGAGAGAAAAGACGGCGGCCGAGGGTTCGGCATCGTCATGCCGCACTTCTATCGCAACTGGGCCAATGAAGACCTGCGCCGCTTCATCCTGAACGGGATCGTGTGGACGGCCAGGCTCAATGTCCCAAGGGGCGGTGTCCGTACCCCGGCGCCGGACCTCGCCAGGTTCAACCCGGCGTCGGTGAACTGAAAGGGGCCTTCAGGCCCCGGCCGCCAGGGGCAGGGTCAGGGAGGCTGCGGCGATCTGGCCGGAGACGACCTCAAAGGCCGGGGTCTCGGCGGAAAGGGCGCGCCCCGAACCGTTCGCCTCTATGCGGATCACGTAGTGGCCCGGGCGGACGCCCAGTTTGCTCCAGTGGGCGCTCCGGGCGGTGGTTTCCCGCAGAACCTCGCCGCTCTCGCCCCGCAGGGTGACGGTAAAAGCGTCCGCGACGGCGGCGTCGGGGTTGGTGATGGTGAGGCTGATGGAGCCCGGCCGGGTCTGCTCGCGCCGCCGGGTCTCGGCCTCCTCCAGGCGGGCCCGCTGGGTTTGTGCGTCCTTCTCCATCTGGGCAAGACTGCTCTCGAACTCGGCGGCCCACTGCTGGGTCTCCTGCGAAACCGTGGTTCGCACCGTGCCGACGAACTCCTTCACGCGGGCGATCAGGGCCTCCACGGCCATCTGATCATCCGGGCTTCTGAGACGTGATTCGAGAGCTGCCCAGTCCATGCGGAATTCGCAAAGCAAGCGCTGCAGCTCCGTTGCGGTCCGGACGTAGCGGATCCAGCCGGTGGAGAAGCCGCCGAACCGGTCCAGCGCGACCAGGGTCGCGGCGAGCCCGGCGAACAGAGAGACCAGCAAGTCCGAAGCGGACCCGCGGCCCAGCAGGGAGTCGAAGAAACCCGGCCAGGCGTTCTTGGCGATCGGGAACAGTCCAGCCAGGCCGGTCAGCAGTATGGCGGACCAGCGCACTGCCTTCGACGCGCGGGACTTTCCCGCCTTGTTCCGCCAGTACCAGGCGATGGCATCCGCCGCCTCGCGCTCGGCGTACTCCTTGAGCCCGGCAATCGATGCGCGCCGCTCCTCGGCGGTAATCCACTTCAGGGACAGATCCGCGGGGTGAATGTTCTTGGGCCTGTCCCGCCCCCCGCCCCCATCGCCCGGAGACAACGGCTTCTCGCTTTGACCCAGCATGCCGGCGCCCTCTCTGGTGCACAGTGTAACACCGGCCGGCAGAGCCGGGGTGTAAGGGTCCGGATACCGCTGTCAGAAGTCAGCAGAACTGTCATTTTCCGGGATGCGCCCCGCCGCCTTCCATTCCGGGCAACGCCGGAAGGGTTTGCCCCATCCCCGGCTGCCGCTTGAACACGAGCAGGTCATGCACCGCGCAGCATTCGCGTGGAAGGCGCACTGCGGGGGGGCGTGAGCCGGCGAAACGGGGCGCAAAAAAACAGCCCGCCGAGTTAACCAGCGGGCGGGCCAGGTAGTTCGCGTTCTGCCTATGGGGGATCATACCACCAAATGAGGGTATCAAACCACCCCACATGAGGGTATTAAAAATAGGTAGATCTAGTACTATACAGGCCGTAAGCCGGTGCGCCTGAGGCAGCGCCGGCCATCCCCCGGTATACTGAACAGGATTCGCAGGTCCCAAATCAGAGCCGCGCCGGCCCGGCGGCATCCTGACCTCGGACCCCGGTCGCAGATCTCAGAAAGGAGTTGCATTCATGCGGTGTGAGAAGAGGCTCTCGACCCGCCGGGCCCTGCTGCGGCAGGCCGCGGCGGCGGCGGGGTTGGGCGCAATATTCAAGATGACCGAAGAGCCCGCGGCCGGGCAGCCGCGCCGGGGACGTCCCCCGGTGCGCTACGGCCCGATCAACAAGTACTCGGCGCCCAGCGATCTCCGGATCACGGACATGCGGGCGCTCACCATCGCCGCCAACTTCGACTACCCCATCATCCGCCTGGACACAAACCAGGGCGTCTACGGATTGGGGGAGGTGCGGGACGCAGGCACCCGGAACAGCGCCCTCATGCTCAAGCAGTTCGTGGTCGGCGCCAATCCGCTGAATATCGCGGAGGTCCTCCGCACCATCCGGCCTTACGCCTGGCACGGCCGGCAGGGCGGCGGCTACTCGGCCGTGGACCTGGCGCTGCACGACATTGTCGGCAAGGTTTTCGGAGTGCCGGTCTGGCGGCTGCTGGGCGACAAGTATCACGACCGCATCCGGATGTACTGCGACACCGTCAGCTCCAAGGACCCCAAGGTGTACGCCGGGCGGATGCTGGCTCGCAAGAAGGCAGGCTACACGTTCTTCAAGATGGACCTCCAGACCATGGAGCTGGTCGGGGACAAGCCCGGGGCGGTGGACTATCGGGGGGTGGCCACCCCCAAGGGCCTGCAGATGCTGTGCGACTACATCGCGGCCATACGGGACGTAATCGGCTACGATGCGCCGCTCTCGGCGGACCACTTCGGCCGCCTGGACGTTCACGATTCCATCAACTATGCCCGCGCCTTCGAGCCCTACCGCCTGGCCTGGGCCGAAGACCTGCTGCAGGTGGGCACCCTGAACCGCGGAGACGCGCCCCTGAACTGGCGCGCCTACAAGCAGATCAAGGCCTCGACCACGACTCCCGTGGGCGGGTTCGAGAGCCTCTTCGGGCTGGAGGAGGGGTTCAAGCCCTTCATCGATAACGACGCGGTCGGCGTGATCCATCCGGATCCCGGAACCTCCGGCCAGTGCCGCGAGACCAAGCGGATCTGCGATTACGCCGCGCAGTTCGGCATCCCGACCGCCATCCACATGGCCGGCTCGCCGTTGGGCACCATGGGCGCGGTCCACACCGTGGCGACGGTGGAGAACTTCCTCTCCATGGAATGCCACGCGGTGGATTTCATGTCCTGGTGGCAGGAACTGGTGACTGGCGTCCCCAAGCCGTTCATCAACCAGGGCTACATCACGGTGCCGGACACGCCAGGACTGGGAATCGAGCTGAACGAACCTGTAGTGAAGGAGCACCTGCGCTATCCCGGCTACTTCGAACCCACCACCGATTGGGATAAGGCCACGGCCCGGCCCCAGGGGGTTGCAGGCTATCCGCATTTCAACGAACACGGCGAGTGGGTGGTGACGCAGTCCGAGCGCTGACTTGAGCCGGCGCGCAGCACCGTGAACCTGGGCTTGGCAGCGTTCTGTTTTCGGAGCCTGTGCCGGGAATACGGCTCGGGCTTCCTGGTGCACGTGGTCCTTGCCCATCCGCTGGCTGCCGTGCGAGGCATGGCACGCCACGCGGCGGGCCGGGCCTCGACGCTCGTGCGCTGGCAGGGTGGAGAAGGCAGCCTGGTGGGCATAGGCTACTGCCTGAAACCGCTCACCCCTGCCTGCCCCGCCGGCCGGGCCAACCACCGCTGCCTGGTTTTCGAAGGCGAGTTCGACCAGGGTTCGCCGCCCTGCCGGGATTGCCTGGTCCGCGCCATCGGGCAACAAGCCCTTGCCGCGGGAAGTACGGTTTACGTGATGACATCGGCCCGGGACATCCTCAGCGACGTTCTTCTGCCGGCTCTCTCGCTCCGGCGGTTCAGCAGCGCCCTGTTGACTATGTGCCGCTACTCTTTCGAGCCGATGCTTCTGGCGCTGGCGATCTGCCGGATCGAAGCCCGGCTGATCCCGTTCTTGCACGGCGATTGCCGGGACTATGCTGCCTGGCGGCGCGCCGATACCGGCGACAAGCCGGAACAAACGCTGCTGGACGAGGCGGTTCTGCGGGAATTGACTTCCACCCTGGCCGGCGCCGGGCAGGAGAATCCGGCTACCGGCTTCCGTAAGGCGGGCAACCTGTACGAGCCGAACACCGGGCCTGCTAACTTTCAGCCGCAACTCTCGTCTCTTCCTTAATGCCCAATGCTGTCTCCCGGCGCTTCTTTCTGAGGGGCGCCGCGGCTGCCCCGTTGCCGGCCGCCGGCTGGAAGTCCGGAAGGCCCGTCGCTTACCTGGAGGAACTCAGCCGGCTGATGCGCGCGGCGCCGGTGCCCGGCGCGGCCATCGGGGTGTTGCACGGCCACCGGCTCTCCTGGATCGCTCCCCTGGGTGTCCGGGCCGAAGGTTCCGGGGACCGTGTCACCGCTTCCACGCTCTTCCATGCCGCGAGCCTGACGAAGCAGGTGGTCGCCCACGCGGCTTTCATCCTGCGGGACCACGGCAAGCTCGACTTCGACCGGCCGCTCGCCGCCTATCTCGACGGCCTGCGCAATCTCGCCGCCCGGACCGTCACCGCGCGCCACGTGCTCAGTCATTCCTCCGGTTTCCCTAACTGGCGTTCGGCGGGACCCTCGGAGCCGGCCCCGGATCTGGCGCCCGCGTTTCCGCCCGGCTCCCGATATCGTTACTCCGGGGAAGGTTTCTTCTATCTGCAACGGGTTCTGGAACAAGTCGGCGGAACGGGTATCGGCCGGATCGTCTCCGAACTGGTGTTCGAGCCGCTGGGGATGACTTCGACCACGCTGATCTGGGACCCCGGCACCCTGGACCGTACGGCGCTGCCTCACGACCGGCAGGGGGAGATCCGCACAGGCTGGGACAGCGGCGCGCGCGCCCTTCGAGCCCACGCAGCCCGCGTCGGACAACCGGTGAACGTCCTGCGCTACGAGGAGTATGCCGCCGCCCTCCGGCGAACGCTCCCCAACGGGATCATTCCCAACGCGGCCTCCAGCCTGGTCACCTCGGCCGAAGACTACGCCCGCTTCGTCGCCGCCGCCGTGCGCAACCCGGAACTGGACCGGCAGCAGGTGAAGATCAACGAATCTCTGGGCTGGGGCCTGGGATGGGCGATCGAGCGGACCGCGGGGCGTACGTATCTGTGGCAGTGGGGCGACAACCCCGGCTTCAAGAACTTCGTGCTCGCGGAGCCTTCAACCGGGAACGCCGTTTTCGTATTCACCAACGGAGACAGCGGCGCCCGCGTCTATGACCGCGCCGTAACCCACATCACCGGGCACGACCACCCGGCCCTGTTCTGGCTTTGAAGGAACTTGCCCGGTGCTGTCCCCGTATATACTGAATTCACTCAGGAATCCAGGAGGGCCCGTGCGTCTGACAGTCCTTTCGCTTGCGTTCGCGGCCGCCGGTTTTGCCGCCGGCGAGCCTTTGCTTCTCCAAGAACCCGCGCTCAGCAAAACCCACATCGTCTTCGTCTACGCCGGCGATCTGTGGAGCGTTCCTCGCGCCGGAGGCGATGCCGCGCGGCTAACCAGCGGGACCGGGCATGAGACCGACCCGGCGTTTTCGCCGGACGGCGGGACCGTCGCCTTCACCGGCGAATACGACGGCAACGTCGATGTCTTCGTGGTTTCCGCTTCAGGCGGCGTCCCGAAGCGCCTGACCTGGCACCCCGGACCCGATCGCGTGCTGGGCTGGACCCCGGACGGCAAGCGCGTCCTGTTCACTTCGCCGCGCGCGGCCTACTCCTACTTCACCGAGATCTTCACCATATCGCTGGACGGCGGACCCGCGGAGAAACTGCCGCTGCCCACCGGCTACGAAGCCGCGATGTCTCCCGACGGGCAGTCGATCGCCTACGAGCCGACCGGCCGCGCCTTCTCGATGTGGAAGGGTTATCGCGGCGGGCGCACCACGCGCATCTGGCTGGCCCGGCTCTCCGACAGCACCGTCACCAAGGTGCCGCGCGAGAACTCCAACGACTTCAATCCCATGTGGGGAACAGACCGGGTCTGGTTCCTCTCGGACCGCAACGGCCCCGTGACGCTTTTCTACTACGACCTCAAGACCAAAGCCGTGCGCGAGGCCGTTCCGAACCGGGGCCTGGATCTCAAATCAGCCTCGCTCGGCCCGGATGCCATCGCCTACGAACAGTTCGGCGGCATCCATCTCTACGACCTGAAATCCGGCCGGACGAAGCCCGTTCCGATCCGCGTGCAGGGCGATTTTCCGGAACTGCGCGCCCGCTTCGTCAACGTGGGCAGGCGGCTGGGCAGTCCCGCCCTGTCGCCCAGCGGCGCCCGGGCCATATTCGCCTCCCGTGGCGAGATCCTCACCGTGCCGGCCGAGAAGGGCGATCCCCGCAACCTGACCAATACTCCGGGGGTGATGGAACGCGATCCCCAATGGTCGCCCGACGGGAAGACCATTGCGTACCTCTCGGACGAGTCAGGAGAGTACGCGCTGCACCTGCGCCCCCAAAGCGGCTCCGGCGAGGTGACCAGGATCGAGTTGAAGCCCGGATTCTACACGTCGCTGCGTTATGCGCCGGACAGCAGGAAGATCGCCATGGTGGACAGCTTCTTCCGGCTCTGGTACGTCGACCTGGACAGCGGGAAGCAGGTCGAGGTGGCGAACGACTACTACCAGATGCGCAACGGCAACATCTCCGGCGCCTGGTCCCCGGACAGCCAGTGGCTGGCCTACTCCAAGGTCTTGCCCAACGGCCTGGCCGCCATCCACCTCTATTCGCTCGCCCGCGGCAGCTCCACGCAGATCACCGACGGCCTGAGCGACGCCATCAACCCGGTCTTCGACAAGGACGGCAAGTATCTCTACTTCACGGCCAGCACCGACTCCCGCGGGGTCGGGCTGGAGATTCAGGCCACCTCCCGAACCTTCACAAGTTCCATCTACCTCGTGGTTCTCGATAAGACCCTGCCCTCCCCGTTCGCTCCCGAAAGCGATGAAGAGAAGGCGGCGGAAGAGAAGAAACCGGCCGAGGCCGCGAAGGCCGAGCCGCCGGCTGCCGCTGCTCCGAAGCCGGAAATGGCGAAGCCGAAGCCCGGGCCTGTCGCCGTGAAGATCGACCTGGACGGCATCGACCAGCGCATCCTGTCCCTGCCCATGCCGCCGCGCCGTTACGTGGGGCTCCAGGTGGCCAAGGCGGGCGTGCTGCTCGCGCTCGAGTTGCCAGCGGTGCCCGCCGGGCCTCCGCCCGGAGGGCCCGGAGCCGGTTTCGGCCTGGCCGTCCATCGCTACGACCTCAAGGCTCGCAAGAGCGACGTGCCGCTGAGCGGCGTGAGCGCCTTCCAGATGTCCTGGGGCGGCGAAAAGGCGCTGTACCGGCAGGGAGAGAACTGGAAGATCACCGCGCTGCGGCCCATGCCGGGGCCGGGTGCGCCCGCCGCGGGCCCGACACCGCCGCCCGGCGGCCCCTCTCAAGGCGCGCTGAAGACGGAGGGAATCGAAGTGCGCGTAGACCCTGTCCAGGAGTGGGCGCAGATGTACCGCGAAACCTTCCGGATCGAACGCGACTGGTTCTACGACCGTAACATCCACGGCTTCGACCTGAAGGCCGCGGAGAAGAAGTACGAGCCGTACTTGAAGAATCTGGCCTCGCGGCGGGACCTGACCTACCTGATCCAGGAGATGTTGGGCTCGATGGTCGTGGGGCACCTGGGGACCGGCGGCGGCGACATCCCCGAGGTGAAGCGCGTCCAGACCGGACTGCTGGGCGCCGACTACGAGGTCGCAAGCGGCCGGTACCGCTTCACCCGGGTCTACAGCGGCGAGAACTGGAACCCGCAGCTCACCGCCCCGCTGACGCAGCCCGGGGTGAACGTCAAGGCCGGTGAGTATCTGCTGGCCGTGAACGGCCGCGAGGTACGGGCCCAGGACAACGTCTACAGCTTCTTCGAGGGCCTGGCGGGGAAATCGGTGGTTCTGAAAGTGGGCCCGGATGCGAACGGCGCGGGCGCGCGCGACGTGACCGTGGTTCCCGTGGCCGATGAGAGCCGGCTGCGGCACCTCGCCTGGATCGAGGAGAACCGCCGCAAGGTGGACCGGATGACCAGCGGCAGGGTGGCCTACCTCTACATGCCCGACACCGCCACCGGTGGCCTCACCGCGTTCAACCGCTACTTCTATGCGCAGATCGGCAGGGAAGCGCTGATCGTGGACGAGCGCTTCAACGGCGGCGGCCTGCTGGCTACCGATATCGCCGAGATCCTCAACCGCAAGCCGCTCAGCGCCGTGGCCAACCGCGTGGGCGCGGCCGATCCCGTGCAACCGCAGGGCATTTTCGGCCCGAAGGTGATGATCATCAATGAGCGCGCGGGCTCGGGCGGCGACGCCATGCCCTGGTACTTCAAACGGTCCGGAGCGGGCAAGCTGATCGGAACCCGCACCTGGGGCGGACTGGTCGGCATGGCCGGCGCGCCTCAGTTGATGGACGGGGGCATGGTGAGCGCTCCGAGTTCCGGCGTGTACAACCCCATCAGCGGCGAGTGGGAAGTGGAGAATATCGGCGTGGCGCCCGATATCGAGGTGGAACTCGACCCGGCGGAGGTGCGCAAAGGCCGCGATCCGCAACTGGAGAAAGCAGTCGAAGTGGTGCTGGAGGAGCTGAAGAAAAATCCGCCTCCGAAGCTGCGCCGCCCCGCTTTTCCGAACTATCACCGCCCGGGCGGAAAGTAGCGGCGCTACTGCCCGCAGACCGTCGCGCAGCCTTCCGCGGCGGGGTTCAGGCCGCAGTACATGGCGTTGACCAGCGATCCGGGATGGTTCTCGATATCGCCGCTCAACTCCCAAAGCATGAGTCCGCCCAGCCCCTTGCCGCGGGCGTAAGCCGCCTTCCCGCAGACCGATTTTGTGTCGTCGTAGCTCAGGAAGCCCAGGCCCTGCTTCCGGCTGATCTGCCAGGTCACGGTCGGAACCTCCGCCGCGGTGTCGTAGGCATACGCACCCTTCGGCAGGATGTTGAGGACGATGTCCTGGTAGTCGAAGACGCCGGTCGTGCCCGCCTGCCCGCCGTCCCAGGTGCCTGCCGGGACGCCGCTGAAGGCCTGGAACAGGCCCAGGATAGCGGGGTTGCCTCCAGCGGCGTTGGTCACCTTGGCGTAAGACCGGCCGTAGGCCGGCACTCCGGCGCTGATCAGTGACGGCGGCACACCTGCGGCGATGTGTCCTTCCGCGCACGCGGACAGGGTGAAGCGCGGTTCCCCGGAATCGCCGGGGTTGAGCGCGAGCTGGCTGTGGTGGCCGGTGCGGGAATCCCAGGGCCCGTGCAGGTCGTAGGCCATCAAATTGATGCCGTCCAGGTAGGGAACCATGCCCGCCAGGTTCATTTCCTCTTCATACAGGCGTGGATTGCACGAGTTGGCTATCGTCAGCATTTTGCCCGCGGATACGAACATCGGCCGGCAGGCGGCCAGAGTGGTCACGTAATTGTCCTTGTCGATTCCGGGCCGGTAGCTGTTGTCCCCTTCCCCGGGATCGCCCGGATACTCCCAATCGAGGTCCGCCCCGTCGAACCCGTAGCTCATCACGAAATTCAGCAGGCTGTCGCAGAAGTGCTGTCGCTTGACCTGGTCCGCGAAGACGTCCGAGAAGTGGTTGGACCAGGTCCACCCGCCCACCGAAATGAGAGTCTTTATATGGGGATACTGGCTCTTCAGGATGTTCAGCTGCTGGAAGTTGCCCTTGTAGGCGGCGCCCGGCGGCTCGTTGCCGAAGATCTTGCCTGTGTCGGCGAACTCGTCGCCCAGCACCACGGAACCGTCCGGAAGCAGGTTGGCGAAAGCGT
Source organism: Bryobacterales bacterium (assembly GCA_020852755.1). GTDB lineage: Bacteria > Acidobacteriota > Terriglobia > Bryobacterales > Bryobacteraceae > JADZAF01. The sequence goes on from JADZAF010000036.1 coordinate 51,844, forward strand.
AGTTGATGCGGGTCAGTTTCTCCGCCGGAATGTGATCGACTCCCGGCTGGTGCTCGTTGACGTAATACTCGCGCGCGTATAGGCTCCAGGAGGTGTAGTAGCCGGTGATTTGCGGACCGCTGGGCGGAGGCGGTGGCGGCGGAGTCCCCGAAGCGATCTCCACGTACATGTGATCCACGTTCAACGTGGCATGGTTCTTGCGCCCGGCCGTCCGGTCGGTATCGACCGCCCGCACCAGCAGCGAGCCGGCCACGCCGGCCGCGAAATCGTAGCTGTAGAGCGAGAGCGTTTCGCTGTTGACGGTCAGCATGGCCGTCCAGCTCTGCCCTCCGTCCCGCGAGAACGCGAAGCTGAAATTATCGCCGTCGCCGCCGGCGTCCAGCCGCGAAGCCCGGACGAAGAAACGGTAGCTGCCGCCCGCCGCCACGTCGAACTGCCAGCGGTGCTCCAGCAGGTCGGCGCGCTTCGGCGGAGGCCCGATGGCCGCGTCTTGCTCCACGAGCACTTCCACCGCGCCGCCCGCGTCCTGAGTGGCGGTATGGTCCCCGGTTCTGGTCCCGGCAACCGTGTTCTCCGCGACCGCGAAACATTGGAGCGGATCGGCGCCGGTGCAGCCCGTAGCCGCGGAAAGGGTGACCGTTACGGTCAACAGGAACGTGAGGAGCGGGATCATCCGGAGCGTCACACCAACCTCCCTGGGTTTGCAGGACGCCTGCAATTGTACACCGCGCCTTGCCACGGCCGGTGGCCTGGCGGCAGGATGAGAGTTCCAGTCCTGCCCGCTCCGCCCGTTCCTACAGCGATGCCAGGGCCGCCTGTAACATGGCCCGGGTGTAAGCCACGTTGTAGGCGAGCCCGGTGTACCCTCCGCCGCCCGGGTAGCCCGGAAGGCGGCCGCCCGGCGCGCGCTCCCGGTCGTAATCCAGGGCGCGCTGGTGCTCGGGATAGATCATGTGGTTGTACCCGTTGCGCACCAGCGCCCGCATGACGCCGAACATGTCCACCATGCCGTTGTCCACGAAGACTTCCTGATACTTCTCGTAGGGCTTCTCCACGATGACGTTGCGGTAGTGGACGTGGTTGATGCGCTTGCGGCTGCCGAAATACTCCGCCACGGCCACCGGGTCTTCGCCCATCTCCCGGGTGACGCCGCAATCGTAGGTGATGCCGTTGGCCGGGCTGTTGACGATGCTGATCAGCCGCTTCCAGCCCGCCAGGCTGCCCATGATCTGCTGGGAGCCGCGGCTGATGGGCGCCGGAGGATCGTTGGGGTGCAGGGCCAGTTTCACGCCCGCCTTTTCAGCCGCGGGAACGGCCGCCTTGAGAAACCAGGTGATGTTGGCCCACATCTCTTCCAGCGTGCGCGCGCCCTCGCGCGGCAGGGCCGGCAGATCCTTGACCTTCACCTTGCGCGCGTTGGGGAAAGCGGCCAGGGTCTCGGGAGTGATCCGTCCGTTCTCGTCACGGTAGATGGGCTGCACCACCAGGTTGTTCTCGTCCACCAGCAGCTCGAGTTCGTAATCGAACGCCGTGTAGCCCGCCCTGGCCCGGCCGACGGTCTCGTAGTAGCCTTCGATAACCCGGTGCGCGTAGAAATTGTACTCGACGATGGGCATCCCGCCTTTGCCCGCCGCCTCGATGGAAGCGATGACGGACTCCATATCCTTGCCGCGATCCTCGCGGCCGTAGATGATGCTGTTCGGGATATTGATCATGGCGTGGTAGGCCACCAGCCCGTGTTCCTTGGCGCTCTGGACAGCGCGGGTCACGGCCTCCACCGTCCAGGGCGTGCCCCCGATGCCCACATAGATCAGGTGGCTGACGCCCAGCTGGCGAATGCGCTGATAGCCGGCTGACGGGTCGCCGAAAAATCCGGGTCTCCGGCCGGACTCCGGCGCGGGGGCGGGCGGAGCCGGCTGCGCGGAAGGCGCCAGGAAGCCGCCATACTGCCCCATCATGCGGCCGCGGCCCTGGCCCGGTCCGCGCCCGGGTCCGGGACCGCCCGGACCAGCCGCCTCTCTGCCGGGCGGCTGCGGGGGCGCGGGCAGCGGCCGGCCTCCGTCGCCGGCCGATAGACAGATCTTCGGCGTGTTCGGCCCTTCCTCGATGGGCCACCTGCGCGGCGCGGAAGCGGCCACAGCGGCCTCCGCCAGCGACTGGGCAAGCACGACGCCGCTTGCCCCCTGCATCATTTGCCGTCGTGAAAACCGGGTTGCCATAGGAATCCTCCCTTGCATTGTAGCCGTGCCGGGGGCCGGCGTCAGCGGGCCGCGCCCGCGCGCAGGATAATGGCGGGGGAGTCATGACATGAGAGTTCCCCTCCTGGTCTTCCTGGCGGCCCTCACGGCCTGGCCGCAGCAGCGCAGCGAGAGCTGGCTGGGCAATCTCGCGCCGGTGATCGAGTCCATGCACCGCGAACGCGGCTTCCCGCTGGCTTACGAGAACCGCAAGGGTATGCCGGTCGAGGAGTGGCGCCGGCGGGGGCGCGAGGAGGTCCTGCGCTTCCTCTCCTACTTCCCGAAGCCGGTGCCGCTCGATGTGAAGGTTCATTCGACCGTCCAGCGCGAAGGCTACGAAATCCGCGTCATCTCGTTTGCCGGATCGGCGCACTACCGCGTCCCGGCTTACCTGCTGGTTCCCAAGGCGGCCGGGAAGCTGCCCGCCGTGGTGGCTCTGCACGATCATGGCGGATGGTTCTATCACGGCAAGGAGAAGCTGGTGCGCATGGACGGCGAGCATGCGGCCCTGCAGAGCTTCCGCGACCAGTACTATGGCGGGCGCGGCTACGCGGACGAACTGGCGCGCCGCGGCTTCGTGGTCATCGTGCCCGACGCCTTCTACTGGGGCGAGCGCCGCATGCAGTACAGCCAGCCGCCCCAGGAACTGACCGCCCGCCTCGCCGGCCTGCGGCCCGAGCAGCCCGAATACGTGGCCGCCATGAACCGCTGGCTGCGCGAGCGCAATGCCGACCTGAATACCTGGCTCTCCTTCAGCGGGGTGAGCTGGATGGGCATCGTGGTCCACGACGACCGCCGCGCCGTCGAGGTGTTGGCCTCGCTGCCCGAAGTGGATGCCGGCCGCATCGGCTGCCTCGGGCTTTCCGGCGGCGGCTACCGCTCGACCTACCTGACCGGCATGGAGCCTCGCATCCGTGCTTCAGTCATCACCGGCTGGATGACCTCGCTGCCCACTACGCTGGAGATACCTTACGCGGTTCACAGCGCGCTGTTCGACGCCTTCGGCGTCCACGCGCTCCTGGACCATCCGGATATCGCCGCGCTCGGGGCGCCCCACTGCGCCCTGTTCGTGCAGAACTGCGGCCAGGACCGCCTCTTCACCCGGGCCGGCATGGAATCCGCGGCCGCCAGGATCCGCGCCGTGTACTCGGACCTGAAACAGCCCGCACGCTACCAGTCCAGGTTCTACGACGTGCCGCACCAGTTCAACACGGCCATGCAGGACGAAGCCTTCGAGTGGCTAAGCCGCTGGCTGGCGCCCTGAGTGCGGCGCGCGGCGCTCGTGCCGCGGCTGGACAGGGTCGCCCCCGTGATTCCCGGCGCCGCCCGGCATTGCGGCGCACGTTCTTGACGTGCGGTGGCGGCACTCGTGCCGCCACCTCGCCGGAACGGAAACACCCGTATGGTTGCCGCTGTGCGGCTACGGCTGTGCGCTCTTCTCAAGCTCCTTCCAGCCCGCGCCGGGCCGGCGGGCCAGCTCCAGCCACGCGCCTTCGGGCGCCTTGCCGCTGGATGCCGCCTGGACCGCGGTCCCGATCCACAGCGTCTCCGGGCCCGCGGCCGGGCTGAGCGACTTCAGGTATTCCACCAGCCGCGCCACATGCAGCCGGAACGCGCCCGAGGCGGAGCTGTGGCCCCCGGCTACGAAAGCCAGCACTGCGGCAACCGTGCGGGCCGCCCGTTCTTCCGGACTGCCGCCCGGCATCCCGCCATCCGGCTCCAGCAGGGCCGCCAGGTCGATCAGGCCCGAGTCCCCGCTCGCGGCCGGCGGCGCTTCCCGCGCCCGGCGCATGAGCCTGGTCAGGCGGCCTGGCCGGACGGGAGCTGCCGCCTCAATGCTCGCATTGCCAGCGTCGAAGACGATCTTGCGCGCCGAAGGCGCGGCCATGGCGGGCGGCGCCAGACTGGCCAGCATGGGTGCAGCGTGTGGGAAGTATGCCTGAAACTCCGTATCCTGGGGCATCCCCACCGGCACCACGCGCGTTTCAGGCAGCTCACCCGGCCGGTCGCCTGCCCGCCGGACCACAGCCACCAGGGCCATCTCCCGGCTGGCCAGCCCGTAGGTCCTGCTCAGCTCCAGCAGCCGCTCCGCCACCCGGCTCTGCCGGCGCTTGCGCAGCGGGGCAACCGCTTCCTCCTTGGGATAGCGGCTCTCCCAATCCGTGATCAGCCGAGAGCCGCGCAGCAGGCGCACCGCTTCCCCGGTTTCCGCGTCACCCGGCGGCACGTCGAAGCTCAGGCTCCCACCGTCCCAGGCGAGGTCCACCCGGCCGTGATTCTCCGTTTCGCCGAACAGCAGAACCGGGGTTCCGGCGAACACGAAGCGCGGCGGTTCGGGCTGCACGCCTTCCGCCGTGAGGCCCGTGGCAACCGGCCGGCCCAGGGAGGCGAACAGGTCGACGGCCGCCAGGTCCACCCGTTCCCGCGGGGTGACGAAGCGGCTCACTCCTCCCGTCTCCCGGGCCAGCAGGCTGAGGAAGCGGTCCTGGCTGGCGCTGCCGATGCCCAGGCAGGAAAGGCGCACGCCCGTCGCGCGCGCCTGCGCCAGAATGTCCTCGGTCCCGTACACCTGGCCGTCCGTCAGGATGACGATATCGCCCTCGCCGCCCAGCAGGCGGGCCGCCTCGCGGACGCCGGCGGCCAGTTCCGTCCCGCCGCGCGCGTCGATCTTCTTCAGGAATGCGCGGGCCCGCTCGCGCTCCTCCCGGGTGGCCGGAACGGGCGCCCGGTGCATCGATTCCACCTTGTCGTCGAATGCGACCAGTACGAACGAATCCTGGTCCGACAAAACGGCCAGGCAGGCTTCAATGGCTTTGCGGGCCTGCGCGATCGGTTCCCCGGCCATCGACCCGGAGCGGTCGAGCAGCATCACCGTGCGGCGCGGCGCTTCCGCGGCCGGGCCGAACAGCGTGGACGGGACAATGATCGCGAACGGCCGCTTCCCTTCCCTCGGGCCGGCCAGCACCTGGGCCCTGGTTTCACGGAACCGCACGTCCAGCACCAGGTCGCGGTTGGGCACGTCCCTTTCCGGAGCGAGCGCCACCCGCGCCGACCCCGGCGCCGGCTGTCTCACCCGTATGGAATGCGACGGCGAGCCGATCTCCTCCACCGGCAGTTCATGCAGCACGGACAGTTCGAAACCCACCTCATGCAGAGACGAGGCGTCCTTGCGAAAGCGCGGCAGGATGACGTCGCCGAATTCGTCCGCGGGCAGTTCCACCTCGCCTTCGCCCTCGGTGACGGCGGCCCGCATGCGCGCGTGATAGGCCGGGGCCAGCGTGAACGGGAACCGGAAGCGGAAGCCGTCGTCGCGCAGCTCGACTCCGGCCAGCACCTCGAGGTACACCGTGACCTTTTCCTTCGGCCGGATGTTGCCCACCGTCAGGTTGACGATGCCGTCCCCGTACTGCCGGGCCAGCGCCGAGAGCGACCCTTCGGCAAGGCCCTTTTCGTAGGCCTTCACCGCCTCTTCGGTTTCCTTCAGTTCCGAATGGGTCTCGAAACCGTCCCCGGTGATGCGGAAGCGGCGCAGGGCCGCGTCCCGCGGCAGGGGAAACGAATAGATCACTTCCAGGGGGCGCTCTTCCTCCGACTGGAATATGTGCTGGACAACCAGGCGGGCGCCCGCCGGCAGAACCTGGCCGGTCAGCCACAGGCGCTGCATGGCGAGGCGCAGGGGCTCTCCCGTGGGCGCCGCGACGGGCGCGAAACTCAATGCCGTGCTCATGGGATTCCTTATTCTTTCCTTCCTTCGTTACCGGCAGGCTGGACCCGGCGCGCGAATTCTTCGACCGCCGCCCGCACCTGCCTGGTTCGCCAGGGACTGGCGTCGGCCCTGACCCAGACAATGACATCGCCTGCCACCGCGTGCTGCCACCAGGAGGTGGCGGGCGGCAGCACGCTTTCCTTCGCCGGCCCGCCGGGCAGACGGGCGATCTCCGCCAGCGTGCTTCCCCGGGCCTGCAGGCTCTTGATCTCCTCCAGGCGCTCCAGGTGCTCCTCGGTGTAGGCGGCCGCCCGTCCGCCCTTCACCGGCCCGCGCAGCAGGCCGCGGGCGATATAGAAGCGGATGGTGCGGGCAGGCAGTCCCGACGCCTCCGCGATCTCGGCCAGCGTCATGGAGTGCTTCACAGAAAAAAGTGTACGTCGAAATCATGACAGTGTCAAGTACTGTTTTGTATCGCCGCGATCCGCGCTCGCCCCCGCTTGCCGGCCGGAGCACGCCGGCCGCGGCCTTCCGGGACGCCTCCCATACCCCAACGCTGCCGGCATTCGGGTTGCGGACCGTACGGACAGTGAATATTCTGGTCGGGGAGTTCATGATGCGCGCGAGGCGGTTGGTATTTGCGGTGAACGTTGCGGCCTGGCTGATGCCGCTGTCCCCGCCGGCGAGCGGGGCCGCTTCCGTGGCGCTGTCCCGCGAGGAGGCGGTTCGCTGGGTGCGGCGGCTGCTGCCGCTGCCCCATGAGATCCGGCTGGATCGTAAGGTTGCGGTGCCCCGGGGACGAATCACGGTCGCGCTGCGCCCGGGGGCCGGACTTGTGGAGCGGCAGGCGGCGGAAGAGATCTCTTCATTTGCCGGCGCCGCGGACGGCAAGCCGCTGTTCACGATTCTGGTTGGAATTCAGGACGCAGCCTGGCGGCAGGGGGCGCTCTCCGAGGCGCGGCGGAAGCGCCTGGAGAGTCTGCCGAACCGCGATCAGCCGTATGTGATACTTCCCGCCGGAGACTCTACATTGCTGCTGACGGCCCTTGACGGCAAGGGAGTCTACTACGCCGCGCGCACGTTGTGCCAGCTGTTGGAAGCTTCCGCCAGGCAGCGGGACGTTGACGTGCCGCTGGCCGAAATCACCGACTGGCCGGACCTGGAGGAGCGCGGTTTGTGGAACTTTCCCGAACCGGCAAGCTGGGTGCCGTGGATGGCGTCGCTGAAACTGAATTACGGCAAGATGTCGAACACGCAGTTGAAAACCGTCGAGCGGGGCCGGAAAAACGGCGTGGTGATCGAGAAGTCTCTGTATGAACAGGCGCGCCGGCAGGCCATGCAATACATGCCCTACCTCATCCACCTGAACTTCCTGGATGCCAGCGGGTTGTTCCGGGCATATCCGGAGCTGGCCGGCCGCGGCGATGCGGCGCTGGCCGGGCGTTACTTTGCGCACAAGCGCGGCAGTCAGCATCGCGTGCCGTTCGCGGGCCACCCCCTGTTTCAGAAGATCGTCGAAGAGTGGCTCGAGGACATGGCCGCGCAAGGCGTGGACGAGGTCAGCTGCTGGCTTTCGGAGCGGCCTGCCGAGGACCAGCGGCCGGAGACTACCGCGGCCGGGCAGTTCGTGCTGGAAGGGCGCGCGCTCGTGAACGCGTGGCGCGAAGTCCGGAAGCGGTATCCGGGATTCCGGATCCGGCTGTTCTTATCCACAGTAACCACGGAGCGCGATTACCGCGTGGTGGCCGAAGCGCCGCCCGAGGTTCGCATCGAGCGGGCCTGCGCCACCGCGCTCGAACGCATTACCCATCTGCCCCGCGACCTGTTCCGCTACCCGTTGCTTGACCACTACGCGGCGGAGGGCCGCTGGGTGGCAAGCTATGATGTGCCGGTCGGCGCCAACGCGCGGGTAGACACGCCGGAATACAAGCTGCCGCAGACTTCCGTCCACCGCGTGCGCGACTATCTGGTGCAGCTGTCCCAGCGCCGCTACCGGGGCGCCTACGGAATGCTCGCCTGGTCCAAGAAAGCGCGTGAGACCTACGGATTCAGCACGGCCGCGCTGGCGGAGTACGGCTGGAATCTGAACGGGCGCAGCACGCGGGAGTTTGCCGTCGCCTGGGCAACGCGCGAAGGCATGGAGGACCCCGAAGCCTTCGGCGAGTGGTCCGAGATCATGGGTCCGGTTGAGTTCGATGTCTACGACTCGGACTTCCCGATCGCTTATTCGTGGGGTAAGTTCATCCAATTGATCCGGGAGCGCCGCCGGCCCTACCTGGGCGAGGGCGTCTTCCGCTACTACACAGGACCCCGGGACTTCTCTGAAAAAATCGCGGCGTGCGACCGCGCAATGGCGATCGCCGGGCGGTTCCGGAACCCCTATTTCGCGGATGAGACGAGGATCGTGCGATCGTACGTGCGGCTCGCGCATTCTCTGTACGAGTTAGCCGAGCACGTATCCACCGACTCTTTAGAGACTCTGGCCGGCCAGGAGAGGCTGCGCGAGTCTTTGCGCCAATTGGAAGCCGCCGGTGAAGAGAATACCGGCGCCATCCGGCTCTGGCGGAACCACCTCGGACCGGCCGGTTGGGACCGGCCTCCCAATATGGACTCGTCCGTGCAGCGCGTGCTTGACGCCATCCAAGGCACCCACACGACGGTCTCCGAGATCAAGGATTTCCTGGAGGGCCGGTACTTCTATTAGCGAAAGGGTGACTTCGCGGATCGCTCCCGCGAATACGCGCCATCGCCCGCCGGGATGGTTCCTCAAAGGCGGCCCGAAACGCGCCTTTCGCCGCATTCGCGCGCGTAGCCTATCTTTCAAAACCCCGTATGTATGGGATGACCGGCGGCCGCGGCCCCGTGTTGAAGAGCGGTCCCCGTGTCGAACGGTACGTCATGTTCATGTACGGCGTCTCGATGCGGCGTCCGGTGGCATGGTAACGGCCGTTCTCCCAGTTCGATTCCATGTTGAACGACACAATCCCCGTCGACAGAAGGAGCCGCTCCGCATTGTACGGTTCCTTTCGGGTCAGCATCATCTCGACCAGCCAGTGCTCAAAGGCGTTCGCGGCGTGGTATTGGGAGTACGGCCCGGGCCAGCCCAGCATCGAGACGATCACCGGGTCCTTACGACCTGCGATCTCGCCCGCGTAGGTCCACCCCACACCCCGGACCGAATGTACCGCCGCTTTCGTCCCGTCACGATAGTCCACGATGGAGACGCATGCATCGCGGGTGGTCTCCTGAAAGTGTCCCGGCTTCAGGTTGAAGCCGGCCCGCACTGCTTCGAGCAGATTGCCCGCCCAGGGATTACGCTCAGTCCACTTCCATGTTTCAGGCCCCTGGATGCACTGCACCGCCTGGATGCCTGTCTCACCGCCCTTGCGGCGTTCGACAAAGGCCTGGAGCACGTCGACGCAATGGAAAAGACTTCCCTCATCTCCGGCGCCTCCCGCCACGACCGATGCCTTTATGGGCGTGTCGATATCCAGCTCTATCTCGGGCTTGCGGTAGTAGAACGGTATGGAGGAACCGCCGTACAGGGGGAAGTCCAGTTCACGGGATTTGTCGAACATCCACTTGGCTTCGTCCCAGCTGGTGGAGAGATGCTTGTCGTTGAAGACCGGCGCCGAGCGCTTACTCTGCTCGAACACCCGGACTATCTGCTGGTACAGCCACCATCGCGGATAGTATTTCTGCCCCTTCAGATTGGTGTGATAATCCCCGTGCTCTCCCACCAGGACCACACCATCCACCGCAAGTTCTTTCCCCCCGAGCGTGAGAGCTTCACGTACTGTGTCAAAGATCGGAATGCCTTTCGATTTGCATACTTTCCGGCCCAGTCCGCTTTCCTGAAGCTGATGGATGTACACGGACACAACGTCCACCCGCGAAGGAGTATGGGCGCCCTTCCACCAATAGCCGTCCAGAAGCTTGGTGATGATCCAGTCCGCATGTGACCCCGGCGCTGCCCAATAAGTGACGACACAGGCGATACGAGGCCGTCTTTCCTGGCCCTGCGCGACAGCACCGGCCGCGATGCCGGCTAAAGCCGTGCTATTGGAAATCTTCAGCATGTCACGGCGGGTGAAGAGCGGGTTCGGCCCCATACGGTGATCTTCATTCATGCAAAAACTCCTCGCGTATTGCAGCGGCCATGGAACGCTAAATTATACCGCCGGCGGCGCCCGGCGCCGCGGGCGGGCGCTGTCGGAGTCAAAGGGGCTTCCCGGTTACCCTGCTGTGCTCGGCAGCAGATAATCGCACAGGACCATGGCGTTTTCGCGATGCCGGCTCATTTCAGCATCTTCACTTCGAGATCGTCGAACCAGCAAATCCCCTTTCCGGCCATCTGGAGATGGAGGGACATGATGCTCGTCTTCTCCGGGGGCGGCCCCATCCGGAGGACGAGCCGCGTCCAGTCGTTGGTGCCCTTGACTCGCTCCGAGCGGGATAGCGGCCATGCCGGCGGGATGTTCGGGACATGGTAGGCCCCCCCGATGGAGACGCCGGGGCCGGTCACCCCGCTGGTCTTCACCCAGACGGAGATCTCGTAGCCCTTACACGGCGTCCACGGCTCGGTGAAATAGCCCTGCCCCTCGGACATCGACGACCAGGAGGCGACTCCCTCGGTGGTCTTTTCGATTTTCAGGCTGCCCGGGCCCGAGCGGCCGGCCGTGCGGTCCCACACCGCGCCCTTTTCGTTCTGGGGAAGCCAGAACCAGGGATCGATGTCCCCCTCGCGGGGCTTCGCTATGGCGACTCCCTTGTCGAAACCGCTCACCCGCTCGTACATCGGAAGTTCGGTCGCGCCGCCGAAATCCCCCGGCCTGAGGGCGGGAACCACCGCCGCGGCGTTCATCGCTTTCGCCCGGGCGTCGGGGAGCTGGAACAGGCGGAAATGGGTGGCGACGGGTTTGAAGAGATCGGCGAATTCGGCCGCGTACCCCATGTGGATGTCGTAGCCCCACGGGCAGATGCTCACATGCGTCTTGGCGGGCGTATCGTCGAGGAACTGGAACGCCGGGCAGCCGTCCGGCTCGTACACGGCCGCGAACACCCCGTCCTGCTTGAAGGCGATCCCCCCCTTCAGCGACGACGAAAAGTGGTTGTGAGGGATGGCGGCGACCCGCCCGTCCGGCGCCTCGTACACGAAGTTCCGGTAACGCCCCTTCCACATGCCGGGGAAGCGCTGCGAGGGCGCCGGGCTGTTAGACAGCCACGGGTCGCAGAATTCGAAATTCACCCTGCCGCCCTGCGAAAGCGTTTCCGGGTCCTTGACCACGGCCCGGTCGCGAAAATCGTAAACATAACTGGCCATCGCGGCATCGTAGGTTACCGTGAGGGTGCGCGTGACCGTGAGGGCATCGTGCGGATCCTTCACAGTGAAAGCCACCGTGAGACGGTCCGTTCCGTTCCCCTCGACCGCGATGCCGTCGAGCCGCGTGGTGATCACATCCCCGGTCTTCCAGAAGAGCTGGACGGCCTCAACCAGCGGCTTCGCGCCGGGAGAGAGCTTGATCTGCCGGAGGAGGAGGGGCCGCTCCACTTTGCTGAAAAACATGAGCGCCTGCATGGGCTCGTCGAGGGTGCTCATGTCGAGGACGGCGATTTGCTCGTCGCCGTCGTAGATGCCCTGGCGGTAGTTCACGTCGCCGCGCACCTGCCAGGTGAACACCGGCTTGTGGGCGGCCCGGGCGGCCGCCGCGCCGGGCAGGGCGAAAAGGACGCATGCTGCGATGCAGCGACGAAAGCGCGTGACGGGCATGGAAGACCTCGTGGTGTGGGTGCGGGAGAATCGAATGACAGCGAGAGAATTCATCAAAACCGGGATTTCCATTCAGAGGCTCCCGGTACGGCTCCGGATATCCCGGGCTTGCATCTTGGACCTCCCGGACCCGTTCAGTATACACCGGCCCGGCCCGGGTTCAATGCCGGAGCCGATGCCGCCGAACGGCCGCCGGGTCAATTAGTGCCTGAAGATCCTCAAACCGAAAGGAAGCGGCTCGGGCACTCCTCGGTGCGCGCGGCCGCCCACGTCTTCCTCCACGCTATCCACGGTCAGGATGACGAGGCGGTACGGCGATGGGAGGAGTATCTGAACCGCAATCGGGTGCCGAAGGCGGAAAACTGGAAAGGCGACGTGCAGTAAGCTACCGAGTTGCCCGTGTGCCACGACGCGGCATCGCCGCTGCTACCGCCCGCAGCACGTCGTTCACGGTCTCGGCGCTCTTGAACACCCGCGCCACGTCAGGATCGAGCATTACCGCCACGGCACCGGGCTGTATCCGTGTTGCGAACCGGTTGGGTTTCGACTTTGTGTAATCGAATCGATACTCGGCTCGAAGTCCGGCCTCTTTCTTCGTCCTGGTTCTGGACTGTGAGATGTTCTTCATAGTCGCGTTGCTCTGTTGTCGTCGCGCGGCGAGCGCTGATGATCCGGATATGATCCATCACCGGTTCGGTGAAACAAACCAGCAACAGGTGCTTCCCACTGGAGTGCCCGATCATGATCTCGCGCACCTCGCTTCCGGAGTGTGCCTCGTCGGGAAAAATCCGCGCCAGTGGATCGCTGAACACCGAGACCTCCTCGGTGAACTTCACCCGGTGCTTTGCGAAGTTCGATCTTGCCTTTCGGTTGTCCCATTCGAACACCGGCGAC
>JADZAF010000037.1 GCA_020852755.1 Bryobacterales bacterium
ACATGTAGAACGGGTTGCGGTGGGCCACGTCCCAGTAGCGGTTGACCACGGCCGGATCGAGCAGCGCCAGGGTGAAGGGATTGCGCTGCATGATGGGCAGGTCGGTGAGCATCTTGCGGTCGATGGTCAGTTCCATCGTGCTGGTGGTGAACTGGAGCGCGACGGCTCCTTCCACCACGTTGATGGTTTCCGTAACGGCGCCCGGGGTGAGGGTGGCGTTGACGGTGACGTCGCCGCGCACCTGGACGGTGATCTTCTCGGCGACGAATTTGTTGAACCCGGCCATGGAGACGGTGACAGTGTAGGTGCCGGGCTCGACGAAGTCGAACAGATACTGGCCGCTTTCGTTGGTCGGCCGGTTCGCTTCGATTCCCGTGTTCTCGTTGCGAAGCGTAACCGTGGCTCCCACTACGACGGCCTGGCTGGAATCCGTCACGGTACCCGTCAACCGGGCTCTGTAGTCCTGTGCGAAAGCCGCTGCTGCCAGCGACAATACAACTACTCCCACCCGCGCAAATCGCGCGAGTTGCGCGTGCTTCATGAGACACCTCTTGATCTTCATGGGATCCCCTTGGGCTATCCCCCGTTTTTCTGCACTTGATGCCAGCGGCGGGCGCCCGCCGCACACCTATCCGGAGGGTGTTATCACACCCCCGGATGACAAGTCAAATGAATAACAGTTAATGTGTGAGCCTAATCACTGAGGCGCATGAAGAACCAGGTCATGCCCACCACCAGCAGGAGAGAGGCGGAAACCTGCACGGGGCGTAGCGCGGCGGCCGCTTTCGCGATCCTTCTAAAGAGCAGCGCAAAGATCGCGACCAGCAGCAGGTCTCCGAGCGCGGCGCCTGCCATGACAAAGGCGGCGCGGTAGCCGCTGGTTCGCAGAAACAGATCGAAGTACAGTCCGTGGAAAGCGCCCAGCACTCCCGCGACAGCCCAGCGCGAGCCGGCCTCCGGCAGCAACAGGATTTCCACGGCCAGGTACGCGATCGTGAGGGCCGCGGCGGCTTCGACGAAGCGAGGCGCCGGCTGCCATGAGGTGAGGGGCACCAGCAAGGCCGCGGCGGTCTGGCCGGCCAGGAACATGCCCGTCAGTGTGGCCAGCTCCTTGCGGCTGCGCGCCGCCAGCGCCAGGCTGGCCAGGAACAGCACCTGGGCCAGCCCGCCCCATGCGCGCCAGAGTCCGGCGAGCGTCTGCGTAAGCGCCGTCTCCCATGGCGTAGGAGGAGCGAAGCGGATCTCGGCTTTGGGGAAGGAGAAGTCGAAGATAGCCTGGTCGCGCAGGTCTCCCCGCTGCGCACGCAGCAGGTGGACATGATTGGGCACCGTCACCGCGTGAAAGGTACACTCCACATCGAGCCGCTCCACGGGTTCCGGGAACTGGTATTCCGCCACGCACAGATACAGCCCCTGCGCGGCGTCCGGACGGCAGGATCCGCTCACCCGCCGGGCCGGCTTGCCCCGGCTGGCGAAGCGGATGTGGTCGAGCAGCGCTTTCTCCGGAGCGTCGACGTGGGCCACCTCGTAAAGCGGCATCTGCAACTCGTAGGTGGCCCGGTCGTTCTCCACCCGCACATCGCCCGAACTCATGCTGATGACATGCGCCGCGGCGGGCAGGGCGGCGGCCAGCAGGCAGACCGCGAACCTCATGGCGGAGTGGGCGCCAGGCGCGGCTCCTGCCTTGATTTGCGGAGACGCCGGTAGACGATGCGCAGCGTGGCCATGGCGGGCACGGAAAGGAAAGTGCCCATGACGCCGGCCACCGCGCCGCCGGCGAATGCGCCGAAGATGATCGCCAGCGGATGCAGTTCAGTGCCGGAGCTCATCAGGTGCGGCTGCAGCACATAGTCCTGAAACAGGCGGTACGCACCCAGGAAGACCAGGATCGCCAGCAGGTGCTCGGACCCGCCCAGGCCCGCCACGAGCACAATGATGATGGCCGCGGCCAGCGGCCCGATCATGGGAATGAACTCCAGGGGCGCCGCCACGGAGGCCAGCAGGATCGCGTAAGGCACGCCCAGCAGTGCAAAGAACATCCCGTAGAAGATGAAAGTCGCGGCCGAGAGGATCACCAGCGCGCGTATGTACTGCCCGAGCAGGAGGTGAAGATCGGCAAGGATGTCTTCCAGCATCGGCTTGGGCACGTAATCGGAGAGCACGTAGACCGTGGCGGAGAAGACCCGCCGCCCGTCCTTAAGGAAGAAAAAACTGAGGATCGGGACGATGACCGCGTAGATCAGGTTCCCGGCCGCGGACAAGACCTGCAGTCCGGCCTTGGGAATGTAAGACAGCAATTGCGCGGAGTGCTCCTGGATCTGCTGGAGGATGGAAGGCAGGGCGTCGCGGACCGGCTGCGGAAGGGGCAGTTCCCCGGGGGTGGCCAGCCGGGACAGAACATCCGGCGCTTTGGCCGCCAGGGCCGCGGCTTGTGCCGCCACCCGGGTTCCGATCACGATTCCGAGCACCGCCAGAAGGCCGATCAACAGAACGTAGACGATGGCCAGCGCGGCCGTGCGGGACGTGCCGGCGGGCAGGAAGCGGTCGGCCAGGTCCACGATCGGCGACAGCAGGTAGGCAAACAGCACCGCGATCACGAAGACGACAATGGTGTGCCACAGCAGGTAGAGCAGGACGAACAGCAGCAGCACGAACAGGACGGTCCAGGTGATGCGGGCGGCGCGGCGGTCGAGGCCTAGCACAGATTCAATCTTACCCGTGGAGATGCCGCCGTCACCACTTTGCGTCCCGCAGGATCTCACGGGCGGCGTTGTAGCCCGGCGCGCCCATCACGCCGCCGCCGGGGTGGGTGCCCGAACCGCACAGATAGAGCCCGGGAACCGGAGTGCGGTAGCGCGCCCACCCGGCCGCCGGGCGCATGACGTACATCTGGTCCAGGCTCATCTCGCCGTGGAAGATGTTGCCTCCGGTAATGCCGAAGCGGCGTTCCAGATCGAGCGGCGTGAGCACCTGCCGCCGCTCCACGAGGCGGCGGAAGTGGGGCACATACTCCTCGATCAGGTCGAAGACCCGGTCGGCGAAGGGCTCGCGCAGCTGATCCCAATCGCCCTCCCGCAGGGTGTAGGGCGCGTACTGCAGAAAGATGCCCATGATGTGCTTGCCCGCGGGCGCCAGCGAGGAGTCGTATAAGGTCGGGATCGTCAGTTCGAGCATGGGACGCTCCGAGGGCCGGCCGTACTTGGCGTCGTCCCAGGCGCGTTCCACATAGTCGATGGAGGGGCAGATATGCATTGTGGCCCGGTGCTGCGCGCCGGGCGCGCCGGGCAGGGCGCGGAATTCGGGCAGACCGGAAAGCGCCAGGTTGATCTTGAGCGAGGTGCCCTCGCACCGGTAGGCCCGTATCGAGCGGAGGAACTCGGGTTCCAGTTCTCCCGGATCGAGGAGCTTCAGAAAAGTCAGCCGGGGATCCAGATTGGAGACCACCGTGCGCGCCCGTATCTCCTCGCCGTCCGCCAGCACCACGCCGCGCGCGCGGCCGCCGCGCACCAGGATCCTCTCCACAGGCGCGTTGACCCGGATGGCGGCGCCCCGGCTGCGGGCCGAAGCGGCCAGCGCCTCCGACACGGTCCCCATCCCCCCGCGCACAAAGCCCCACAGGCCGCGATGCCCGGCCACGCCGCCCATGGTGTGGTGCAGCAGAATGTAGGCCGTGCCCGGAGAACGCGGCCCTCCGTTGGCGCCGATGACCCCGTCGGTCGCCAGGGTCACCTTCACTTCAGGCGATTCGAACCACTCGTCCAGAAAGTCCGCTGCGCTCTGAGTGAAGATCCTGACCAGCGCCACCAGATCCTTGCCCGCCAGCCGGGCCACGCGGGCGGCCGGCTTGAGCCACTCCAGGTAGTCGCCCACGCCGTGCGGGGGGAAGGGCGGGGGAGTCGTGAGCAGCAACCACTCCACCACCCGGGCCAGCCGCTCCAGGTGCTCTTCGTATTCCGGATAGACCTCCGCGTCGCGGCGCGAGAACCTGGCAATTTCCTCCAGCGTCCGCTTGCGGTCCTGCCACATGAACAGGTAGCGGCCGTCCGGATAGGGCGAGAAGAAGGCCGGATCCTTGGCGTCCACGCGATACCCGAAACGCTCCAGTTCCAGCTCGCGCACGATGCGGTCCTGAAGCAGGCTGGCGAGGTACGCGGCGGTCGAAACCCGGTATCCCGGCCAGACCTCCTCGGTCACAGCGCAGCCGCCCACCATCTCCCGGCGCTCCAGCACCAGCACGCGCCGCCGCGCGCGCGCCAGGTAGGCCGCGGCCACCAGCCCGTTGTGCCCGCCCCCCACGATTACGGCATCCAGCTCTTCCGGCATCCTTTCCCCAGTGTAATTCGGGAGGATAATGGGCCGGAGCGAGGAAGTGAAGATGAAACGACGCGATCTGTTGACCGCCGGCATGACCTCCGCCGCTGCCGGCGCTGTGCGAGCCGGCCAGCATGCGCCGGTCTGCGACCCCTGCACTCCGGCGCCTTTTCCCGCCGTCGCCTCTCCCATGGCCAGGCTGCGGGTGAAGCCCATCATGACGAACATGATCCACTCGGGCGTTTGGGAAGGCCCCTGCCGCTTCAACGTGGTGACCGTGGCGCAGGAAAGGGAGACCGTGAAGCGCAGCTACGAGGGCTGGAGCCAGGCGCTGCGCAAGGGCCAATTTTCCTTCGGAGCCGGCGCCGAGCTGCTGGAACCATCGCTGGTCACCTTCAACGAGGACTTCACGATTCCCCCGGCGGCCTTCGCGGCATTGGAGCGAGACGCACGGGAGAGCGACGTCTTCTTCATTGCGCCTTCCGGCTCCTCCAACGCGGCCTTCGACCTGGTGCAGCGCTTCCACAAGCCGGGCATCCTCTTCGGCCTCAGCTGCCGCACCGTGGACGTGGCGGCTTATGCGAAATCGCAGGGCGAGGAGATGCTGGTGGTGGAGGACAGCGACGAGTTGCGCCTCACCGCCGATCTGCTGCGCGCCCGCAAGCACTTCCGCGAGACCCGCGTCCTGTTTCCGACCAACCGGGGCTTCCCCTCGGTGGCCTCGCTCACCGGGATCACCGACCTGGAAGACCTGGAGGCGCGCCTGGGCGTCAAGGTGATTCCGATCCCTTACAAAGCCCTGGCGGACTCGATGGAACGGACCCTGGGCGACGCAGCGGCCCGCCGGGAAGCCGCCGCCGAGGCCGATACCCTGATGCGCGGCGCCGCCCAGACGTACCCGGAGCGCGATTACGTCGTCCGCAGCCTGCTGTTCAAGCGCACCGTCGCCGGCCTGATGGAAGCGCACACCGCCAACGCATTCACCATCGAGTGCTTCGAATTTTGCTCCAGCCGCCTGCCCGAGCAATGGAAGATCACGCCCTGCCTGGTCCACACACTCTTCAAGGACCGGGGCATCGCTTCCTCGTGTGAAGGCGATATGGGCGCCCTGCTGGGCATGCGCCTGCTGATGTCGCTCTCCGGAAAATCCTCGCACCTGGGCAACATGTTCCTCAGGGACCGGAAGCTGGTGGAGATCAACCACAGCGCTCCCGGCATCCGCATGAACGGCTTCGACCAGCCGGGACTGCCCTACAAGCTGGGCCGCTTCGTGCAATCCGGCTGGGGGACCAAGGCGGTGGTGGACTTCTCCCGCAACACTGAGAAGCGTGTGACCGTGGCCCGCATGCACCCCGATGCCAGGCAGGTGCTGGTGATGCAAGGCGAGCTGGTTCGCTCCTCCGGATGGGACAAGGACGAGCTGGGCTGCTCGGTGGCCGCTTTCGTGCGTCCTTCGAAAACCGGCGACAGCGAGGCCTTCGTCCGCCGCCAGCTGGAGTACGGGAATCACCTGGTCTGGGTCTACGGAGACTACGCCGACCGGATGCGCCGTTTGGGCGCCCTGATGGATCTGAAAGTGGAAGTCATTGCCTGAAAGGAATCCTATGAGCCGCTACGTCATCTTACTGGCCTTGTGCATCGCGGCGCGGCCCGGCCTGGCCGATCCGCAGCTCGATAGGGTCATTCGTGAGCTGAAAGGGGAAGTCCGCGCGAACCAAGCCATGGACCACATGTACCGGGTCTACGAGACCGATCGCTGGTTCACCTTCCCCAAGTTTCAGGAAACCGCCGAGTATCTGCGAAATGCGATGAAGGCGGCCGGCCTCTCCGAGGTGGAACTGGTTTCGCCGCCGGCCGACGGCGTCACCCAGTACGGCTACTGGACCATGCCGCTGGCCTGGGATGTGAAAGAGGCCACGCTCGAAATCGTGGAGCCCACGGTCGCCGCCGAGATGCGCGTTCTGGCCGACTACCGGAAGATTCCGGCCTCGCTCGGCATGTGGAGCGGGCCCACGCCTCCCGGCGGCGTCACGGTTGAAGTGGTGGAGTTGCGCGACATGAGCCCGGCGGCGATTGAGAAAGCCGACCTGAAGGGCAAGCTGGTCATGGTGCGGGAGCGGACCTATGCCAACAAGCTGCCCTTCATCCGCAAGGGCGCCCTGGGCGTCATCAGTGCCTTCACGGAAAACCCCGGCCTGCGCGACGGCCACTGGTGGATCAACTACTGGGGTGACAGCGGCTGGGGCTACACCAAGGCCAGCACGCCCCTGGTCTGCTTCTCCATCACGCCCCGCCAGGCCGACTTCCTCAGCGACCTGCTCGCCCGGCGGGGCCGCGTGCGGGTGAGGGCCAACGTCGAGACCCGCTACTACACCGGCGCGTACCCGTACGCCACCGCCGTGCTGAAAGGCAGCGGTTCGGACGAGGAAGTGCTGGAACTGGGCCACACCACCGAGATCGGCGCCAACGACAACGCGGTCGGGGTGGCGGCCATGCTGGAGTCGCTGGCCTCCCTGAACCGGCTGGTCGAGTCGGGGAAGCTCCGGCGGCCGCGGCGCAGCATACGCATGCTGGCCATGCCCGAACTCTATGGGTCCATGCACTACGTGGCCACCAACACGGAGCGCATCCGCAGAACGGTAGCGGCCATCTGCCTGGACACCGGCGCCGGTTCTTACGATCTGGCGAACACCGAGTTCGCCTTCATCCTGAACCCCGACGTTGCCCGCTCCTACACGGACGCGCTGCTGCTGCGGGTGGCCGACGCCTATTTTTCGCGGCTTCCGCAACGGCGCTCCTGGCACTGGGTGCCCTTCATGACCGGCACCGACACGTTCCTGAGCGATCCGCTGATCGGAGTGCCCACCGTGTGGACCTATGGGCAGCCGGGCGTGAACACGCACCACAACAGTGAGGACGTGCCGCAGCGCGTGGATGCGCGCTCCATGCGCGACCTGGTGGTGACCACGGCGGCCTTCCTTTATTACATCGCTTCGGCGGGCGAGGCCGAGATACCCTGGCTGGCGGAGATCACCGCCACCCGGGGCCATGAGAACCTGCTGCGGGCCGCGGCTCCGGCGCTGGATCGTATGGCTGCGGTTTCGAAGGCCGGGGAACTGGGCCGGGCCCTGCACGCCGGGCTGGAGCAGGTGGCCTACTGCGCGGACCGTGACGAAGAAGCGGTTCTGTCGGTGCTCCGGCTGGCTTCCCCGTCCGGGCGCGAGAAGCTGCGTGCGGCGCTGGCGCCCCTGATTCAGGGCCTGCGGGCGTCCGAACGCGAGCAATCCCGCCGGATCACGAACGCTGCCAACCGGCGCGCGGCGGAACTGGGCGCGGCAACTCCCGTCAAGCCCATCGCGCCTCCCGGCAGCGCTGAAGCGGCCCGCATGGTGGTGAAGCGGAAACGCATCGGCACCATCACCCTGGACGACCTGCCGGTCGATCAGTGGGAGGGCCAGCCCTCGGCCGCCTGGGACACGCGGCTGATCACCGCGCTCAACTGGTGTGACGGCCGGCGCAGCCTGGCCGAAGTCATCCGTCTGACCGCCCTGGAGCGGGGGCCGTCGGATTTTGACTTTGTGAAGTACTTCCGCTTCCTGGCCAAACACGGGTACGTGGAGGTGGTCGAAACCGCGAAATAATCGAAGTATGGACATCTTCGCGCACGGGTTGTGGGGGACGGCCGCAGCCATCGGCGCCAGGCGTAAACTGCCGCTCCGCATCCGGATCGGCTGGGCCGCCTGGTGGGGCGTCTTCCCCGACCTGTTCGCGTTCACCATCCCCTTTCTGGCCATGCTGGGGCGCCGTCTCACGGATGCCCCGCCGCCCTCCGGCCCGCACGGCCTTCCGTTTCTGTCCCTGGCCTGGCAGCTCTACCAGTTCAGCCACAGCCTGGTGGTCTTCGCGGTGGTGTTCGGGCTGGTATGGCGGCTGGCCGGGCGGCCTGTTTACGAGCTGCTGACCTGGCCGCTGCACATCCTGATGGACATCCCGACCCACACCCTGCGCTTCTTCCCCACGCCTTTCCTGTGGCCGGTCTCCTCGTTCAAAGCCAGCGGGATCTCCTGGGGAACTCCCTGGTTCATGATGCTGAACTACAGCTCGCTGGCCGCGGTATTCCTGCTGCTATGGTGGACCGGCAGGAAGCGTGCGGGGCGGCCGGCGCGACCCGAAGTGGAAGCCGGGTCACGCCGCTGAGGGCCGGGGGTAGTGGGGAGAGTAGAGCGTCGACTCGGGGCGGGGAGCCAGTCCGCCTCCCCGCACGAATGGCTCGCCGCGCCCGGCCAGGTGCTGGATCAACCGGCCGCGCCAAAGGCGCAGTGTTTCCTGGGCGCCCGCTTCACCCGACAGATCGCGCAGTTCCTGCCGGTCCCGGGTGAGATCGAACAACTGCTCGGCGCCGTCCAGGGCGTGATAAATGTACTTCCAGCGGCCATCGGTCAGGGCGTTCCAGTGGTTGGAGCGGTCGTAGCAGATGTCGTGCTCCAGGTCGATGAACTCGCGCCAGCCGCTTCCGTTGGAGGACGCCAGCCGCAGCAGGCTCGCACCGTCCAGTCTCCGTTCGGTTCGGATGGAAGCGGCGTCCAGCAGCGTGGGCAGCACATCGCGCAGTTCCACCGGCTGCTGGAAAACCGTTCCGCGCCGGGCCGTGGCGAGGCCCTCCGGCCAGCGCATCAGCATCGGAATGCGCGCCGCCGGTTCGTAGGCGTAGCCCTTGCGCCAGAGATGATGGTCGCCGGTCATGTCGCCGTGGTCCGAGAAGTACAGGATCAAGGTCCGGTCCAGCAGGCCCCGTTTCTCCAGCGTGTCGAGAATACGCCCGACCTGCTCGTCCACAAAGCTGACCGAGCCGTAGTAGCCTTTCCGGGAATGCCTGGCCTGTTCCTCGCCCAGGTTGCCGCGCCAGATGTTGAAACTGCCGTCGTTGCGCGTCTCGTTGCGCGCCGCCCAGGCGCCCGCCGCGGGCCGGGGGATGGCGGCGTTTTCGTACATGCGGAAGAACCGCTCCGGCGGGTCGTAAGGGCTGTGAGGCCGGGCAAAAGAGACCTTGAGGAAAAACGGTTCGGAGCGGTTGTAGCTTTCCAGAAAACGCACCGCTACATCGCCGGTCCAGCGGGTCGGGTGCAGGCGCTCGGGCAGCACGTAGGCTTTGGCGCGATAGTCGTTCCAGCCGATTCCGGTCGCGTCCGGGTCCTCACCCGGGGCTTCGGAGTGGAACCACGACCGGTAGTCGCTGCGGAATTCCGGCGACTCGGCCCGCCCCGATTCGTCCAGCATCACGTGCTCGTATCCGTGCGGATGGCGCTGCGGGTGAAAGTGATTCTTGCCCACCGCGAAGGTGTGGAAGCCGGCGTCGCGCAGCGCCTGCGGCTTTTCAAAAGGGTACTTCTGCGCCACGCGGCCGTAGCCGAGCATGCCGTGATGCCAGGGCGCCAGTCCGGTCAGCAGGGCGGACCGGGCCGGCGTGCAGGTGGGAGTGGACGAGTAGGCGTTGCGGAACAGCGCTCCTTCGCGCGCCAGGCGGTCCAGATTCGGCGTGCGAACCACCGGATGGCCGGCGGCGCCCAGGCAGTCGCCGCGGTGCTGGTCCCCCATGATCATGAGCAGGTTCGGCCGGTCCCGCCGTTGGGCGGCTTTTGACGGGCCGGCGGCCAGGCCCGCGAAGAAAAAGCTGCGGCGGGTCATTCCGGCGCCCTCCAAAGCGCGCGGAAATCGTCGATCAGCGCCGCCAGCCTCAGGGTGTCGTCCCAGGGGATGCCCGATCCGTCGAGGAACGCCTGGTCCTGCTCTTGAATCGCGCGCTCGTAGGTCTCTTCGCCGTCTCCTTCCCAGCACAACTCGGGGCAGTCGGAGCGCATGTAGCTGAAGCCGTCGGTGATCACCGTGTGCCGGGAGCCGGCAACGGTCAGGCGCACTTCCGGGATCCGCGCCGTGTAACTGATCGCTACCGTGACCGGGGCGCCGTTTCTCAATTGCCCCAGCACCGCCAGGTTTTGAGCCTGGCGCGCTTGCGGATGCGCCGCGCAAGCGACCGGCGCAAGCTGGCCGAACCAGGTCAGGAACAGGTCCAGCGGGTGGCCGGCATGGTGCAGCAGGGCGTCGTCGGTCCAGCTTCTCTGGCGCGGGGGAATGGAGCGCAGCTGGTGCAGGTGCTCGACGTCTCCCAGGACGCCCTCCCGAAGCCGGCGGCCGAGATTCACGTAGGGTTCCAGATAACGGCTGGTGTGCGCGCAATGCAGGCGCAGCCCCCGGAGTCCCGCCAGCGCCGCCAATTCCCGGGCTTCCGCCAGGCTGTCGCAAGCCGGCAGTTCCACCAGCACGTGCAGGCCGGCTTCCAGCGCGGCGCGCGCCTGTTGGTGATGCCGCGGCGAGGGCGAGCAGACGATTGCGGCCTCGACGCCTGCCATCGCCTCGTCCAGCTGCGTGGTTGCCACCGGGATGCCGTGGGCCGCGGCGAACCGCTCCGCCTTCTCCACATTAGGCCCGAAGACGGATACCATGCGCGCGGGCGGCCTCAGGCGCCGAGCATGGATCGACGCGACGGCGCCGTATCCGAACAGGGCTACCCGTTGGATCATTTGGCTAGATTCCGTCCAGCGCGTGCGCGGGATCGGTCCACCCGGTTTCCTCCAGAATGCCGCGCAGTTTCCGCTCCTGTTCATCCGTCAGCGGATAGAACGGGTTGCGGGAGTAACCGCCCTGGAGCCCCCAGAAGTTGAGGATCGAACGGTAGGTGGCCAGGTCGCTCACCGGCCCGATCAACTGGTGGGTGTACAGGTGGACCAGCGGCAGGATGCGCTTCCAGATGCGGAAGCCGCGGGCGGCGTCGTTGCATTCGACCACCGCGTGGTACATCGCCCGGGCTGCCTGCGGGACCACATTCAATACTCCGCTGATCCACCCGTGAGCCCCGGCCGCCAGCGCTTCAAACGCCGCCTGGAAAGAGCCGTAGAAAATGCGCAGGCGGTCCCCGGCCAGGTAACGGAGATCGTGCACCGGAACCACGGACTCGTAAGTGGACTTCACCATGTGGAGCACATCCTCGTCCACCAGCTGCACCACCTCGCGCGGCGTCAGATCCACGCAGGCCGTATTGGCCGGGTTGTTGTACAGCATGATGGGCAGGTCCACCGCCCGGCGCAGGTCGCGGTAATGCCGGATGACCGCCGGCTTGGGCGGCTTCTGATAGTAGGGCAGGATCACGGTGATCGCATCCGCCCCCATCTCCTGGGCGGCCTGGCTCATTTCAATGGTCAGCCTGGTGCTGTAATGCCCCGAGCCGAAAATGAGGGGCACGCGCCCCTGGTTTACTTCCCTGGCGAGGCGGAACAGGCGCAGGCGCTCGTCGTTCTCCAGGGCGATGAACTCGCCGCTGGTGCCGGCGATCACCAGGCCGTCCACCCCCTGCCGGATGAGCCAGTCCCAGTGGCGGGCGGTACGCTCCTCATCGAGATTGTTGGCCGCGTCGAACATGGTGAGCGCCGCCGGGAAGATGCCGCGGAACTTCTCCAATGAGTAAGGCATTTCGACATAGTATCTCAGGTCTTGCGCGGCGATTCCGCGGCAAGCAGGGGCAGGGGGCGGCCGCGGGGAGCTCCCCTGGGCCCGCGGCCCATCCAAAAGAATGCACTCGGGGAGCGCCGTCTCCGAACCGAGGGCAAGGGAGGGCTGCATTTTCCCGCCAGCGCAGTCGCAGCTTGAAATCCCGGAGACTGTGGCGAGTTTGACGGGCGCTATACTGCTCGCATGTCGTTTCCGGGTTCGCTCTCCCGCCGCCGCTGGCTGGCAGCGGCGCCATTTTCCCCGCTGGGCGCGCGCTTCCTCTCCGCTCAGGAAGTGCAGGCAAGGCGCGGGCTCCCGCCGCTCCGGATCACCCGCGTCCGGACCATTCAAACCCGCACCAATGCGGCCTGGAGCATCGTCAGGATCGAAACCAGCGAGCCGGGCCTCTACGGCATCGGGTCGGCTTCGGACATGTTCCGGCCGGGCACCATCCCGCCGGCGGTCGAAGTGCTGGCCCAGGGCCTGCTGGGCCGGGATCCGGACGAGATCGAGGACATCTGGCAGGCCAACCGCATGAGCTCGCTGTGGCGGAACAGCGCCACCATGAACGTGGCCTTGGGCGGAGTGGACGCGGCGCTCTGGGACATCAAGGGCAAGCGGGCGGGCATGCCCCTCTACAGCCTGTTGGGCGGCCGGGCGCGCGCCGCCGTTCCGGTCTATGATCACGCCCGTGAGGAAACGACCTTCGAAGGTTGTGAGGAAGCGGTGCGGCGCTCCATGGAGCGCGGGTTCACGCACATCCGCGTGCAGCTCGGCGGCTATGGCGGCGGCGGCTTCATCGAACCGGGGAAGGGGGAGCGCCCGCGCGGAGGCCCGCCGGGCCGGGTCTTTGACGAGGAATTGTACGTCCACACGATACCCGCCCTGTTTGCGCACATCCGCGCCAGGATCGGTTTCGGGCCGAAGTTGCTGCACGACGCGCAGGAGCACCTTACTCCGCTGAAGGCCCTCCAGCTTGCCAAGGCCCTCGAACCGGCCCAGATGTTCTTCCTCGAAGACGCGCTGGCTCTGGAAGATCTGGCCTGGTATCGCACGCTCCGGCACAACACGCTGACTCCGCAGGCCGCGCACGAGAAACTCACCGGACCGGCCGAATACATGCCGCTGATCTCCGAAAGGCTGGTGGATTTCATTCGCTTCCGGGTCGCCAAAGTGGGCGGCATCACGCCGGCGCGCAAGATCGCGGCCATGGCGGAGCTGTACGGAGTGCGCACGGCCCTTCAGGAAGGCGGAGACAACGACCCGGTCAATTTCGCGGCCTCCATGCACCTGGACGCGGCCATCCAGAACTTCGGCATCCAGGAGGAGAACCATTTCACGGAGGAGGAACGGGAAGCATTTCCCGGCGCCCCGGTGGTGGAGCGCGCCTTCCTGTACCCGTCCAACCGACCCGGGCTGGGAGTGGATATCGATGAGGGGCGTGCGGCGAAGTTGTTGAAACAGGCGCCTTCCTCGCGCTACCAGTACGTGCCTCCGGACCGCAGAATCGACGGAACGTTCGTGCGGCCGTAAGGAAAATAGAGGGTATTCAGATCCCAAAAGGGAACATTTAACACGCCGAAGGGCCGCCTGGAGGTATACTTTGCCGCATGCGTTACTTTCCAGCCGTCTTTCTGCTTCTACTCTCGTCTGTCTCCGCCCAGGAGTTCCGGGCAACCCTGCAAGGCACGATTTACGATCCGAACGATGCCGTCGTGCCGGGCGCCGAGCTGACCCTGACCAATGTCGCCACCGCCGTCGAGCGCAAGACCGTTTCAGACGGCGAAGGCCACTACGTTTTCCAATTCGTCACGCCGGGCGCTTACTCGCTGATTACCAATGCAGCCGGGTTCAAGACCGATACCCGGTCCGGTGTGCAGTTGACGGTCGGCCAGAACCTGCGGCTCGACGTCAAAGTCGCGCTTGGCCAAACCACCGAACGGGTGGTCGTGGAGGCCAACGCCGTGGCAGTGGCCGCCGAATCCAGCACACTTGGCTCCGTGGTCCGCCGCGAGATCATCGATAGCCTTCCGATCAAGGGCCATGGCAGCCTGACCATGTTCGTGCTGGCTCCCGGGATCGAGAACGTGAGCCTGGGCGACAAGTTCTCCGACGACGTCCGGCCCATCGACCAGGCGAACAACCAGCGCTACTCCGCCAACGGCTCCCCGGTCGGCACCGGCGATACGGCAGTCGATGGCGTACCCAACATGATCGATGTGAACCGCGGCTACTACATCAACGGCTATGTCCCTCCCGTTGACTCGGTGGGTGAATTCAAGCTTCAGATGGGCACCCTGCCGGCCGAGTACGGCAAGTCCAGCGGCAGCATCATGACCGTGGTGATCAAGTCGGGCACCAACGAGTTGCACGGCTCGGTCTACGAGAACCTGCGCAACAGCGCTCTGGACGCCAACCTGTTCTTCAACAATCTCTCGGGGCGAAAGATCCCGAACTATCAGGCGAACATGTTCGGCGCCAGCCTGGGCGGACCTGTCTATCTCCCCAAGTTGTACGACGGCAGGAACCGTACGTTCTTCTTCGTGAACTACGAGGGCTTGCGCCAGAACCAGGCCCAGAGCGCCCGCATCAACGTTCCCACTCCCAAGATGCGCACCGGGGACTTCTCCGAAGTGAGCGCCACCATCTACAACCCTGACTCCCTGCGCATGGTGGGCAACGTGCCCACGCGAGATCCTTTCCCGGGCAACGTCATTCCCAGCACGCTCCAGGACCCGGTGGGCCGGAAACTGATGGAGTACTATCCCCAGCCGAACATCACGCCGACCACGGCTCCCTGGGTAGGCAACTACACTGAGGGCACACGATACCGGGGCTCCTACGACATCACGACCATGAAGTTCGACCACACCATCAGCTCCAACCAGCAGATGTTCGTGCGCCTGAACTTCGGACCCGGCACGGTTGGGAATCCCTATAACTTCACGGGCATCGCCGCGCCCGGCAATACGGTCAACCAGCGGCCCAACAGTGGACTGGCCGTCAGCTATACGCGCATCTTCAGCCCGCGCATCGCGGCTGATTTCCGGGCCGGCATCGCGCGCGGCGACAACAAGACCACGCCTTTCTCCAGCGGTTTCGACGTCTCCACCCTGGGTTTCTCTTCGGCCTTCCTCAGTTCGGGACTGCAAGGCGAAGTGTTTCCCCAGGTGGGCGTCAACGACATGAGCGGGTTGGGCAACGGCGGCTTCGCCGGAAACGCGGGCACCAGTCTCAATACGGCCGACGCGGTGACCATCAGCACGGGCAGGCACCTGTTCAAGGCAGGCGGCGAAGCGCGCGTCATCCGCGGGAACTATTTCAGCAACTCCGCTCCCACCGGCTCTTTCAGTTTCGGAGTCGGCCAGACCGGCGGCCCCAATGCCAGCACGCCCACGGGCGGCTTCGGCCTCGCCTCCATGCTGGTGGGCTTCGGCTCGGGCTCGATACCGACCGGCACCGGCGTCTCCTCGCAGAACGTCTACTACGCTCTCTATTTCCAGGACGACTTCCGGGTGACGCCGAAACTCACCCTGAATCTCGGGCTGCGCTGGGAGTACGAGAGCCCCCGCACCGAGCGCTTCAACCGCACCGTGCGCGGCTTCGCCTACAACACGCCCAGCCCCCTCAAGGTCCCGGGACTCGACCTGCGCGGCGGCATTCTCTACGCAGGTGTCGACGGCGTACCGCGCGGGCTGTACGATCCGGACCACAACAACTTTTCACCTCGCGTCGGGTTTGCCTACTCGCTCAACCCGAAGACGGTTTTTCGCGGAGGCTACTCCCTGAGTTACGTCCCGATTGTTACGAACCTGATTACCAGCGGGTACACCGTCAGCACTCCCTGGACCAGCAGCACGGACGGCTACACTCTTTTGAACCGCCTGAGCAACCCGATTCCGGGCGGCCAGGTCCCGGTGACTGGCAACACGCTGGGGATGAGCACTTTCCTTGGACAGGGCGTCTCCTTCGCGGAACCCGGCGACGTCTATCCGGAATTCCACAGCTGGAACTTCAATCTCCAGCGCGAATTGCCCTCGTCGAGCCTCATCACGCTCGCCTATATCGGCACTCGCGGCACGCACCTGAAAGCCACGGATTACAACATGAACCAGGTGCCGGCCGAGTATTTCTCGCAGGGATCCGCACTCACCCAGACGGTGGCGAATCCGTTCTACGGATATCTGACCACGGGATCGCTGACCGGCAAAACGGTGCAGCAGGCCCAGTTACTGCGGCCCTACCCGCACTTCACCGGGGTCAGCCGCGTCCAACCCGCGTTTGGAGAAAGCAAGTATCACTCCGTCCAGATCAGCCTCGAAAAAGGCATGGCGCACGGTGTTTCCGCCGTGGTGGCCTACACGATTTCGAAGAACCTCAGCAACC
Organism: Bryobacterales bacterium; assembly: GCA_020852755.1. Classification (GTDB taxonomy): domain Bacteria; phylum Acidobacteriota; class Terriglobia; order Bryobacterales; family Bryobacteraceae; genus JADZAF01. The sequence goes on from JADZAF010000037.1 coordinate 16,240, forward strand.
TGCACACCGCTCAAAACATCTACGATCGCTCCTTGGATTGGGCGCCCGATCTGAATGATGTTCCGAGCCGGTTGTCGGCTGCTTTTGCCTGGGAGCTTCCGGTCGGGCGGGGCAGGGCCTTGTTGACCGGCGCCGGCCGGGCCCTGGACCTGGCCCTGGGCGGCTGGCATCTCTCCAGTTCGCTGGTCTTCCAGGGCGGCACGCCGGCCAGCTTCGGAGTTTCCGGCGGCACTTACCTGAGCAACTCCATCCGTCCCAACCTGGTTGGAGACCCAAGTAGCGGCGCCAGCGGACCGATCGTCCAGCGGCTCAGCCGTTACTTCAATACCGCCGCCTTCGCCCGCCCGGCCAATTTCACAATGGGGAACCTGGCGCCGCGCACCGGTTTGGTCCGCGCCCCGGGCAATAACTCGGTGAATGTAACTCTCTCGAAGTCGTTTCAGATCTGGGAGAGATTGCGGACCGAGTTTCGCGCCACGGCGTACAATCTGCCGAACCATCCCGTGTTCGGCGCTCCGAACACAACCGTGGGGAATGCCTCGTTCGGCACCATCAGCTCGCAGGCCAATGCGAGCCGCCAGGTGGAGTTCACCCTTCGGGTTGTCTTCTGAACCGGCTGAGCACCTTCTGCCGGTTGCGGCTCGGCCGGCGCGGTCCTTCCGTTCCCGAGCCGCAACCGCAGGGTGATCGGCGGCAACTCCACGCGGCGTGTGCGCCCGGGCACACGCCGCCCAACTCTCTGACCTTGGCAGGTTTGCGGGGCGGCGACGCCCCGCGGATTCCAGTTTTGTGGCGATTGCCCGTCCACGCACACTACCAGTGAGGATGCCGAACAGAAGATGTGGCGCGGACCGTCGGTACAGGATTACTTCATTCGGTGGCCGCTTCCGGAGCGGCGGGAGGCGTCTTTTTCGAAGCCGGCTTGCGGGCAGTCTTCTTGGCGGCTTGTTTTGCGGCAGCGGCCTTCTGCGCCCGGAACTCGGCCCATCGCTTCTTGGCTGCGTCCACTATACGCTGCCGGCCTTCCGCACTCATCTGGCGCTTCTTGGCCGGTTTGGCGGCGCCTTTTCCCGTGCGGGCGGCAGCCCAGCGTCTCTTCTGGGCGGCGGCGATACGCTGGCGGGCGGCGTCGCTCAAGATACGTTTTGCTCCTTCGGGAGCGGCGGTGGAGGTAGGCATGCTTTGTCCGAGCAATCGGCGGACTTCAGCCATCCGGGCCTCTATTTGGGCGAGTTGATGCTGGAACCCTATCAGAGCAGCTTGGAGAGTCTCTACGTCTGGTGTTTCACGAGGCATGACCAGATTATAGCTTTTCCCGGACGTTCTTATCTCTGGTGCCTACACTTGGTAGTACTGTAATGCTTCCTCATCCACGTCCAGCCCCAGTCCCGGATACTGCGGCGCCAGGATCCGGCCATCCCGAATGACAAAGACCTCCTTACTCTTGAGTACCTTCAGGGCCGGTGTCCATTGCTGCTGCGGCAGCCAGCCCGGCCGGATGTGCGCCAGTTCCTGCCACTCACATCCAACGGCCAGATTCGCCTGCAGCCATCCGGCGACGGCCAGCCCCATGTTTCCATGCAGAATGCACGGAACGTGGGAAGCTTCGGCGAGGATGGCTGCTTTGCGGCACATGAAGATTCCCCCTATGTTGCGGGCGTCGGGCTGTAGAATATCGTAGGTCCGGTGAAGCACACATTGCCGGAAGGGCTCCAGCCCGCCATAGCCTTCTCCTCCGGTAATCGGAATGCCCACCGCGGCGGCCAGGCGGGCCGGCGATTGGTAGTCGTCCCTGGCGAACGGCTCCTCCAGCCAGTAAGCGTCGTGTTTCTCCAGCCCCCGCGCCACCGCCAGCCCGGTCTCGTAATCCCAGACTTTCTGCCCTACGGCCTGGGGCAGATGGGCGGTCCGGTCGAACATGAGGGCGAAGCCGGATCCCACCGCTGCCCGCATCTCCCGGCAGGCCTCCACATCGGCCAGAGGCCGGGTGCGCCAAGCCTGCACTTTCATGCCCTGGAAACCGGCCTTCCTGACCGCAAGCGCCGCCTCGGCCTGCTCCTGGTAGGCAACATCGTCTAACCTCTGCCGCCAGACGCAAGTGAGGTACGCCTTGATGCTGTCGGCGGCGCCGCCGAGAAGACGATAAACGGGCTGGCGGGCGATCCTGCCGACGGCGTCCCAGACCGCGTGCTCCACCCCGCCCCACTCCCCGAGGCCGCGCTTGAGATGCTGCTCGATCGCGAACAGGTCCTGGCCGGCCAGGATCTCCCGAAGCCGGGGAAGCGCGCTGGGTGGGTAGCCTCCGGCAAAGGAGTAGCCGTTGACGCCCGCGTCGGTTACGATCTTCACTACCCCGGGCGTGGACCGGCGAAAGTCATTGACGCCCCATCCCAGCCGCGCGCTGGCCTCCTGTTCCTCTTTGGATACCCGTATGTCCAGTTTGAACAGCTCGACGTCGCGGATTCGCACCGGCTTGGCCGCCTGTGCCACCGCCCGCACCGGCTCGAGTAACGCGGCCGATGCAGCGGCCAGCCGCTTCAAAAATTCTCTTCGCGATTCTCGATGCATACGATGAAAGTTCCGGACGCGCCGGAGAACAAACCCGCGGAACGGACGAACCTATCCCGGACCATGGCTCCGGAACGCTTCTCTGCAACCACTCAGTCGACAGTTCCGGCCGTTCCCGGGTTGAAGCATGCCAGCCCTTCAGGACATTCTATACGCGCCCTTCAGCCAATCCGTAACATATTCTCGTCCGTCCACCCCGGCCAGACGTCCACGATCCACTGCCGGGCGAGCGCCAGGTAGCGGGGATAGTTAGCCTTGTCGACATAGGGATAGTCGGTGGCCGCCACCAGCCGGGCCGAGCCGAAACTCCGGAGGGCGGGCTCCACCAGGCGCCGCAGGCTTGGGTGAGGAAACCACTCGTTGGTGAATGCCGTCATGGCGGAGACTCCGAAAACCACCCGCTCGAGCCCGGCGAGC
>JADZAF010000038.1 GCA_020852755.1 Bryobacterales bacterium
TCGATACCCACGCGCTTGGCCGCGTCGATCACCAGAGTGCCCGGCTCGACCTCCAGGGCCTTGCCGTCAATCGTCAGTTTGACCAGGTCCGCCATTCAGAGTTCACCCGAAGGTCCGGCGCAGCCCCTGGGGGACGCTCCGGCAACAAGACCGCGCTTGATTCGAATTGTCATGCTGTCGCCAGCTGGCCGGCCTTCTCATAGGGACACGGCTGTCCATCGGCGTGCGCCTCGAACTCCTCGCGGAACTTCTCCACGATCGAGATGGTGGGCAGCGCGGCGGCGTCGCCCAGGGGGCAGAAGGTCCGGCCCAGCATGTTCCTGGCGAGCTCGCCAATCATCCCGATATCGGACTGGCTGCCCATGCCCCCGTGGAAGCGGGTCAGGATCTTGCGCAGCCAGGTGGTTCCCTCCCGGCAGGGGATGCACCAGCCGCAGCTTTCATGGGCATAGAAGCGCATGATGCGCGCCGCCACCCGGACCATGCAGGTATCTTCGTTCATGATCACCACGCCGCCCGAGCCGAGCATGCTCTTCGCCCTGGCCAGCGAATCGTAATCCATCGGCAGATCGCATTCCTCGGCCTTCAGGACCGGGCACGAGGAGCCTCCCGGAATCACCGACTTCAGCTTCTTTCCGCCGGGGATGCCGCCGCCCACCTCGTGGATCATGCGCAACAGGTTGAAACCCATGGGCAGCTCGTACACGCCCGGCCTGGCGATGTGTCCCGAAAGGCAGAACAGCCGCGTGCCGCCGTTCTTCGGCGTGCCCAAGGCAGCGAAGGCCGCACCGCCGTCGCGAATGATGGCGGGCACCGCGCAGAAGGTCTCGACGTTGTTCAGCACCGTGGGGCACTGGAAGGCGCCCACCACCGCGGGGAACGGCGGGCGGATGCGCGGGACGCCGCGCTTGCCTTCCAGGGATTCCAGCAGCGCCGATTCCTCGCCGCACTCGTAGGCGCCCGCGCCGGTGTGCGTGTAGACGTCGAAGCTGAAGTGGGAACCCCGAATGTTCTTCCCCAGGTAGCCGCGCCGGCCGGCTTCCTCGATGGCCCGGTCCAGGATCTCGATCAGGTAGCGGTACTCGCCCCGTATGTAGATGTAGCCGGCCTGCGCGTTCACCGCCAGGCCCGCGATCATCATCCCTTCCAGCAACTGGTGCGGGCCGAACTCCATGAGGATCCGGTCCTTGCAGGTTCCGGGCTCGCCTTCGTCGGCGTTCACCACGATGTATTTCGGCTTGGGGGAATTGCGCGGCACGAAGCTCCATTTCATGCCGGTAGGGAAACCGGCCCCGCCCCGCCCGCGCAGATTGGAGACCTTTACCTCTTCAATGATCTCCTCGGGCTTCATCTGCAAGGCCTTCTCGAAGGCCGCGTATCCGCCGTGCGCCAGGTACGTGTCCAGCGAGGCGCAATCCGGCAGCGTGAACAGGCCGGTCAGCAGCCGGGTCTCCAGCGGACTGGGTTCGTTATGGAGCATACCCCTCAGTGCGGCTTCCTCAAATCGTCCAGCAGACGGTCGAGTTTTTCGGGAGTCATGTGGTGGTGGAACTCGTAATCCACCAACAGGGCGGGCGCCCAGCTGCACGCGCCGATGCACTCGACTTCCTCGAGCGAAACCTGCCCGTCCTCCGCCACTTCCCGGTTCCCGATGCCCAACTTGCGGCAGGCCTGGTCCCACAGCTCGGCGCCCCCGCGGAGCATGCAGCTCACGTTGGTGCAGATCTGCACATGGTGCCTGCCGAGGGGCTTGCGCCGCAGCATGGAGTAGTAGCTGACGACCTCGTCCACCTGCAGCGGCTGCAGGTCCAGCCGTGCCGCGATCTCGCCGGCCACCTCGGGCGTGATTGCGCCGACCTCGTCCTGCGCGAACAGCAGCATGGGAATCAGCGCCGCCCGCTGCCGTCCCGGCGGGTAGTTCGTCAGCAGCTTCGAAAACTTGGCTTCCAGTTCCGGCGAAAACGTCATTGGATCCATCGGCCGCGAATCCGTCCGCGGTCTCTTACCTGTCCGTATCTCCCAGGATAAAATCCAGGCTGCCGAGCGAGGCAATCACATCGGCGATCAAGGTCCCTTCCACCATTTTGGGGGCCGACTGCAGGTTTGCAAAGCTGGGGGCCCGGACGTGCACGCGGTAGGGTTTGGAAGTGCCGTCGCTTACCACGTAGTAGCCCACCTCGCCGCGCGGGGACTCGATCACCTGAAACACTTCCCCTTCCGGCACCCGGAAACCCTCGGTCACAATCTTGAAATGATAGATGAGGGCCTCCATCTGGGTCTTCATCTTCTCGCGCTCCGGCAGCACTACCTTGGGCGCGCTGGCCTGGTGCGGCCCTTCGGGCATGCCCTCCAGAGCCTGCCTGACGATGCGCGCGCTCTCGCGCATTTCCGCGATGCGTACCTGGTAGCGCGCATACACGTCGTTTTCGCCGCGGGTGGGGATCGCGAAGTCGAACTCGTCGTAGCCGGAGTACGGCTCCGCCTTGCGAATGTCCCAGGGTACGCCCGCCGCGCGCAGCATCGGCCCGGTAACCCCCAGGTCGATCATGTCGGCTACCGGGATGGTCCCCACACCCCGGGTTCTGCCGATCCAGATGGCGTTGTTGCTCAGCAGCTCCTCGTACTGGTCCACCTTGCCCGGAAAGGCCTCGATGAATTTCCTCACGCGCTCCTGCCAGCCGCGGGGCGGCGCCAGCGCCAGTCCCCCAATCCGGATGTAGCTGGTCATCATGCGCTGGCCGGAGAACATTTCGAAGATCCGCAGGATCTCCTCGCGTTCCCGCATGCAGTACAGGAACACGCTCATGGCGCCGATGTCCATGGCGTGGGTGCCCAGCCAGACCAGGTGGCTGTTTAGGCGCGTCAACTCGACCAGCATCACCCGCATCCATTGCGCGCTGCGGGGTATCTCCAGGCCCAGCAGCTTCTCCACCGCCAGGCAGTAGCAGAAATTGTTGCTGAGCGGGGCCAGGTAGTCGATGCGGTCGGTCAGCACCACGGCCTGCTGATAAGTCAGCGCTTCGAACTGCTTCTCGATGCCGGTGTGCAGGTAGCCCAGGTCCGGCCGGCAGCGCACAATCGTCTCGCCGTCCAGTTCCAGTTCCAGGCGCAGCACGCCGTGCGTGGAAGGGTGCTGCGGACCCATGTTCAGGGTCATGCGCCGCGAGGTCAGCGGCTGCGCCGCTTCGATAGGAGCCCCTGTGGTGCTGGTTTCGCCGGCCACTCGCCTACCTCGCCCCCAGGGTCGGATAGTCTTTGCGCAAAGGGTGCCCTTCCCAGTCTTCCGGCAGCATGATGCGGCGCAGGTCCGGGTGATTGCGGAAGCGGACGCCGAACAGATCGAACGCCTCGCGCTCGTACCAGTTGGCTCCCGCCCAGACTCCGGTCACGGAATCGATCTCTTCCTCCACCCGGCACTTGAGGCGCAGCCGCTGGTTGCGCTCCAGGGAATGCAGATGATAGACGACCTCGAATCGCGGCGAAAGCGGGTGCCTGTCCACCGCCGTCACCGTGCTCAACCGCTGAAAGCTCTGCCGTCGCTTGAGGAAACCGCAGACCGCGGCGATCTTCTCCGGCGCGATCTCCAGGGTCAGTTCGCCGCGCTCGTGCCTGCCCGCCACAATCGCCTGAGCGTCAAACTCCTCGACGGCCTGCGCCGCCGGGAAGGCCCTCAGGCTTTCGGGCAGCATGCCCGCACCTCACCCCCGGGATTCACTCCCGGGTCTCGCGGCTGCCCAAAGTCTCCGACCAATCAATAGCCCCCTTTTTCCAGATGTAGAAGAACCCCGAAAGTATCAGAACAATGAAGACCAGCATCTCCACCAGCGCCACCAGCCCGAATTCGCGATAGACGACCGCCCAGGGATACAGAAAGATGGCCTCGATATCGAACAGAATGAAAAGCATCGCCACCAGGTAGAACTTCACGCTGAAGCGTTCCCGCGCGCTGCCCGTGGGTTGGATGCCGCACTCGTACGGAGTTCCCTTGGCGCGGGTAGGCACCTTCTTCCCCAGAAGATAGGAGGCGCCGAGCATCCCGCCCGCGACCGCAATCGCGATGAGGGCCTGCAGCACGACGGGAAAGTAGAGTTCGGTCGAGGAGAGCGGCATGCCAGGGTTTCCGGAACGCGATGTCCTGAAATTTCAATATAATGAGGATGAAAGCGGGGTGTCAACAATGGTTCCGGTGACGGTCAACGGCGAGCGGCGCATGATCCCGGAGGGCTCGAGCGTCCTCGGGCTGCTGGAATCGCTCGGCCTGGACCCGGCCCGCGTGGCCGTCGAGGTGGATGGCCGCATCGTCCGCCAGCCGGATTGGCCGCATTCCGTGCTCTCCTCCGGCTCGCAGGTAGAGGTGGTTCAGTTCGTGGGCGGCGGATAGCACGGCCTCGAAAAAACCGTTCGACAGCCTCTGGCACGGACCGGGCTCCTGTTGTACAATCCCGGAATGGCTCTCTTGGAACCGACGGAGGCGGCCTGAAATGTTCAAAACAAGAAAATCGCGTCCTGCTATCTCCCCTGACACCGAGGTTTACACCAGCAGCGAGGTCTCCCGGCTGGCGGGCGTGAGCCTGCGCCAGCTGCAGTGGTGGGATGAGCGCAACGTGGTGTCTCCACGCCACGACGGGCACCGTCGCGTGTACCTGGCCGAGGAGGCCATCGAAGTCACCGTCATCGCGGAACTGCGCCGCAAAGGATTCTCGCTCCAGAAGATCCGCCGCGTGCTGCGATTCCTGCAGAAGGAGATGGGCAAGCGCCTGGCCGAGGCGATCTCCGGCGATTCGGAGATTCACCTGATCACGGACGGGAAATCCATCTACCTGGAAGACAGCCATCAGCGCATCATCGACATTCTGAAGAACGCCCGCCAGCCCATGTTCCTGGTGTGCGTCTCCGACCAGGTTCGCCGCATTGCGGCCGGGGCCCGCAGGAAACCGGCCGGCTCGGAAACCGTGCAGCCCGGGCGCAAAGCCCGCGCGGTCTGATCCTGCCCGCGCTCAGGCGTGGCTGGCCCTTCGCAGGCGGTCGTTGACCGCCGCCCACTCCGGTTCCTCCGGCGGCGCCTCCACGGCAATCCAGTCGAACCCTTCCCGGTCCAGCCGGTGCAGCGTATCGTACAGCGCCCGCGCGTAGTTCCGTGAATCGGGCGGCATGGGCACGGAACGGGCCCCGGCCGCCGGAGTCGCGATCCAGACATAAGCGCCCCGGCCGGAAGCCGGCAGCCGGCCCTCTCTTACCAGCAAAAGCGGAGTGGCCGGGCTGTAGTGCTTGCGGTGCAGGCCGGGCGAGCGATGGGGCCCTTCCCCGGCGTGCCCCCCCAGCCGCACTTTCCCGATGACTGCCTCAATTTCCTCCCGGGAGACCATTCCCGGGCGCAGCAGTTCCGGATCGCCCGCCAGCGAGAGCACGGTCGATTCGAGGCCCACGGTGGTGGGGCCGCCGTCCAGGATGAGATCCACACTCTCGCCCAGCGACCGCCGCACGTGCTCGGCCGTGGTGGGAGACAGCTCCGAGAAACGGTTGGCGCTCGGCGCCGCCACCGGCACTCCCGCCCTGCGAATCAGCTCCAGCGCCAGGGGATGCGCCGGCATGCGCAATCCGACCGTGTCCAGGTTCGCGGTCACCAGCGGCGGGATGCGGGTCTCTTTGGGCACCACCAGGGTGAGCGGGCCGGGCCAGAAGCGCTCCGCCAGTTGCTGCGCGCTCTCCGGCCAGCGCCGCGCCAGCCCGCGGGCCATCTCGAGCGAACAGACGTGGACGATGAGCGGGCTGGTCGCCGGCCGCCCTTTGGCCCGGAAGATGGCCGCCACGGCTCGCTCGTCCAGCGCGTTTGCGCCCAGGCCATAGACGGTCTCGGTGGGAAAAGCGACAAGCTTGCCGGCGCGGATCAACGCCCCGGCCAGTTCCAGGTTCATCCCGCTATTCCGGCAGCGGCTCCTGCCCGTCGCCGGCCGTCTTGCCGGTCTTCTTGTAGACCAGGTAGGCGTGCATGAGCGGCTCCAGGCCGCCGTCCAGGACACGGTCCACGTCGCCGATGGCCAGCTTGGTGCGGTGATCCTTGATCAGCCGGTAGGGCGCCAGCACATAGCTGCGGATCTGGCTGCCGAAGTTGATATCGGCCTTGGACGCCTCCGTCTTGCGCTGCTCCTCCTCCTTCTTCTCCATCTCGTGTTCGTAGAGGCGCGCGCGCAGCTGCTTCATGGCGCTGTCCCGGTTCTTGTGCTGGGAGCGCTCGTTCTGGCACTGCACCACGATGCCGGTCGGGAAGTGCGTGATCCGCACCGCCGAATCGGTCATGTTCACGTGCTGCCCTCCGGCGCCGCTGGAGCGGAAGGTGTCGATGCGCAGATCCTCCGGCCGGATCTCGATCTTGATCTCGTCGTCGATCTGGGGAAACACGAAGACCGAGGCGAAGGAGGTATGGCGCCGCGCGTTGGCGTCAAACGGCGATATGCGCACCAGGCGGTGCACTCCGATCTCGGACTGCAGCAGCCCGAAGGCGTTCTCGCCGTTCACTTCGAAGGTAACCGACTTGATGCCCGCGCCCTCGCCTTCCAGCCGGTCCGTGATCACCGTGCGCATCTCGTTGCGCTCGGCCCAGCGCAGATACATGCGCATCAGCATCTCGGCCCAGTCCTGGCTTTCGGTGCCGCCCGCGCCCGGGTGGATGGTGACGATGGCGCTGCGGAAATCGTTCTCGCCCGACAGCAGCATGGCGTCTTCCACTTTTTCCAGCGTGGCCGAGTAGTTCTTCAGCTCGCGAGAGATCTCGTCCTCTACGTTCTCCCCTTCCCGGGACAGTTCGAAGAGAGTGTCCAGGTCGGAGGTCATGGCCGCGATCCGGTCGGCATCCCGCAGGGCCTGCTCCAGGCGCTTGCGCTCCTGCATCACCTTCTGGCTATTCTCCGGATTGCTCCAGAAGTCGGGCGAGGCGATCTTTTCTTCGATCCGGGCTAATTGCGATCTTTTGGTGGAGGGGTCAAAGATAGCTCCGCAAGGCAGAAGCCTGTTGGCGGAGCGGGGCGTATTCTCGATCCAGTTCCTCTGTGGTCATGGGAGCGATTCACTTCAATTCTAACAAATAGCCCCTCTTACCGGCGTTCACCGCGCGTGTTTTTCCGAACTCGGCAGACTGTCCCTCGGCCTCGTGGATGTGCCCGCAGAAGAAGTAGTCGGGCTGGTGTTTTTCGATGAAGTCCCGCACCGCCTGGCTCCCCGCGTGCAGTCCCTTCCAGACCTTGTCCAGGGCCGTCCTGTACGGCGGCGTGTGGCAGATGAGGACCAGCGGCTTCAATCCGGCGAAGGCCTCCAGCCGGCGCTTCAGCTCGGCTTCGCTGTACTCGCCCGGGGTATTGAAGGGCGTGGGGTTTGAATAGCCCAGTCCGGCCACGTGGTATTCGCTCACCCGCATGGACTGCTCGTGGAAAGCGTGAAATCCGAATTCCCGGCAGAACGCGGCGACGGTTTCGGCCGATTCGTGGTTGCCCGGCAGCACGTACACCTTGTCCCCTCGGGGGCGCAGCACCTCCCCGCAGCGCTCCAGCCCCCGCGACCAGCTCACCAGGTCCCCGGCCGAGATGTAGTAGTCGGCTTCGGTTTCCACCAGCCGCTTGAGAGCCGCCAGATCGCCGTGAACATCGGAGAAAATCAGCAGTTTCATCGGATTTTTGATTGTAACCCGCGGTATGGTGGTCAACAGGAGGTGCAGGTTTGAAGGTCGTCGCATTCAACGGCAGCGCCCGCAAGGACGGTAATACCGCCATCTTAGTCAACACGGTTTTCTGCGAACTTCAGAAAGAGGGCATCGAGACCGAACTCGTGCAGCTCGCCGGCAAGCGCGTCTTCGGCTGCGCGGCCTGCTACAAGTGCTTCACCAACAAGGACCACCGCTGCTCCCGACAGAGCGATATCGTGAACGAGTGCATCGGGAAGATGAGGGAAGCCGACGGCATCATCCTGGCCTCGCCCACCTATTTCGCCGACGTCTCCTCGGAGATCAAAGCCTTGATCGACCGTTCCGGCATGGTGGCCCGCGCCAACGGCCAGATGTTCCACCGCAAGGTGGGAGCCGCCGTGGTAGCCGTGCGCCGCGCGGGAGCCATCCACGCCTTCGACAGCATCAACCACTTCTTCTTCATCAGCGGCATGATCGTGCCCGGCTCCTCCTACTGGAACGTGGGAATCGGCCGCAACATCGGAGAGGTGGAGCAGGACGCCGAGGGCCTGGAAACCATGCGCAACCTCGGCCGCAACATGGCCTGGCTCCTCAATAAAATCAAAGGGGACAGAGGGAATTAAACGATTTGGTTTTCAGGTAATTCCAGAGCATCAGTTCCCTTTACCTCATTTCCGCGATACCATAGCCGTGCGGAGTCCATGCATGAATCTTGCGTCAGTTCTGCGTGAAAAACTCGAACGGCGGCAGGCCCTGGCCGTCCCCGGCTGCCATGATGCCTTGAGCGCCCGGATCATTGAAAGCGCGGGCTTTGAGGCTATCCAGGTGAGCGGTTTCGGCTTGGCCGGAAGTCTTCTCGCCAGGCCCGACGTCGGCCTGGTGGAAATGAAAGACGTGCTCGACCACACCTGGCAGATCGCCCGCGCGGTGCACATCCCGGTGATGGCCGACATCGATACCGGCGGCGGCAACGCCCTCAATGCCGCCGACATCGCCACCCGTCTCATCTCCATGGGCGTGGCCGGCGTCACCATCGAGGACCAAATCTTCCCCAAGCGCTGCGGCCACATGGAGGGCAAGCAGGTGATCTCCGCGGAGGAGATGGCCGGCAAGGTCCGGGCCATGGCCGACGCCCGCAAGGCGGCCGGGCAGGACCTGGTGATCAACGCCCGCACCGACGCCTGCGCCGTCTACGGCCTGGACGAGGCCATCCGCCGCTCCAACCTGTATCTCGAGGCCGGGGCCGACATGGCCTTCATCGACGGCATACGCACGCGCGCCGATATCGAGCGCGCGGTCCGTGAAATCCGGGGTCTGCTCTCGGTCAACCTGATGGACGCCGTCACCGGGGTGAAAACCGAGCTGATTCCCCTGCCCGAGCTGGCTCGCATGGGCGTGGCGCGGGTGAGCATTCCGGTGGCCTCCATCATGGTTGCGCACCGTGCCCTCAAGCAGTTCTTCGAGGCGCTGCGCGCCTCGGAAACCGGGATCCTGGCCGGCCAGACTCACTGGCTCAGCGGCTTCAAGGAGTACACCGATTTCGTGGGCCTGGGCGAGTACCGCAAGCTCGAAAACGAGTACCTGCCCAGGGCCATCGTCGAGGAAAAGTACGTGACGAGGTGATCCCATGGGAATGACCCTGGCCGAAAAGATCCTGGCGCGGGCCTCCGGCCGTTCCGCGGCGGCGCCCGATGAGGTAGTGGTGGCCTCTATCGACCTCGCCATGTCCCACGAGAACGCGGACCTGGTGCGCAAGAGCTTCAAGGAGATCGGCGTGGCCCGCGTCTGGGACCCGGAGAAGATCGTCATCATCCTGGACCACCGCGTGCCCGCCGAATCCGAGAAGACGGCCACCACCCACAAGGCCATCCGCGAGTTTGTGCGCGAGCAGGGCATCCGCCACTTCTACGATGTGGGCCGCGGCGGAATCTGCCACCAGGTGCTGGCCGAGAACGGGCACGTCAAGCCCGGCATGGTGGTGGTGGGCACCGATTCGCACACTACGACCCACGGCGCTTTCGGCGCTTTCGCCGCCGGCATCGGGGCCACCGAGATGGCCGGGGTGTGGACCGAAGGCAGGCTTTGGTTCAAAGTGCCCTCCACCATCCGCATCCTGGTTTCCGGCGAATTCCCGCCCTGGCTCTCCGCCAAGGACCTGATCCTGTATATCATCGGGCAACTGGGAGCGGACGGCGCCGATTACCGCGCGGTCGAATTCGATGGCCCGGCCATCCGCAACCTGACCGTTGCCTCGCGCATGGTGCTGGCCAACCTGTCCATGGAGATGGGCGCCAAGGCGGCCTTCACGCCGGTGGAGGAGATCGGACCGGACGCCGACGCCCGCTATGAACGGGTCATGGAAATCGACGCCGCGGCCGTGCTGGGGGAGCCGCAGATCGCCTGCCCGCACGCCGTGGACAACGTGAAGCCGCTCTCGGCGCTGCGCGAGGTTCCGGTCGATCAGGCGGTGCTGGGCAGCTGCACCAACGGCCGGCTGGAGGATCTCGAGATCGCCGCGCGTCTCCTGGCGGGCAAGCGGGTTCACGAACGCACCCGCCTGATCGTCATCCCGGCCTCGCAGCGCATCTACCTGGAAGCCATGAAGCTGGGCTACATCCAGACCCTGGTGGAGGCCGGAGCGATGATCAATCCGCCCGGCTGCGGTCCCTGCGTGGGCGTGCACCAGGGGATCCTGGCCGCCGGCGAAGTCTGCATATCGAGCACCAACCGGAATTTCATCGGACGGATGGGCAGCAAGGATTCCGAGGTTTACCTGGCCTCCCCGGCGGTGGTGGCCGCCTCGGCTCTGGCCGGGCATATCGCCCATCCCGAGGAGGTCGAGGCATGAGCCAGACAGCCCTGATCCTGCGCGGCCGCGCGGCCGCCCGGCTCGGCGACAACATCGATACCGACGTCATCTATCCCGGCCGCTACCTCAACATCACCGACCGGGAGAAGACCGCCGAGCATCTCTTCGAACTGGCCTACCCCGAGATTCGCAGCCGGCTCCGGCCCGGCGATTTCATCGTGGGCGGCAGGAACTTCGGCTGCGGATCGAGCCGCGAGCAGGCAACGGCGGCGGTGAAGTACGCCGGGGTGGGCGCGGTGATCGCGGTCTCCTTCGCCCGGATCTTCTACCGCAACTCGATCAACCTGGGCCTGCCGCTGCTGACCTCCGCGGAAGCTCCCCTGAACATCGAGGCCGGCGACGAACTGGAGA
>JADZAF010000039.1 GCA_020852755.1 Bryobacterales bacterium
CCACCGTCAAGAACGATTTCTCGTTTCCCGACGCCAGCGTGGTGCGCTTCAAGTTCCCTGCCCGGGGCCGGCGTCCCGCCCTGGACCTGTACTGGCACGATGGCGGCATGCGGCCGCCGCTGCCGGAAGAGATGGAAGAGGACGGCAAGGAGTTTCCGGCCGAGGCCATGCTGTTTGTCGGAGACAAGGGCAAGATCCTGGCCGGCTTCCGGGTCGAGAACCCGCGGCTGATCCCCGAGCGGCGTATGCGCGGCCAGGCGGCGCCGGAAGCACCCTCGCGGCGAAGGCAGCGCGAAACGGGCGAACTCTCCGCAGGCATGCGCCAGTGGGTAGCGGCCTGCCGCGGCGGCCGGCAGTCGCCCGGAAGCTTTCTGAATGCCTGGCCGATTTCCGAAGCCGTCAACTTGTGGGCCGTCGCGCTCAGAACCGGCCGCAGGCTGGTCTACGACGCCCAGAGCATGAGCATCACGAACATCCCGGAAGCGAACAAGTATCTGTCTCGCGAATACCGTAAGGGTTGGGAGCCCGCATCCGCATGAATCGCATTACGAGAAGAGATTTCGCCCGCCTGGGTTTGGCCGGCCTTGCGCCCGCCGTGAAAGCCGCTCCGCTCGGATTGCCCGTCGGCTTTCAGGTTTACCCGGTCCGGGAGGCGCTGGGCAAGGATTTCGAGGGCACGCTGAAGCAGATCGCGGCCATTGGCTATCGCAGCGTGGAGATGTGCTCGCCTCCCGGCTACGAGAAGGCGGGCTTCGCGCCGCTGGCCGCAAAGCCGGCGGCGGAGATCCGGAAGGGGATCCGGGCGGCGGGCCTGCGCTGCGAAAGCTGCCACTACACGGCCCGGGAGTTGAAGGAGAGCCTGGACGAGCGCATCGCCTATGCCCGGGAATTAGGCTTGAAGCACATGGTGCTGTCGAGCTTCGGCCTCCGGCAGGACGCCAGCCTGGCGGAATGGGCCCGGGCGGCGGCGGAACTGAACCCCGTAGGCGAGCGCGTTCGCAAGGCCGGAATGCAGCTCGGCTTCCACAATCACAACACTGAATTCAAGGTGATGGACGGCGTGCTGGTGTACGACAAGCTGATGAGCGAGTTCGACCCGAAGCTGGTGAAGATGCAGTTTCAGGTGGCCGTGGTCAGCCTCGGATACCACGCGGCGGACTTCATGGAGAAGTATCCCGGCCGCTTCAGCTCCCTGCATCTGGCCGACTGGTCGGCGGCGGAGAAGCGATCGGTACCGGTAGGTCAGGGCGCGATCGACTGGAAGAGGCTGTTCGCGGCCGCCAGGACGGGCGGGGTGAAGAACTACTACGTCGAGATGAACATGGACGCCCTGGTCGCCAGCTACCCCTTCCTGAACGGGTTTCGGTGACAGGCTACATAACCCCCAAACTCCGCAGCGCAACGAGTTACGGGAGTTTGGGGGTTACGTAGCCGGTCACCCAAACCGAGCGAGTCTGGCAACTCCGGAGACGGCGCGGGCCAGGTGCTCGTGGGTGTTGTAGATGTGCGGGCAGAGGCGCAGGCCGCCGCTCGCCGCGCCGGCGATCCCGAATTCGCGGTAGAGACGGTCTACCGCACGTTTGGCGTCTTCCGGACGCATGGCCACCACGCAGACACCGCCGCTGAGGTCGGGCCGGAGAGGGGTCAGCAGCCGGGCGCCGGCCTCCTGGAGGCGTTCCTTCAACGACCTCGCCAAGGCGAGCACCCGCGCTTCCACCCGTTCCGGCCCGAGGGCCTGGTGAAAGTCCGCGGCGGCTCCCACGGCGGCCAGGCAGGCATCGTCACGCTGCCCGAGCGATTCGAACTTGCGGGCGCCCGGCAGGTCGGTATCGGCGTCGTCCCCCCAGCCCGGGGCCACCGTGTTCGGCCAGATCCCGGCGATCCGATCCTGCCGGACGTACAGCAGCCCCGCTTCCCGGGGCCCGACAAACCACTTGTGGGCGCTGGCGCTGTAGGAGTCGCAGTCCAGCTCGCGGAGATTGACGTGCAAAGCGCCCCACGTTTGCGCGCCGTCGAGATGGACGAAAACGCCGCGGCGGTGGGCCAGGCGGCACAACTCCCGCACGGGCAAACGGACCCCTGTGGTGTTGGAAACATGGGTGATGGCCAGCAGGCGCGTGCGCGGGGTGAAAGCGCGCTCGAAGGCATTCAGAAGTTCCTCCGGCCCGCTCGGGTCCGGCGGCGTACCGACCCGCCGCACGGCGATCCCATATCGGGCCGCCCGGACATCCCAGGCCACCAGGTTGGTCGGGTGGTTCTGATCCCAGACGATCACCTCGTCGCCGGTTTTCAATGGGAAGCCGTTATTGATCGTGTTGTTGGCCTCGCTGGTATTACGCACCAGGGCGATCTCGCCGGGCGAAACTCCCAGTTGTGCGGCGACCTTGCCGCGCGTCTCCTCCAGCAGCTTCGTGAACTTGGCCCGGTTCTGCGAGGAGCAGTCCCGGTCGATATCCCGGGTCACCTCCACCAGCCGGTCCGCCACGACCTTGGGCGAGGGGCAGAGGTTGGCGGCGTTCATCGGCACGCGTTCTTCGTCGAAGGCGAACTGGCGGCGAACGGCCGTCCAGTACGCTTCGCCTTCCGGCGCGGCGGCCAGCAAGGATCGAAACTCGGCAATGGAGGACACGGCGGCGGCGGACCCCAGATGTCTGAAGAATCCGCGGCGGGAGGATCGAGTCATGGCAGGTGGACCCCTTTACGTGTCAATGATACTACTGCTGCTTTCGGAGCCAGGTGTGGTTTTATGGGAGAGAGGTCACCGACTTGTCGACGCAATGGTTGCTCTTCTCGTACGCGGTTGCCGGGCTTGCGGCCATTCTGCTGCTGCTGGTGGCGGGCGCTCGCCGTTGGTATTGGCATGGAATCGGACTTCTGATCGGCCTGGTGGCCGGGTTGCTGCCGCCCTTCGGCGGGCCAGGCGGCAACCTGTTCTACCTGGTGACCGGCACCCTGTGCGTGTTCTTTCTGATCTGGGGGGCCGGAGGCCCTGTGCTTCGCCTGATCCGCGGCAAGTCGCGCTTCTGACCGGCGCCGGGGTCAACGGATCAGTGCATTGAAGAACAGCTTGAAGGCGCCGTGCGTCTGGGCGCGGTGCTGGGCGCGCGCGCCAAGCAGGATCACGCGTCCCTGGCCGTAGCGGGCGGCGACAACGGCTGCCTTCCCGGCCAGGATCTTCTCGCCCACGAGCCAGCCGCTCTCCAGCAGATCGCGGCCGGCGTAGCGTGCGATCACCTGGTAGCGGTCGTTGTGCTGGCCGGGAAGGATCTCGAAAGCCGGATTGCCGGCCAGGTAGAGCAGCAAGCCTTCCGGCGGCATCCCGTAGCCCAGCGGATTGGCGTTATCGAAAGCGGCCCTCAGAGTGGAGCCCGGACACCAGAATTCCTTCGGGCTCACCCCGGCTGTTACGTTGCGAAGGCTCAGTTCGAGCTTCTCGATGGCGAAGCCGGCCGCCCCTCCCAGCGTGATGAGCGTCCCTCCTTTTTCCACGAAGGTCTTGAGAGCGGTCACACCCTCGGCGCCGATGCCGCTGCGGTATTCCGGCGGATAGGCTTCCGCGCTGCGGTCGGGCTCCTTGTCCTTCTCACCCGTTATCCGGCGGGTGGAATCCTCCGGCAGGATGATGGCATCGTATTTCTCCCCCAGATTGCCCTTCCTGATTTCGGCATCCATCAGGCTGGTGTAGGGGAAATGGAACTGCTCGAGCAGGAGCCGGGTCCATCCTTCATCGATGTTGCCGCCCCAGTAGCGCTGGTACATGCCGAGGCGGAGGCGCTTCACCTCGTGAACGCCTTGCCGGACCTCCTGCTGCAGGCCGGTGAAGCTCACGCCGGTATCCCGCGCAATGGAACTGAGCAGGTCGCGGGGTGCGCCGGAGACCAGGAAGTCGCCGGGGCGCAGGCCCTGGGCGCCCCTATCCACGCGCCGGACGGCAATGCCTTTGTCGAGCAGGCGGTTCAGCGCCCGGAAGCTGTCGTTGAGCCGGCCGTCGAAGGAGTGATCCGTCCCTGAGCCGGAGACCGTGCCCGCGGCGGGAACCTCTTCGCTCAGGGTACGCAGACCGGCGAGGGGTACCTGCCCGGCCTCGTCCACGCGCACGCCCATGAATTCGAACATCGTATCGGTGGCCATGTCGTAGGGTCGCATGGGCGTGCCGTCCCGGGCCCGGGTCCACTCGTTATCCGGGTAGCGCGTCCGGCCCAGCAGGTAGCGGATCACGCCCATCTTGGGCTGAGCCGGCGAAACCACCCAGGAGCCCGCCGGGTAGGTCCGGCCGTCGGCGGTCACGAAGGCGCGCAGGGCCTGCTTGACTTCGATGCCCTGTAGCAGCAGCTTGTTCACCAGCTTGGCGGCCGTCAGCGGGTCGTGCTGGGATGCCGGAATCACGTAGGCCGCCGGGCTGCCCGCCGCGCCGCGCTCGGTCTGGCGCCGGGCTTTCCGGAAGGCATTCCAGAGCACGGTTTCACGGTTGCGCGCCGCCAGGTCGAGGATCGCCCAGGCCGACACCTTCTGCCGCTCCACGATGTCGCGCAGCCGCCACCAGCCGCCCGGCCAGGGGTTGGGGAAGGTCGTCTGGGGCTCGTAGTCGGGCAGGCCCCGGGTGCCTCCCTTGAGCTGGTGGGGGTGAATCAGGATGGGGGTGGCGAGCTTGGCGCTGGCCGACTCCGTCAGCATGCCCGCGATGTTGTGAAAGGGGGTAATCCAGTGGAAGCCGAAGTGGCCCCACCCGGAAAACTGGGCCATGTTGATGATGCCCGAATGCCCGGCCTCCTCTTCCTTGTAGGCGATGTGCGCCCCGTACCAGCTCATTTCCCGCCATACCAACGGGTCGGCGTGAGGGCGGATAGGCTCGGCGTAGGGCGGCACGTAAAGCCGGGCGCCGTAACTGCCCATGTGGTGGTGGTCCACGTAAGCCTGGGGGATCCAGTCGCGGAACAGGATCTTCGCCATGTACCGGGATTCCACCAAATTGGTCTGAAAGGCGTCGCGGTTATTATCGTGGCCGGCGTACTTGTGATAAAGCCAGGGAAGGTCGCCCCCTTCGAATTCCGTGCCCAGGTTCTTCAGGTACCAGTCGGTGACCATGATCTGGCCGTCCGGGTTGAACGACGGCACCAGCAGGAAGATGACGTTGTCCAGGATGCGCCGGGCCTCCTCGTCGGTCCGGGAGAGCAGATCGTGGGCGAGTTCCGGAGCCATCTGCACGCCGCCGATCTCGCTGGCGTGCAGGCTCATGGACTGGCAGATGACGGCCCTGCCTTCCGCCGCCAGCCGGCCGGCCTCGGCTTCCGACAGGCCGCGCGGGTCGCTCAGCTTGCGGTTCACCTCGCGCAGGCGGTCCAGCCGGGCCAGGTTGTCCGCCGAGGAGACGATCACCAGGAGAAACGGGTTGCCCATGGTGGAGGGACCCATGTTCACTACTTTCAACCGGCCTTCGCTCTCGCGTTCCAGCAGCTTGTAGTATTCGACAATCCTGTCCCAACGGGCGACTTTCCTGTCGCTGCCCAGCTGGAATCCGAAGAACTTCTCCGGGGAGGTAAGTGGGGCCTGAGCCTGCCCGAGGGGCAGGGCCAGTAGCATCGCCGCGGCGGGAATCAGCTTGGTGTAATGAGTCATGAGATAACCTGGAACCGGCAGGCGAGTGTAACACACGAGCGGGCTGCCCGGCTAAGCGGGGTTGAACGCGCCGCTGTGCTACCATGCGTGGCTGAGCCCGGCGTCTCATGTCGACCCCCTTACCAGAGGTTTCGGTGGTGGTTCCCGCCCTGAACGAGCGGGAGAATCTGGAACTGCTGCTTCCGGCGCTCCACGACACTTTCAGCCGCCTGGGTGTGCGGGCCGAAGTCATCGTGGTGGACGGCGGTTCCCGGGACGGCACCGCCGAGGCCGCCCGGACCCAGGGCGCCACCGTTGTACAGCAGCAGGAGCGGGGCTACGGCGGGGCTTTGATCGCCGGGTTTGCGGCCGCCCGGGCGCCCTTCGTGATCACGATGGACGCCGACCTGTCGCACCGCCCGCTCTTCATCCAGGAGTTCTGGGCCCGGCGCCACGACGCTCACATGCTGATCGCGTCACGCTACATACCCGGAGGAACGGCGGAAATGGGCCGGTTCCGGCGGCTGCTGAGCCGCGTCCTGAACGTGGTCTACAGCCGGGTGCTGGTCCTGCCGCTCCAGGATCTTTCCAGCGGCTTCCGCATGTACCGGCGGGATATCCTGGCCGATCTGCGGCTGCGGTCGCGGGATTTCGACGTGCTGGAAGAGATCCTGATCAAGATCTACAACCAGGGCTGGCGCATTCTGGAAGTCCCCTTCCGGTACATGCCGCGCGGGGCGGGCCGCTCGCACGCGCGGCTGATCAAGTTCGGCTGGGCCTATCTGAAGACCCTCGCCCGGATGCTGCGACTGCGCCATACGCGCGACGCCGGGGATTACGACCTGCTGGCCTCCCGAAGCCTGATTCCGATGCTCCGCTACTGGCACAGATCGAGGACGAGGACGCTGCTTTCCCTGCTGGAGGACCGGCGAGGGGTGTTGAATGCGGGCTGCGGTTCAAGCCATGCGATCTTCGAGCTGCCGGACGCCGTAGGGTCGGATTCCGTCCCCTCCAAGCTCCGCTGGCTGAGCCAGCGGCGGGAGCGACTGGTGCAGGCTTCCGGGGCGGTGCTCCCGTTCCGGGACAGCAGTTTTTCCAGCGTCATCTGCTCGGAAGAGATCAGCAGCCCGGTGCTGGCGGAGATGCGGCGGGTGCTGCGACCGGGCGGGGTGCTGGTTGTAAATGCGCCTGATCACAGCCGGCGGGCGTGGCGCTGGTTCGAGCGTACATTCATCAAGATCGTACCGGACCGCCGTCCCACCCGGGAGAGCACAGTGGACCAGGTTACCGGCCTGCTTCGCAAAGAAGGCTTCATCCTCGCCGAGTGCCGGTACGTGTTGCGTTCGGAAATGGTTCTGAAAGCGCGCAAGC
>JADZAF010000040.1 GCA_020852755.1 Bryobacterales bacterium
GACGCCAGCCGCCAGCCCTCCGGCCGCTTTTCCCGCTTCCGTCTCCGGTCTCGCGATACGCTGATCCTGGTCACCCGTCGCTTCTCCCCAAGCTCATTCGGCGGAAACCCCGGTTTTGTTTAGGAGCCCGCCCGCCGGGGGGACTGGCACGAAACTCGCGGCCTCGATCCGGGAGTTACTCTGCCTGTCCCCGAAACCCTCTCCGGCCCCTCCCCCCTTGCGGGGGACTGGCACGAAACTCCCGGGCTCTATCCGGGAGTTTCGCTGCCTGTCCCCGAAACCCTCTCCAGCCACACCGCCCGCCCGTCGTCGTACCGCAGCCGCCAGCCCGGCTCGCGCTTCAACAGTTCCGCCAGCGGCCATCCCACCGGCACCAGTGCCGCATCGAACCCGTACTTCTCCATCAACCGCCGCCACTCCCAGTGCCCCTGCATCAGCTTGATGTAGTCGTTGCCCACCCCCGGCCCGTAGAAGTCGCTGCGCCCGTCGATGAACACCCTGCCCCGTGGATACCGCCGGTAGATCAGGTAATCGCCCCATTCATCCGAAGTGAACAGCCGCTGCGCGCCGGACCGTTCCACCGCCTCCACCGCCCGCACCGGAAACTTGATCTCCGGAAAGTCCACCGGCCAGTTCCCCGGCCCGGCCAGCAGCAACAGCGGAGCCGTCATCGTCCACGCCGAAATTCCGCCCCGCAGCCGCGACACGTCCCGCACCCATCCGCCCAGCGCGCCGAGAACCGTGCACGCCGGACGGCCCGCGCTGACACGCTCCCACCACGCGCTCGCTTCCCGCGCCAGGAGCGGAGCCGCCACCAGGGCGTACAGCGGAACATGCCGCACGGAAGTCAGCGCCGCGTGCGCCCACACCAGCGTCAGCCCCGCCCGGTACCAGTCGCCGCGCCGCGCCAGCACCGCCGCCAGGCACAGCCCGCCCAGCAGCATGACCTCGAATTGCGCCATGCTCTCCGAGCGGAACTTGGGCGATTGGAACTCCTCCACGGCCCCCCGGATCCACCCCGAGCTCAGGTACCCCGCCGCGTGCCCGTGCAGACGCCAGCCGTACGGGTTCGCCAGGGTGGCCAGCAGGCAGCCGGCCAGCAGCAGCCCCCACCGCTTCGCCCTGTCCCGCAGAGGCGCCGTGCCGTCCCTCCAGGCTCGCGCCGCCGCCGCCCCGGCCCCTACCGCCAGGCAGACCGGCAGCGCCAGGAACCCGCCGTGCAGGTTGACCCACAACACCGTCAGCGGGATCAGCAGCCACACCGCGGGCCCCGGCGACTGTTCGTCCCGCTCCAGAAGCCACAGCGAAACCGGCAGCAGCAGAAAGGTGAAGACGTGCGGCCGGGCCAGAAAATGCACCGCCCCGGCGCTGGCCGCCATCAGCGTCAGCAGCAGCGCCGCCGGCACGTTGGCGCCCCGCCAGACCGAGTAGCGGAACAGCGCCGTGTAGGCCGCCGCAATCGTCACGCCCGCCAGCAGCACCACTCCCTTCAACCCCAGCAGCCGGTGCAGCAGGGCGAAGATCAGGTCGGCCAGCCACTCCCAGGCGAACCACGGCTGGTCCGGTCGGGAGAACGAGAAGATATCGCGCGACGGCACCCTGCCCTGCTCGAGAATGAAATCGCCGGTGCGGATGTGCCAGCCGGTGTCGCCGTCGCCCAGCAATACCGTCCAGCCGCTCCCGCTGGCGAAAAGCCAGAACACAAGGCTCAGGAACACCCAATCCGCCGGCGCCGGCCACAGCCGGCGGCGCCGCCCCGCCGCGCCTGACGTGCAAGGATCGACCGCCAAATCACCTTGATCGGCGGTCCGGCCGAACGGCAACAGTGGGCGGCAGTCTGCACCGTGGTCCCGCTGCTATTCCGTACCAGCGGTAACGGTACAGTTGGAGATCTTCAGGTCTCGTATTCCTCTATGCCGTTCCTCTACTCTGAGGTGATCTTTACAATGCGATCGGCCTCAGCGGCCGGAAAAGAGGATTGATGTTAGCCGGAATATGCAAGACCTTGTGCTTTGCCGTCGCTATCTCGCTGACGGGTTCGCTTCTGCCGGGGCAACCGGCCCCGGAGCAACTGATTGACTTGACGGCAGCGGGCGCCAGGGTGGCCGCCGCCTCCCGAGGGCAGGCGCTCTCTTCCGCCGGCGCCTCGCCGGCAGCGGCCGTGGCGGCGTTCCTGCGCGGGCAGAACCGCCCTCAAGCCGCCGTCGATACCCTGATGTTGGATTCCGAGTCCACCGACCCGCGTACCGGCCTGACGCACCTGCGGTTTCATCAGGCAGTGAACGGCGTCGATGTATACGGCGCTTATGTCAAAGCGACCGTAAACCCCCGCAACGAGCTGGTGCACATCGTGGAGCTTCTGCCGGATCCGGCGCCGCCGGTCTCCGGCTCCGCAGTGACCCCTCTGGCTGCTCTGGAGGCTGCCGCCGGAGCGCTCTACCCGGGCCGCGCGTTTCGCTTCCGCCCTGCCGGCCTGGACCGGAACACCACCCGTTTTGCCTCCTCCGATGCGTTTTTCCATAGGGACCCCACCGTCACCCGCGTCCTGCTGCCGTTCGCGGGCGGCGCGATGCAGGAAGGCTGGCTGGTCGAAACCTGGACCGCGGCCGGCAACCAGCTTCACCACACCCTGGTCGGCGGATTGGGGCGGGTTCTGCAGTCCGAGCTGCGCACCGCAAACGAGTCCTACAACATTTTTGTGGAGCACCCGGTCGTCACCCTCGGCGGCAGCATTGGAACTCCGCAGACCATCGTCGCCGGGCCAGGACCCTCGGCCGCGTCTCCCAACGGATGGGTGTCGGCCGACGGCCGGACCGCCGGCGCGCAGAGCCAGTACCGGCTTTCCGGCAACAACGTGTACGCCTACCTCGATAGGGACCAGAACAACTCGCCGGATCCCGCGGGCGCCGCCATCACGGACGGCAATTTCACGGCAGCGGCCCAGCTCGCTCAGTCGCCAACCCTGGCCGTGAACCAGCAGGTGGCCGTTCAGAACCTATTCTGGGCCGGTAATGTGATTCACGACAAGCTGTACACGCACGGTTTCATCGAGGCCGCCGGCAACTTCCAGCAGAACAACTTCGGCAAAGGCGGCCTGGGCAATGATTCGCTCAACGCGGAGGCGCAGGACGGCAGCGGCACCAACAATGCCAACTTCTCCACGCCCTCCGACGGCAGCAGCCCGCGCATGCAGATGTATTTGTGGACTTACACCACGCCCAACCGCGACGGGGACGTGGATACGGACATCGTCTATCACGAGTACGGCCACGGGCTGACCTGGAGAATGATCGGCAGCATGTCCGGCTGCATGTCCGGCGCCGTCGGCGAGGGCGCAAGCGACGCGCTTTCCATCTGGATGAACGGCGACGACGTGGTTGGGGAGTACTCCTTCAACAAAGCCGTGGGGATCCGGCGGTATGCCTACACGGGCTATCCGCTGACTTATGCCGATCTGTCGGGCAGCTCGGTCCACGCCAACGGAGAACTGTTCGCCGCCATCATGTGGCGGGCGCGTGAGTACTTCCAGGCCAACAACATCAGTCTCGACCTGCTGTGGGATTACTTCGTCGACGGTATGAACTACATCCCGGCCGGCCCGCGCTTCGAGGACATGCGCAACGGGATTGTGCAGTCGGCCGTGAATCGCGGACTGGGCCATCAGTGCCACATCTGGAAGGCGTTCGCGGATTTCGGTGTCGGCGTGGGCGCCTCCGGCTCATGCACCGGCTTCCTCAGCTTCATCACCTGGAGGGTAACCGAATCGTTCAGCCTCCCCGCAGAGTGCGCCGGCAATACTGCGCCGGCGGTCAACATCGAAAGCCCCGCCAGCGGAGCCATCGTTTCCGGATCCGTCCCGATCTCGATCAGCGCCAGTGACGCTCAGGATGCTGCCGGAACCTTGACCGTGCAGTGGCAGGTGGACGGCGGCGACTGGCAGAGCGCTGTCTACAATTCCGGCACGGGAAAGTACGAGGCGGTCTGGGACAGTTTGGCAGGCTCCGACGGTAACCACACGATCACTGCCCGTGCCACGGATAGCGGAAGCCTGGCCGCCACCGACAGCAACGCAGTTATCGTCGATAACGTGAACGAGCCGCCCGTCGCGTCCTTCACGTTCACTTGCTCGGGCCTCACCTGCGACTTCAACGGCTCGGGGTCCTCCGATCCGGACGGCACCATCAGCAGTTACGCCTGGAACTTCGGGGACCTGGGCACCGGCGCCGGAGTAACGGCAAGCCATACCTATGCTGCCGCCGGCACTTACACCGCAACCCTGACTGTAACCGACAACAGCAACGCAACCGCAACGGCCGAGAAGTACGTGACAGTGACGGCTCCCCCGCCGGGAACCATGCACATCAACGCCCTTGACGGCTCGGGAAGCAATCAGAAGAACTCCTGGACAGCCACCGTGAAGGTCACCATCCACAATGAAAGTCACGGAGTCGTGACCGGCGCCACGGTAAATGGATCCTGGTCAAATGGCGCCTCGGGAACGGCATCCTGTACCACCACCGCGGCGGGTACCTGCAGCGTGACAAAAGGCGGCATCAGGAAGACAACAAGCAGCGTGAAGTTCACCGTTACAGGAGTGACGCATACGACGCTGACCTACAACCCTTCCGACAACGAGGCAGGCCCGGAGGCCACGGTGAGCAAGCCGTAAGCCGTAACGGTAAGGCCGCAGTTCCACTCGAATCTCCCCGCGGCATTCCTCAAAGTGGGATTCGGACTTGGACATCGCGGGAGCGGAGACGGGCCGGCCCCGCCCGTCTCCCCTCCCCGGCCTGAAAGAACCCCCCGCGCCGCCGTGCTACACCGGAAACGGTGATCGGACATCGAATTCGATGATCCGCCCGCGCCTTCGCGCCGGTATGCACCCTGCCGGCCGGTACGGGGCGCCCGGCAGATTCCGGCACCCCGGCTGACGGGCGGGACAAAGGGGGTAAGAACGAACCCAGGAAGTGATTGAAAACAAAAGAAGGCAGGAATTGCGAGAGTTGACTTTCCTAGAACGCCGCGTTGCCGCCCGGCCACCCCGGGATGGCACGGCCAGGCTCCTCCGGCCCGCCGGCCCCCTCTTCCTCAAGGCGAAGGCCCAGCTTCGTGCTTGCCTGCAGCGCCAGTTCAAACCGGTCGTGAACCCCGGCTTTCTCGAAGATGTGCATCAAGTGAACCTTCACCGTCCCGACGGTGATCAGCAGCCGCTCGGCGATCTCCCGGTTCTTCAACCCCCGGCAGGCCAGTTCGGCGATCTGCCGCTCCCGGGCGGTCAGGCGCGGCTTTTCGCTGTCATTCAGAAAGCCGGCCACCTGGTTGGAAATGTCGTGCTCGATCCAGATAGTGCCTTGCGCCACGGCGCGCAGGCACTCCAGAATGGATTCCACCGGCGCGGTCTTCTTCAAAATACCCCGCGCGCCGGCCTGCAGGACGCGGAACGACTCGCCCTCGTTCATCCCGTTCACCCACAGCACCGTCCGGGTCGCCTCGCAACTGGCATGGATCCGGGGAACCAGGTCGAGAGTCAAGTGCGGGCCGAATACCTGGTCCAGCAGCAGCACATCCGGCCGCAGCGCCCCGGCCAGTTCGGGAACCTCCTGAACCCGCAAGGTCTCCCCGGCCAGCACCAGGTCCTCGCTGCGCTCCAGCACCCGCTTGAGGCCCTCAATGACGATCGGCTGCCGTTCGCAAACCAATACCGTGGTCTTCACATCCGCTCCTGGAAGACCTATCGGCGGAAACCATCCTTCCCTTGAAAATCATGCCCGCGCACCGAACCGCGGCCGGGATCAGCTCTTGATGTCGTCCTTGCCGAAGTCCCACTCCACCGGGCGCCGGCGCCTGGCGGAGAGGTTGATCAGGTGCGCGCACGCCGCGGCCCGGTGCCCGGCGGCCGGGTCTTCCCAGGACGGCTTGCGGGTCCGCACGGCTTCGAAGAAACGCGCGAAGTGAGCCGTGGTCGGTTCCGGTCCCGAAGCCTGGAAAGTCTCCGGCGCCGCCCTGGGCTTGCGCGCCGCCTCCACTTCAGCCGCGATCACCTTGGGTTCCTTGTAGTACGCCTCTTCCAGCGCTTTCGGCCAGCTCTCCACGATCCAGCGGTTGTCCTCGAAGACGTGCTCGGGATGGAAGGTCAGCGTCCCGCCCATCACCAGCGTCCCCTCGGTCCCCAGGAATTGCAGCCCGCCCTCCGCCGCCAGCTGATTGTTGAACGTCGAGCTCAGGTTCACCGCGAACCCTTCCGGATATTCCAGCAGGGCGTTCAAGGTATCGGGCACTTCCCGGCTTTCCTTCCAGCGGTACAACTGGCCCATCGCCATGCCCCAGGACGGCATGTTGGCGTCCATCAGGAAATGAATGCTGGTGCACAGGTGCACGAACAGGTCGGTGGCGATGCCGCCCGAATAATCCTCGTAGCAGCGCCAGCGGAAGAAGCGCTCCAGGCTGAAGGGCCGCTTCGGCGCCGGCCCCAGAAACGCCTCCCAGTCCACCGTCTGGGGCGAAGCATCCGGAGGGATCGGGTAGATCCAGGCCCCGGAAGCCGTGTTGCGGTTGAAGGCCGCCCGAATCAGCGTGATCTTCCCCAGCCGGCCGCTGCGGATGATCTCCCTGGCCTTGGCGGTCAGGTCCCAGCTCACCCCCTGGCTGCCCACCTGCACGATGCGGCGGGTCTCGCCCGCCGCCCGCATGATCTCCTTGCCTTCCTGCGAGCGGTAGGTCATCGGCTTCTCGCAGTACACGTCCTTGCCCGCCCGCAGCGCGTCCAGGATCATGCGCTGGTGCCAGTGGTCCGGCGTGGCGATCACCACCGCGTCCACGCCTTTGTCCGCCAGGATCTCCTGGTAGTTCCTGAACGCCCTGGCGCGCCCGCCGGTTCGCTCGACCGCGCGCTCCACCCGCCCCCTGTAGGCGTCCACCACCGCCACGATCTCCGCGCCCGGGTTTTGCTGGATGGCCTGCATCAGCTCGTGGGCGCGCGCGCCCGCTCCGATCATCCCCACCGTGATGCGCTCGCTCGCCGGCATGGCCTTCAGGCTTCCCGCTCCCGCCAGCAAGCCGCTGCCGGTGTGGAGAAAATCGCGCCGGTTCATTTGCATGATTTCGTTCTCCCTATCGCAGGTACTTCCCGATCTCCGGAAACAGCAGTTGCTTGATCTCGGGACGCTCCAGATCCTCCCGCCGCACCAGCGCCGAGCCCGAGTCCAGGCTGCGGGGCGGCTGCCGTCCCACCAGATGCAGCCCCACCGCGCGGGTGCTCTCGTACCCCATCCGGAACGGGTTCTGCACCACGATCGAGTCGATGACGCCGCCGCGCAGGTCGGCCAGCAGCTGCTCCGAGGCGTCGAAGGCCACCAGCTTAACCCTTTCGCCCCGCGCGACTTGAGTGCCTGCGCCGCGCCCGCGGAACTCGACTCGTTGTCGGCGAACAGGCCCGCCAGGTCGGGGTGCGCCGTCAGCACGTTCTCGGTCACCGCCATCGCTTTGGCGCGGTCCGCCATGCCGTACTGCACCGACACGATCCGGATCTGCGGGTACAGCTTGCGGATCTCGTCCTGAAATCCCGATTCCCGCTCCATGGTCGATGCGCTGCCCGGCATGAAACCGATCACCGCCACTTTGCCCCGGCCGCCCAGCACCTCGCCCAGACGCCGGGCCGCCATGCGTCCCGCCTCGGCGTTGTCCGTGGCCACGTAAGCGATGCGCCTCTCGGTGTCTATCGCCGAATCGAAAATCGACACCGGAATGCCCTCCCGCGCGGCCCGTTCCACCACACCCACCAGGGCCTGCTTATCCACCGGCGCCAGCACGATGCCGGCCAGCCGGCGGTTCACCATGGATTCGACAATCTCGATCTGGCGGCTGGAATCCACCTCCAGGGCCGGCGCGTTCCACTCGATCTCGAACCCGTACTCCTGGGCGGCCTTGATCGCCCCGGCATGCACCGTCTGCCAGAAAATGTGGTTGGCCCCTTTGGGGACCACCCCCACCACCCGCTTCCCGCTCCCCCGGCAGCCGGCCAGCGCCAGCCCTGCCGCCAGCAGCCATAGGAGCACCCCGACATTGACAGTCCTGGAAGGTTTCACTTTACTGAAGATATGCCTTTGGTCAGAGTGGGGTCAATTACGGATCTGCCGCCCGGCTGCATGCTCGAGGTGACCCTCGGCGAGGACTCCTACATCGTCTGTAACGTCGAGGGAAAGCTGCACGCCGTCTCGGGCGTCTGCCCCCACCGCGATGGCCCGCTCGGCCAGGGCAGCCTGCACGGGCATCACATCGAATGCCCCTGGCACGCCTGGGAATGGGACTGCCGCACCGGCGAATGCGTGCACGACCGCGCCCAGCGTATCCCCTGCTACCAGGTGAAAAACGAGGGCGGCGACATCCTGCTTTGGGTCCCGGAATCCCGTGCCTGAACTGCCGGAAGTGGAAACCGTGGTCCGCAAGCTCGCGCCGCACCTGCCCGGACGGCGCATCCTGGCGGCCGAATTCCTTGTGCGCCGCATCCTGTGCGGCAGCCCCCGAAAGATGAGCGAGGCTCTCGCCGGGCGTACCGTGCGCGGCGTCACCCGGCACGGCAAGTTCATCCTCATCGATCTGGACGGCCTGTACCTCACCGTGCACCTGGGCATGACCGGCAAGCTGCTGCTGGACCAGCCGCCCGGCCCCTACACCCGCGCCCGCTTCTGCCTGGACCGCGGCGTCCTGATCTATGACGACGTGCGCCAGTTCGGACGGATCGAAGTGAGCCCGCACCTGCCCGCTCGTGTCGCCGCGCTCGGCCCGGACGCCCTGTCGATCCCCCCCGAGGAGTTCCTTTCCCGCCTGCGCGCTCACAGGTCCATGGTGAAGCCGCTGCTCCTCAACCAGAAGTTCCTGCGCGGGATGGGCAACATCTATTCCGACGAGGCGCTCTTCCGCGCCCGCATCCACCCCCGCGCCATCGCCTCTCGCATCCGCCGGGAACGGGCCCTGCGCCTCTACCAGGCCATGCGCGAGGTGCTGCTGGAGTCCATCGGCTCGGGCGGCTCCTCCATCGCCGACTACGTCGACGCCGAGGGTCGGCCGGGTGAGTTTCAGAACTGGCACCGCGTCTACCAGAAGACCGGCCTGCCCTGCGTGCGCTGCGGCGCCGCCATCCGCCGCATCCTGGTGGCCCAGCGCGGCACCCACTTCTGCCCCCGCTGCCAGCGCCTCTAGCCCAAGCCTCCCTGGGAATCAAGCCAGCCTGGGCCCGGCGGTATAATGCTAACAGGAAAGGATGGCCATGCTGTCTCGCATCCTGGGAGTCGCGCTGGCGTGCGCATTCACACTGTCCGGCGCCCCGAAAAGCCCGGTGGTAGTACGCGGTTCCAACGCGTCGGTGGACCTCGAGGCTACCCTGTACCTGGGCAAGGAAGCCGTGAAACAGGTCCTCGGTTCCGACCTCGAGGGCTACTACATCGTTCTCGGCGTAAAGGTCACTCCCAGGGGCAGCGATCCCCTGGCCGTCCGCCACGACGATTTCGTCCTGCGCACCGACAAGAACGGGGAACGGACCACACCCTTTGCGCCCAGCCAGATCGCCGGCAAGGGCGTGCTGGTCCTGAGCGAAGAGGGAGGCTCCCAGGGCGTCATGGCGGAGAATGCCGGACCGGTCTGGGGCGGCTACCCGGCCGGACGGCCGGGGCGCCTGGGCGGCGACGGCGGCGCCATCGGGAACAGTTCCTCCGGCACCACTCAGGCCACCATCCACTCGGGCGGCAAGGACAAAGAGGATCCGCTCATGCAGGTCCTCAAGGAGAAGATCCTGCCGGAAAAGAAGACTGCCGAGCCCGTCTCCGGCCTGCTCTACTTCCCCCTCGAGGCCAAGCAGAAACAGAAAGACCTCGAGCTAATCTACACCACGCCTTCCGGCAAGATCTCGCTGCGCTTCAAGTAAGGGCCTACCGCTGCGATAGCCGGACCGGCCTGGGCTCCGCGGCCGGCTGCCGCGAACGCCGCCACACGATCGCCACCAGCAGCATCAGCCCCAGCGCGATCCACTGCGAGGACGTGAGAGGGCCCCCGAACGGATTGGGCCCGTCATGCGCCCGGATGAACTCTACCGCGAACCGCACCGCCGAGTAGAGCAGCAGGTACAGCCCGATGATCGCCCCCGGCCGGTGAGGTCCCCGGAACCGCCATAGCAGGATTCCGAAGATGACGGCCTCGGCGCCCGCTTCATACAGCTGGGTCGGGTGCAGCGGAACCTCCAGCGGCACTCCCACCAGCTCGTTGGCCCGGGGATTGCTAAAGGTAACCGCCCACGGCAGATGGGTCTCCACGCCCCAGCAGCAGCCCGCCGAGAAACAGCCCAGGCGTCCGATGGCATGACCCAGCGCCAGGCCCGGCGCGAAGGCATCCGCGGTGGCCAGCGGCGGCAAACGCTTGCGGCGCATGTAGAGCACGGCCGTGACCAGGGCCGCGATCAGGCCGCCGTAGAAGATGCCCCCCGCCTGCAGCGTGGCGAACGAGAAGAGCTGCCCCGGGTTCTGGAGGTAATACGGGATGTCCAGCAGCAACATCAGCAGCTTGGCGCCCGCCATCCCGGCCAGCGCGCAGTAGATCCCCAGGTTCAGCACCGCCTCCGAATCCAGCTCCGAGCGCCGCGCCAGCTTCACCGTCACGCTCAGCGCAACCAGGAAGGCAAGGGCCACCAGAAAGCCGTAGGTCGGCAGAAAGAAGCCGTGCAAATGAAACAGTTCAGGAAGCATTCCAGTTCGTGCCGGGCTGGCGCTTGGGCTTCACCATCTCCAGAAGCAACAGGCCACACCCGATCACGATGGCGCTGTCGGCCAGGTTGAACGCGGGCCAGTGCAGGCTGCCCAGGTAAAAGTCCAGGAAATCGGTGACCGTGCCGGTCGCCAACCGGTCGAAGATGTTGCCGCTGGCGCCGCCGAAAATCAGGGCCAGGCCCACCCGCGTGGCGCGGTCCAGGCGCGATGCGCGCCACAGCATGCCGGCGATCAGGACCAGCGCGGCGGCCGATACCCCCAGCAGGAAGAACGCCCGCCAGCCGTCCGGGGAGTCCGAGAACATGCCGAATGCCGCGCCCCGGTTGCGGGTGTGCACGATGTCGAAGAACCCGGGGATCACCGTATGGGTTTCCTCGACCGAGACGCGCGCTTCAATCCACAGCTTGCTCAGCCTGTCCGCCAGAAAGACGCCGCAGGCCAGCAGAAACGCTCGTAAGCGGTGGTTCATCCGCGCACGATCTCCTCCACCGCCCCGGCGCACGCGGCGCACACAGTCGGCAGGTTGGGATGGCTGCCCACGTCGGTGGTGTACTTCCAGCAGCGTTCGCATTTCGTGCCCGCGGCCCGCTCCACGGCGGCGGAAACGCCGGGCTCCGCGCCGCGCTCCAGCACCACCTGGGAGACGATGAACAGAGCCGGCAGTTCACCCGCGTAGCGTTCCAGCAGCGGGAAAAGGTCGCCGTCGGCGGTGAGTTTCACGCGGGCTTCCAGAGGCGCGCCGATCAGCTTTTCCCGGCGGGCCTCTTCAAGGCTCTTGAGAACGTCGCCCCTTACTGCCATGAGACGTTCCCAGTCCTCCCAGCGTTTCCCCTGCGCGTCCGGGATGCCCTCGCACAGCTCCTCGGGCTTCGGGAACAACTGCAAATGCACGCTGCCCTGCCCGCCCATGTGGCTCCACACTTCCTCGCAAGTGAAGCTGAGGATGGGAGCCAGCAGGCGCACCAGGGCGTGATTGAGGCGGTACAGCGCCGTCTGGGCGCTGCGCCGGGCGTGCGACCGCGGCGCCGCCGTGTACAGGCGGTCCTTCAAAATGTCGAAATAGATCGCGCTCAGCTCTACCGTCGCGAAGTCATACGCCGCGTGGTAGATCTTGTGGAACGCGAACTCCTCGTACCACTGCATGGAGCGCCGCACCAGGTCCGCCGCCCGCTTCAGGACCCACTGATCCAGCTCCAGCAGGCGCTCGCCCGGAACCGCGTCCCTGGCGGGATCGAAATCCGACAGGTTGCCCAACGCGTACCGGAAGGTGTTGCGCAGCTTGCGGTAGGCTTCCGAAAGCCTCGTGAGGATGGTGTCCGACATCCGCACGTCTTCGTAGAACTCCACCGACGCGGTCCAAAGTCGCAGCACTTCGGCGCCGTACTGCCGGATGATCTTCTCCGGCTCGATGACATTGCCCAGCGACTTCGACATGGCCCGGCCATCGCCGTCCAGGGCCCATCCGTTACAGGCGCAGTTGCGATACGGGGAATCGCCCTTGATGCCGACGCCCACCAGCAGCGAGCTGTGGAACCAGCCGCGATACTGATCGCCGCCTTCCAGGTAGAGATCCGAGGGCCATGGCAACTGGTTGGCCTCGTTCAACACCGCCAGGTGGCTGGAGCCGGAATCGAACCACACGTCGAGGATGTCGGACTCCTTGCTGAATTCGCCGCCCCCGCACCTCGGGCAGCGCGTGCCGGGCGGCAGCAGCTCCGCCGCGGAACGCTCGTACCAGACGTCCGCCGTGTGCTCGCGAAACAGCTCCACCACACCGTCCAGGATCTTGCGGTCGGTGAGCGGCTCGTGGCAGCCCTCGCAATAGAACACGATGATGGGCACGCCCCACACGCGCTGGCGCGAGATGCACCAGTCCGGGCGGGTGGCGATCATGTTGCCGATGCGCTCTTCTCCCCAGGAGGGCAGCCATTTGACTCTCCGGATGGCCTCCAGGGCGCGCTCCCGGAGACCGTTGCGCTCCATGCCGATGAACCACTGCTCGGTAGCGCGGAACAGGGTGGGCTTGTGACAGCGCCAGCAGGTCGGGTAGCTGTGCTCGATCTCCTCCTCGGCCAGCAGCGCCCCGGCGGAGCGCAGGATCGAGTTCACGATCGGGTTCGCCTGCCACACGGTCTTGCCGATCAACTCCTCGGGCAGGCACCCGTCCGCTCCGGGAGCGTGGAAGAAGCGGCCGGCCGCATCCACGGGGCAATAGGTCTCGATGCCGTACTGCCGGCCCACGATGTAGTCCTCCAGGCCGTGTCCCGGCGCCGTATGGACCGCTCCGGTGCCCTGTTCCAGGGTGACGTGATCGGCCAGGATGCCCCGCGAATCGCGCTCCAGGAACGGGTGGCGGAAGACGGCGCCTTCCAGCCGGACGCCCGGAAAGCGCGCGACGATCTCGTAGTCCTTCCAGCCGGTCTTCTCCGCCGTGGCCTTCACCAGCTCCGACGCCAGGATGTAGACCTCACCCCCGGCGTCCACCGCCGCGTACTCGAACCTGGGGTGATAGGCGATGGCCATGTTGGCCGGGATGGTCCAGGGCGTGGTGGTCCAGACCAGGGCGAACACGCGGCGCCCGGCCAGGGCCGGATCGATCCGCTCGGCTTCCGACACCAGCGGGAAGCGGACCCAGATGGACGGGCTCTTGTGGTTTTCGTACTCGACCTCGGCCTCGGCCAGCGCGGTGCGGTCGTTCATGCACCAGTGCACCGGCTTCAATCCCTTGTACACGTAGCCGCGGTCCAGAAACTCGACGAAGGCGCCCGCGATCACCGACTGGTAGTGGGCGGTCATCGTCAGGTAGGGGTCGTCCCAGCGGCCGAACACGCCCAGGCGCTTGAAGTCCTTGCGCTGCGCCTCCACCCAACGCTGGGCGTAGCGGCGGCACTCGGCGCGGATCTCGGCGGCCGCCATGGACGCCTTGCGGGCGCCCAGTTCGCTGTCCACCTTGATCTCGATGGGCAGGCCGTGGCAATCCCAGCCGGGCACGTAGGGGGAATCGTATCCGGCCATGGTCTTGGACTTCACGATGAAATCCTTGATGATTTTGTTGAAAGCCGTGCCGAGGTGGATGTTTCCGTTGGCGTAGGGCGGGCCGTCGTGCAGGACGTAGGTGGGGCGCCCGGCGCGCACTCTGCGGATCTGGCCGTAGAGGTCTTCCTTCTCCCACCGTCCGAGCAGGTCCGGCTCGGTCTGCGGCAGGTTGGCCTTCATCTTGAAGGAGGTCCGCGGCAGGTTGACGGTCTGCTTGAGATCGATACTGTTCCAGTCCATTTTTGGGGGCTAAACTACCATCCTACAGGATCGCGTCCACGGGCAGTATATTGTGTGAGTTATGAATCGGCTTGAGGGAACCCGCCACCGCTTCCTGATCGGCTCCGCCGCGGCGCTGCTGCCCGCCGCCGCGCCAGGCCCCATCCGGCCCGCCGCCCGCGGCCGCGTGAAAGTGCTCGACCCGGACTGCCACCGCTACGCCGCGCTGAACGCCCGCTACCTGGAAGCGCTCGAACCGGACCGCCTGCTGCATACTTTCCGGCTGAACGCCGGCCTGCGCTCGCGCGCCGTCCCGCTGGGCGGCTGGGAGCGGCCCGACTGCGAGGTGCGCGGCCACTTCCTGGGCCATTTTCTTTCGGCCTGCGCGCTGATGTTCGCGACCGAAGGCAACA
The DNA here is from genome assembly GCA_020852755.1 of Bryobacterales bacterium. Lineage (GTDB taxonomy): Bacteria > Acidobacteriota > Terriglobia > Bryobacterales > Bryobacteraceae > JADZAF01. The sequence goes on from JADZAF010000040.1 coordinate 14,423, forward strand.
GCGTGCTGCGCGAGCGCGCCGGGCTGCTTGTCGGCGAACTGGCGAAGTGCCAGCGCGCCAACGGCGGCGGCTACCTGAGCGCCTTTCCGCCTTCTTTCTTCGAGCGGCTCAAGGCGGGGACGCGGGTCTGGGCGCCCTGGTACACCATCCATAAGATCCTGGCCGGCCTGCTGGATGTCCACACCTGTTGCCAGAACGAGCAGGCCCTGGAAGTGTTGGAGGGCATGGCGGGATGGACGGCGCGCTGGGCGCGGGCCCTGCCTCCGGAACCGATGGCCCGCACGCTGGACGTGGAACACGGCGGCATGATGGAGCTGCTGCTCAACCTGCACGCCCTCACCCGCAAAGCCGAATACCTGGATGCCGCCCTCCGCTTCGAACACCGCCGCATTCTCGATCCGCTGGCCGCGGGCCGCGACGAGCTCAAGGGCGTCCACGCCAACACGACCATCCCGAAAATCACCGGCGCGGCCCGCGCCTTCGAAATTACCGGGGAGGCGCGCTACCGGGATGCAGCCGAGTTCTTCTGGCGGCAGGTGACGGCGCTGCGATCCTACGTCACCGGCGGCACCAGCAACTTCGAGCACTGGCGCACCGCCCCGGGCGGCCTTGCCGGCGAATTGAGCGCGCGTACGCAGGAGTGCTGCTGCACGTACAACATGCTGAAGCTCACGCGGCACCTGTTCTGCTGGTCGGCCGGGCCGCGGTATGCCGATTACTTCGAGCGCGCTCATCTGAACGGCATTCTCGGCACCATGAACCCCGAGGACGGCATGACCATGTACTTCGTGCCGCTCGCGCCGGGCTACTGGAAGCTGTACGGACTGCCGCTCGATTCCTTCTGGTGCTGCACGGGAACGGGGGTGGAATCCTTCGCCGCGCTGGGCGACGGCATCTACTTCCATTCGGACCGGGACCTCTACGTGAACCGTTTCACCGCCTCCGAACTGGACTGGCCGGAGATGGGGGCGCGTCTGAAGCAGGTCACGGAGTTCCCGTCCCGGGAGTCCGTCGCTTTGGAGGTCGAAGTGAAGGCCCCGGTGGAGTTCGCTCTGCACATCCGCATCCCCTCGTGGGTGGCGGAATCCCCCGAGATCCGCGTGAACGGGGAGCGGCAGCCGGCGGCGAAGCCCGGCTCCTACGCCGCGATCCGCCGCCGCTGGCGCTCCGGGGACAGGGTCGGATTCACGCTGCCGATGTCGGTCCGGGCGGAGTCCCTGCCGGGCGGCGAGGCCTTTCAGGCCTTCCTGTACGGACCGCTGGTGCTGGCCGGCAGGCTCGGCAGGCAGGGGCTGACCCGGGAGATGATGTACGGCAGTCCGAACACGGCCGACTGGCCGCAGGCCATCAGGGGCGACCCGGTCCCGGCGCCGGACCTCCCCCCGGGCGCCCGGCCGGAGCCCGTGAAAGGACAGGCGCTCACCTTTCGCGCAGGCGGAGTCACTCTGGTTCCTCTGAACCGGCTGTTCGGAGAGCGTTACGCGGTCTACTGGCGGATGCGCCGCGGAGCCTGACGGGGCGGTGCGTTCGCGCGACCGCAGCGTTCCAGCCGCTGTTTTGGATAAAATAAAACAAAAGCGATTTTCATGCAGGTTTTGCAGGCGGGACAGCACAAGCTTATTCTCCTCGAGTTGGAAACGGCCGTATTGAGCAACATTGCGCGCCAGGCCGGCTTCGAGGTCCGCACGGAGGAATCCGACCGGGGAGTGATCCTGGATTTGAGCGCTCCCGGCCGCCAGGCTCCTCTGCTGCTATTCGATGCCTCCGACCCGGCCAACCTGGGCTGGTTCTCCCGCTGCCAGTTCTACGTGGACGGCCATAGCGGCGGAGTGATGCAGACCCCTCTCTCCGTGGCCAACCAGCGGGACCGCTCCGGACGGCCGCTCCAGCACGCCCTCCGGCTGCGCATCAACAAGGAGCTGCCGGCCAACTTCCGCCTGCCGGGCAAGCAGATCGTGACCGAACAGGTGGTCTACGCCTTGTTCTACAACTTCCTCAACGCCCTGATGAAGACCGGCGTGGCGGTGTGCGGCGTTTCCACCGTGCAGGCCCTGGCGGGCCGCACCGAAGGCATCGGCCCGCGCAACTGACGCGGCCGGGGGCGCCGGCGGGTAACATAGGAGAGTGGCCGAACCGGAAACTGCTCCCGCTCCTCCCCTGACATCGGTACTCGTGGTCTCCCACAATCGCAAGGATCTACTGCTCCGCTGCCTGGATTCGCTGGAAAAGTCCCAGGACCGGGAACGGTTCGAAGTCCTGGTGGTCGACAACGGCTCCTCCGACGGCAGCGCCCAACTGGAGGCCGAATTCCCTCAAGCGCGCTTCATCCGGCTGCCCAGGAATTTCGGATTGACGAAAGCGCTGAACATCGGAATCCGCGCGGCGGCCGGCGAGAACATCTTCTTCCTCCACGACGATACGGAGGCGGCGCCGGAGGCAGTCCGCACGCTGGCGGCCGCGCTGGAAAGCGAAGCAGATGCCGCCGCCGTCTGCCCCCTGCTGCTCACCCCCGACGGCCGCCCCGCGCCGCAGTTGCGGGACCTGCCCGAGCCGGCCGAGCCCGACCCGGAATGGCGCCCGGCCGAGGCGGATGCGCCCCAGGCGGTGGAATATGCGAGCGGCGCAGCGCTGATGGTTCGCAAGTACTTTCTCCGCGCCATGCGCCACATCGACGAGCGCTACGGACAGTTCGGCAGCGATGCCGAAGTGTGCCGGCAGATCCGCCACGCCGGGCGCAGGCTGTTGCTGATCCCCGCGGCCCGGGTCGTCCATCACGGCGGGCGGGGGCCGGAGGGCGCCCAGGAGGAGGCGGATCAGGCTCTGGGCTCGGCGGCCTATCTTGCCAAACATTACGGACTGGCGGCGGGCCTGAAGCAGCGCCTGGGCGCTACCCTCAAGTCTCTGCTCACTTTCCAGCTGCGGCGGATGACCTACCTTGTATCCGGGCAGAAGATCGACGGCAGCCAGACTCCGGCCTGACTGAAGAAAAAGCGCGAGACAGCCGATCAGAGCCGTGATGGCCGCCGTGCTGTGGATTCTGCTGCCGGTCTTTGTCGCCGGCGGCGCCGCTTTGCTGACCTTCTACGTGATGCAGGCCCGGCAGGAGGTCGCCCTGGCGCACGAGCGCGAGGCGCTTTCCGAGGCCCGGGTCATGCTCTCCACCCACCAGAGGACTCTGCAGGAGACCATCCGGGCAACCGAAGAGACCGTCCGGCGCCAGGCCCTGGACGAATTCCTGGCGGACGTGCGGGTCGAGGAGCGCCATTACGTGCGCGAGCACCGCGTGCTGTTCATGAACCGCCGGAGCGTCGTGCTCCAGGAGCGGCTCTTCTTCCGCAACATCCCGCTCTCCAACTGGATCGAGCACGAAATCCTGCTGGAGGAAGACACGGACCTCGACCGGCTGCTGAAAAGCGTCCGGGCCTTCGGCGGCTCCCGGGAGCCGGCCCTGGCCGGTGACACAAGGAAACTTTTGCGATAGTCTCCGGCCTCTGTGCCGTTCCTAACCAAGAAGGGCTTGCCGCCCCGCGGAATTGAGTCTAGAATCACCACTGAGAAACTCCGGGGACAAGTCAGGAGCCGCCGTTTTGTACGTTTTGACTAAGTCCTCACGTCTTTAACCGTAGTTCATCTTACGCAGACTGGGTTCGCTATCTGGGGGACTAGTGTTCAATCTCTGCCGCAACCTTGGCGAGATGGAGCAGACCCGGGAGACTTACTGGGAAAGCCATCCGGGCACCTCGTCCATCAAGCTGCGCTGGCGCGCGCTGGCCGTGCGCCACTGTTTTCACGTCCTGCCGGGTGAATCCATTCTGGAAATCGGCGCCGGCAGCGGACTCTGGACCGGGCACCTGACCGCTGTTCACCGCGGCGAAAACCCGATCACCGCGGCCGTCTTCGACGACGGCTTCGCCGAACGGCTGGCCTCGCGCAACCTGCCCAACACGCGGGTGGTGCGGGTGCGGGACCTTTCGCGGGACCTGCCTGAGGAGAGCTTCGATTACATCGTCGGCACGGCGATCCTGTGCCATGACCGTTATCCGCAGACGCTCCGCGCCTTATACAGCCTGCTCAAGCCGGGTGGACAGATCCTGTTCTTCGAGGCCAACTACTGGAATCCCCAGGTATGGGTGAAAAACAACATCAAACCCATAGGGCGCTGGGCGGGACAGGCGCGCTGCCAGATCGGAATGCGCAAGTACCACCTGCTGAAGATCGCCTCGCAGCAAGGCTTCACCCGTGTGGACATCATTCCCTACGACATCGTCCACGCCAACACACCGCGGTTTCTGATTCCGCGCCTGCAGTCGCTCGCGTTCATCCTGGAGCACACGCCCCTGGTGCGCGAATTCTGCGGGACGCTGTATATCTGGGCGACGAAACCGGGAGTCAGGCAAAGGCCCCGGGTCAGCCTGGCGACCCACCCGGAGTTAGCCCGCTCGACGTCGGTCGTGGTGCCCTGTCACAACGAGGAGATGAACGTGCCGCGCCTGATCGGCGCACTGCTCGAATACTACGATCCCTATATCCACGAAATCATCATCGTGAACGACAACAGCACCGACGGAACCGCCGCGGCGGCGCTGGAGGCGGCCCGGACCGAACCGCGGGTGAAGCTCATCAACCGGACGGCGCCCAACGGCGTGGGCCGGGCGCTGCGGGACGGTTACCGCTTCGCCACCGGGCGCTACATCCTGACCATGGACAGTGACTTCGCCCACATCGTGCCGGAACTGCGCGACCTGTTCGACGCCGTCGCCGAGGGCTGCGACGGCGCCATCGGCAGCCGTTTTTCGCACGAGTCGCTGCTGGTCAACTATCCGTTCGTGAAGATCCTCTGCAACCGCGCCTTTCACCTGCTGCTGAACCTCCTGCTTCCCACGCACGTACGCGACATCTCCAACAACCTGAAGTTGTATCGCGCGGAGATTCTCAAGAACCTCCAGATCCGGGAGAACCACTTCGCCGCCAATGCCGAGACCGGGCTCAAGCCCATCCTGGCCGGCTATCGCCTGCGGGAGGTACCCATCTCCTGGATCAACCGGACCGTGGACATGGGCAGCTCGACCTTCCGCATCGCCGGTGTGGCGCCGAACTATTTCCGGGCGCTGATGTCGACGGTCCGGGACGCCTGGCGGAATCGAGCCGCCCCGGGAGCGGAGCGCATCGCCCAGGCGGATCAGTGAGAGTTCCAGATATGAGACTGCTAGTAACCGGCTCCAGCGGCTTGATCGGCTCCGAGGTCTGCACCTTCTTTCACGACCAGGGCTGGCATGTTCATGGAATCGACAACAACCAGAGGGCGGTGTTTTTCGGACCGGAGGGAGACACCCGCTGGAATCAACAGCGTCTCCTGGCGCGGCTGAGTAACTTCGAGCATCACGAGCTGGATGTCCGGGACCGGGTGGGAATCCTGCGCGCGGTCGAACAGATCCGGCCCGGCGCCATCGTTCATGCCGCCGCTCAGCCCAGCCATGACCGCGCGGCCGCCATCCCCTTCGAGGACTTCGACACCAACGCCGTGGGCACGCTGAACCTGCTCGAAGCCGCCCGCCGCTACGCCCCCGAAGCGCCTTTCATCCTGATGTCCACCAACAAGGTGTACGGCGACGCGCCCAACCGGATCCCGCTGGCGGAGTTGCCGGACCGCTGGGAATACGCCGACCCGCGATACGCCAACGGAATCCCGGAGGACTTCCCGCTGGACCAGTCCAAACACTCGCTGTTCGGGGCCAGCAAGCTGGCCGCCGACGTGATGACCCAGGAATACGGCCGCTATTTCTCCATGCCTACCTGCTGTTTGCGCGGAGGATGCCTGACCGGCCCGGCGCACTCCGGCGTGGAGTTACACGGCTTCCTCAGCTACCTGGTGCGCTGCAACCTGGAGGGCCGGACCTACAAAGTTTACGGCTACCTGGGAAAGCAGGTGCGCGACAACATCCACAGCCTGGACGTGGCCCGGTTCATCGCCGCCTTCATACAGCGGCCGCGCTGCGGAGAGGTGTACAACATCGGGGGCGGCCGGGCGAACAGCTGCTCGATCCTGGAGGCATTCTCGATGGTCGAGCCGGTCACCGGCCGCAAGATGAACTGGGAATACGTGGAACAGAACCGCATCGGCGATCACATCTGTTATTACAGCGATCTCAGCCGGATCCGGTCCCACTTTCCGGATTGGGACATCTCGGTCTCGCTGCCCGAGATCTTCGCTCAACTGGCAGAAAGCCTGGCATCCCGGAAAACCCGCGCGGCTGCCGCGGGCAGCCAGTGAAAGAGCCGGCAGCCACTTTGTGGAGCGGCCGGGCTGACGGCCGCATGGGGTTCATGCTGCTGGGCGGCTTGGCGGCGTGGTCGCTCTACGCCCTGGCGGCGATCGTCTTCCGGGGCGTGGTGATGGATGAAACCGTCGTGCCGGCCCAGATCATCGCCGGGTCCGTCCGCTACCCCCCCGGCCACCCGCACGCCATCTTCTACCCCAAGGCCTTCAACCTGGTCAATTACGCCGCGGCGGCGCTGTGGACCCTGCAGCCGGACGCGTTCCTCCTTTCCGCGCTCCGCAACTTCATCTTCCTGATCCTCAGCCTCTTCGTCCCGTTTGCCTTCGGACTGGTTCTGACCGGCAAGCCCGCCTGGGGGCACCTTGCCGCCGCCCTGACGGCCACGGAAGCAGGCCTCCGCTACCACGGGACCTATCCAATGTGGGTTTTTCCGAACTTCTACAGCCACGGGCACGTGGGCCTGCACCTGGCGCTCCTGACGGTGGCCCTGATGCTGGCGCGCACGTGGCGCACCGCCGGGCTGCTGGCCGGCCTGCTGCCCGGCCTGCACGCCGCCATGCCGATCGCGGTGTGGCCGTGGAGCGCCTGCTATATCTGGCTCGCCAGGCGGGGTCCGGCCGGAGCAGAGCGGCGGCGCCTGTATGCGGCCTTCGCCCTGGGCCTGGCGGTATGCGCGGGTTTCGGCGGGTGGCTTCACCTGCAGCCCGCGTTTACGCAATCCGCGCCGCCGTACGACATAACGGCCGGCGGCGACGTGGTTTACCGGCAGTTCTCTCAGTACATCGACGCACACCGGGGAATCCCGCCGCTGCGCTCCCCGGGTTACCTCGCAAACGCGCTGGCCGTTTTTCTGGTGGGCGGCCTGCTGCTCCACCGGATCCGGGGAAACGCCCCCGCCTGGCCGCTGGGTTGGTTATTGCTGTTCTGCGCATGGGTGTGGGCCTACGTCTTCGGTGCTGCGTTCATCCGGCAGGCCTTCGGATGGTTTCCTCCGATTCTGCACATCCTGATGCCCAACCGGTTCTCGAACCTTTCCGCCGTGCTGCTGATCCCGGTAACCGCCGCCTTCATCGGCTGGAGGCTCGACAAGCCGGGGGCCTCGAGACTCGCGGGGCAGGCTTTGCTGATCGCCGCGTTGCTCGGTTCGGCGGCTGCGCTGTTCGCGCAACCTGTCCGCGCCCGGCTTCACTTGCTGGCGGCGGTATGGGCGCTCGCCCTTGCCTTTGACCTGATATCCGCCGGCGGTGGAAGGCACCGGAAAGCCAGCGCGGCGGCCGCAGTAGTTCTGGGGTGCTCGCTGTGGCTGTCCGGCGCCCGCTACGCCTGGGCCTATTTCGGCGCGACCTACCTGCCGGCGGCTGCGGGCCTTCTTGTGCTGCGGAAGGCACTCCCGAGCGATCCGAAGAAGGGTGCGTTGCCGCGCTGGGCCCGCGCGGGGATTCCGACCTCGGTCGCACTCCTGGTCCTGCTGGCCGTTTTGAGTTCCGGCCGCCCGGCGCGGGAACCGCGCTGGGACGCCGTCTCGGAGGACGACCGGAGCGTGGCGCGCTGGCTCGCGGCCCACGCCGCGCCCGGCGAACTGGTGCTCCCGGTCATATTCCCGCGCGCCGAACTCCAGGCCAAGACCGGCTATCCGGTGCTGGCCGAGCAGGAAACCCTGTACCTGATGAGCTACTCGCCCGAACTGGGCCCGTCAATCGGCGCCCTGGTGAGAGACCTCTACGATGTCGACCTCTCGGACCCGGCCGGCATGCGGAGGATCGCGCCGCGCGGCCGCCTCTCCTTCTATTCCCCGGTCTGGCGGGACGGCTGGAAGAAGCGCTCCCTGGGGCAGTGGAGATTGCTGGGCCGCAAGTACGGCTTCCGGCTGGTGCTCTCGGAGTCCGGCATGGAGGTCAACCTTCCCGCCGTGCTCAAGACCGGGACCTGGACGCTCCACCGCATCCCCGGCTAGCGCGCCAGGGCCGCCCGCGCGCCTACTTGCCCATGACCAGCATGCGCGTGGCGATCACGAACAGGAAGATCGCATAGACGCGGCGGATCACCGAGGGCGGCAGCGGGATCATGATGCGCGCCCCGAAATACGCCCCGATGAACAGCCCGATCGCGATCAGGGCCGCGTACCGGATGTTCATGAGGCCGTTGCGGTAGTACTCGAATGCCCCCAGCAGACCGACCGGGGGGATCAGGGCGGCCAGCGAAGTGCCGATGGCTTCCAACTCACGCACCTTGAGCAGAAAAATCAGGGCCGGCACGATCACCAGGCCACCGCCGATCCCGAACATCCCGGCGAAAACACCGGCCACCAGGCCGATGGCCAAAAGGGGCAGATATGTCATAACCTCAATAGGCTAGCAGATCGGCTGGAGGTCTCCGGGCATGGAGAAGAGACTGAAGAACGGAAAACGGGTCCGGCTGGTGACCGGAGACATCACCAGGATCGCCGCCGGCGCCATCGTGAACGCGGCCAACTCCGCCCTGGCCGGAGGCGGCGGGGTGGACGGGGCCATTCACCGCGCGGGCGGACCCGGCATCATGGCCGAGCTTGACGAGATCCGGGCGAAGATCGGCCGCTGCCCGGCCGGCCGGGCGGTGGCGACTTCAGCCGGACGGCTGCCCGCGAAGTACGTCTTCCACGCGGTGGGGCCGGTCTACCGCGACGGACAGCACGGCGAGCCGGAACTGCTGTCCGGCTGCTACCGCACCTGCCTGCAAATGGCGGACGAACGGGAAGTTCACACTATCAGCTTCCCGGCTATCAGCACGGGCGTGTACGGCTACCCGCTCTCCGAAGCGGCAGGCATCGCGCTGAGAACCGTGGTCGAGTACCTCGAAACCCGGCCAACCGGCGTCGATGAGGCGATCTTCGTGCTCTTCGACGCAGCGGCCTACGATGCCTACGCGGGGGTACTGGGAGAATATGGGAGCGCCGCTGGGACTCCATAGAGCGGCCTAGCCGCATGCGAAGGCCCCTGGCGGCCAGAGCGCCGCCACGGCAGGCTGGGAACGTGCGCTAACACCGCAACCGGCCAGACCCGCCACACCTGTTCGACCAGGCTCCGGGTTCCTGCTGCCGGTTGCCCGAAAGCGGGGTGCGTGGCGGCGGCGGCCGCGCTGTCACGAAAGGCCGGACTCATAAGGTGCCATGGCACCGATCTCGAGCAGCCGGAGATTCCCGCCGTGGCCATCCTCCGCCACCGGGACAATCCGATAGCACTATGGAATTTCAGGTCGTTAAGTATTGAATGTAGAATTCCGCAACAGGGCGACCGGGCGGAAGATCACCGATAGACCGGGGTCCGGCGGTGACAGGCGCCCGCGCACCGGCCACACCGGTGCACGGGCCCAGCCTCGCGTCTACTTCTTAAACAGCCGGTCGAAGGCGTTGCGGGCGTCGTCCGGCGTGCGGGGCCCCTGCTCGATGGGGGCCGGCGCTCCGGCTGCCGAGACATCCCGGGCAACGGTAACCCGCGGCGAGAAGAGCGTGCACTGATTGGCCTTGTCCTTCACGGCGATCCGCACCGGAATGGGTTTCAAACACTGGAAGCGGGTCGAAGGCTCGAAGTGCGCGCACTGCTTGCAGCAATGCAGTTCCGCATTGCACTTGGGGCAGTTGCCGCTGAAATCGATGCCCTGGGGGAGCATCGTGGAGCAACTGAAGCAACGGGCCGCGGTAACAGTCTGCAACAACCGCGGCAGGCGGGGGCCGGTGACATCCAGGGGCAGCCGGGGGCGTGGCTGCCGGGGCTTTTCCTCGGTGCGCTCGCTCCTGGGCTCGGTCCCGTAGGAGTCCATGTAGCCGCGCTGCTTGTATTTTCGGTCGCTGTCCATTGGAGGTACTGCTCCTTCCGCGCTCGTTTTCCGTGGGTACGCTGATACCGCTAAGCTTCCGGCTTATTCCAACTCCGATCGGAATCCAGGCCAGCCGAAGAGGTATGCCTCAAGGCCCCGCAGACGGGCTCTGGTTTCGGGAGGGGATCTGCGGGCAAGCCGTCGCGCAGCAGGAGTGCTGCACTTATAGATTTAGCATAATCGGAAAACATTTTCCAGTGGCTTGTGGCTGCTTCCGAACGTTCGGGCCGCTTCCGGGGCGGCGGCCCGGATACGGCTCCCCCCGAGCTTCCTCCCACCGGTCCGGAGCGGCGGCAGCGGTCAGCGGGAAACTTGAGGAACTGCCGGCCTCATCACCCGGCGCACCGCCGCCTCAACCCGCCCGGCGGCCTCCATCAGGTTCTCCAGCGAGTTGGCGTAGCTGAAGCGGATAAAGCCTCTCCCGTACTCTCCGAAGGCATCGCCGCTCAGGCAGGCCACGCCGGCTTCTTCCAACAGGTAGTCGGCCAGTTCCCTGGACTCCCAGCCCGTGCCGGCCACGCTCGGAAACGCATAGAACGCGCCTCCAGGCAGCGTACAGCGGAAACCGGGCACCCGGTCCAACGCGCGGCAGAAAGCGTCGCGGCGCCGGGCGAACTCCGCCACCATGGCCTCGACCGGTTGCTGGGGACCCTGCAAGGCCGCCAGGGCGGCGCGCTGGGTGAAACTGGCGGTGCAGGAATTCGAATTGACCATCAGCTTGCTGATGGCATCCACCAGCCACTCCGGCATGACGCCGTAGCCGATGCGCCAGCCCGTCATCGCATAGGTCTTCGAGAAGCCGTCCAGGATGATGGTCTTCTCCCGCATGCCGGGCAGGCTGGCGATGGAGAGCGGGGTCTCACCATAGGTGATCCGGCTGTAAATCTCGTCGGAGAGCACCATCACGTCGCGCTCCCGCAGCATGCCGGCGATGGCCCGGATGTCCCCGGCCGGAATCACGCCGCCGGTGGGATTCTGCGGCGAATTCAGGATCAGCAGGCGGGTGCGCGGGCCGATCCGGTCCCTCAGCAGGTCGAGGTCGAAGGTGAAGCCGCGTTCCTGAAGCAGGGGCAGCGGCACCGGCTCCGCGCCCAGGAAGCGGATCATCGACTCGTAAATCGGGAAGCCCGGATTCGGGTAGATGACTTCGTCGCCCCGCTCCAGCAGGGCGAGCAGGGTAAAGAACATGATCTGCTTGCCGCCCGGCACCACCGAGACGTGTTCCGGCCCCACCGGTATGCCCCGGGTGGAGGCCACGTGGGCGGCGATGGCCTCCCGCAGCTCCGGATACCCCTGGGTGGGCCCGTAGTGCGTCCAGCCCTCATCCAGGGCCGCCTTGGCCGCCTCCACGATGTGGGCCGGAGTGGGAAAATCGGGCTCGCCGATCTCCAGGTGAATCACGTTGCGCCCGCGCGCTTCCAGCGCCCGCGCGCGCACCAGAACGTCGAAAGCGGATTCCACCCCGATCCGCTCCATGCGCTCAGCCAGTCTCATTCGATTTTCCCGAAGTAAGGAACGCCCTCGCGAGTCTCGGCCAGGGTCACCCGGTCGTCAATCGCCACCCGCTCGCCCAGGATGCGGCCGGTCACCCTTCCCCCGCCGTCCAGCGTGACGATGACGATCTGGTAGGGCGCCTGGGAGGCGAAAGCCTCCGGCGCCAGGTGCACCACTGTTTCCGTATATACCGTGCCCGTCATACACGCCCCAGAATGCTCACCACGCAGGTGGCTCCGGAACCACCCAGGTTCTCGGCCAGGCCAATGGAGTGCCGGGCGAGTTGCATGGGTCCTGCCTCGCAGCGGATCTGAAGGGCCAGGTCGCAGATCTGCGCCACGCCGGTGGCGCCCACCGGATGGCCCTTGGACTTCAGCCCGCCGCTGGCGTTGACCGGCTTCTCTCCTTCGCGCGCGGTGCGGCCTTCCATGGAGTAGCGCCCGCCCTCTCCCCGGGGCACGAAGCCCAGGTCCTCCAGCGCGATGATCTCGGCAATGGTGAAGCAGTCGTGCAGCTCGGCGAACTCGATGTCCTTCGCCTCCAGGCCCGCCATGCGGTATGCCCGCGCGGCGGCCGCCCGCACTGCGGGAAACGTGGTGATATCTTCTTTTTGGTCGAGCGCCAAGTGATCGGAGGCCTGGGCAGCGGCCAGGACGCGCACCGGCTTGTCCGTGAACTCGGCGGCGCGCTCGACCGGCGCGAGCAGCACGGCCGCGGCGCCGTCGCTGACCAGCGAGCAATCGTAAAGGTTCAGCGGGTCGGCCACCGGCTTGCCCGCCAGGGCCTGCTCCAGGGTGATGGCTTTGCGCATGTGGGCGTCCGGATTCAGGGCGCCGTTGGCGTGGTTCTTCACCGCCACCGCGGCCAGGTGCTCTTTCCGGGTGCCGAACTGGTGCATGTGCCGCCGGGCGATCATGGCGAACAGGGAGGGGAAGGTAGATCCGGCCTTGATCTCCCCGGCGCAATCGCCCGCCGAAGCCAGGATCTCCGTCACCCGGGCGGTCGGCTGGCTGGTCATTTTCTCCACACCCACCACCATCACCAGGTCATAGACCCCGCCGGCCACTCCCGCCCAGGCATGGTAGAAGGCCGATCCGCTGGAGGCGCAGGCCGCCTCGATCCGGGTGGCCGGGACGCCCGAAATGCCGAGCCCGGCGGAAACGTAAGGGGCCAGGTGGTTCTGGCCCACGAAGGCGGGTCCCGCGAAATTCCCCAGAAAGAAAGCCTCCACCGCGTCCGGGCGGACCCGGGCGTCCTTCAGGCACTTCCCGCCGGCCTCGACCGCCAGCGACCGCAGGTCGCGGTCGGGGAAGGCTCCGAAGCGGGTCTTGCCCGCTCCAATCACGGCTACCGGTCTCATACGGCCTCTCAGGGGGTGGTCCCGGGGCGGTCAACCCCTATAATTAGAATAGCGCGCTCAATATGATTCCACGTTTCCGGGCCCTGAGCGTCATGACTAGTTGAGGGCCATGGAAACCGTTGTAGCGGTGTTCATGAACGAAACCGTCCAGCCCGGCGTCGACAACCTGGCCGACCGCCGCGACCGGTTTGTGGCCGAACATCTGCGGCGCATCTTCCTGCAGATCTACCGGATGGTGGGAAACGCCGCGGATGCCCAGGACCTGACCCAGGAGGCCTTCATCAAGGCCCTCCAGCGCCAGGACCAGCTCAAGGACGAACAGAAGGCCGCCCACTGGCTCTCCCGGATCGCCACCAACACGGCCATCGACTTCCTGCGCCGCTCCGGCCGGGTGAACTGGTGCGAAATCGACCCCACTCTGCAGTCCGGGGAGGAGAGCCCCGAGGAGTTCGTGCTGCGTTCCGAGCACCGCGACTACCTGGAGGACGGCATGCGCCTGCTAAGTCCCAGGGAACGCGCCGCCCTGCTGCTGCGGGACGTGGAAGGCCTGCCGGCCGGGGAGGTCGCCCGGCAGCTGGATTGTTCCAAGGCGACTGTCCGGTCGCACATTGCCAACGCGCGCACCAAGCTGCGCCGCTACATGGCCGGAAGAAAGCGTTAACTTATGAGACACCCGCACGAGAACGATCTGGCGCTGTTCGCGGGGGGAGAACTGGGCTACTTCGCCCGCCGCCGGGTGGAACGCCACCTGGCCGCCTGCCAGGCCTGCCGGGAAGAGGTCGGGGAATTCGCCGGGCTGCGGCAGGAGGTGAAACGTCTCAACGATTTCCCGGAGCTGAACTGGGGCCGGATGGCGGCCGAAATGAAGGCCAACATCCACGTGGGCCTGGAAGCGGCGGAGTGCGTGAACGGAACCTTCCGGTTCTTCCCGGCCGGGCGGGCCTGGCCGGCTTATGCCGGAACTCTGGCCCTGCTGGTGGCCGCGCTGTGGATCGGGCGCCCCGCGCCGCAAATACCCCCGGCCCCTGGCGGCGGGGCCGCCGTTCTGGCGGCTACCGGGGACGGGATCGAACTCAAGCAGGGTGAGGCCAGCTTCAGCCTCATCCATGGTCGTGCCGGCGACGTGATGCTTTCGGTGAGCGCGCAGGGAGCCATGCGGGCCCGCTACCTCGACGCGGAGACCGGCAACGTGACGGTGAACAACGTATATGTCCAGTAAGGCCATGGCGACCGCCGCCGCCCTGTTGCCGGCCCTCCTGGCCCTGGCGCAGGACGGGGCGCTGGACCCGCGCAGTTCCGTGCAAATCAACCTGCCGCCCGATTCGCCCCTGACGCTGGTTTCGGCCGACCTGGGGCAATCGCGCGCCGCCGCCCGGGGCGGCGCGCAGGTGCTGGACCTGCACATGGGCCTCTCTTTGAAGAACGCCAGCCCCAATCGCATCCGGGGAGTGACCCTGCTGGTGCTGGCCCAGGAGTTCACGCCGGGCGGCAAGGCTTCCGTTGCCGTGCCCAGCCTGGACGTGGCGCCGGGCGCGGCTTTCCCTGTCCGGATCGATCTGCGCCTGCTGCGGCCCCTGCAGCCGGGTTCCGCTGCGCCCGTGCAGGTCAGCCTGGACGGAGTGCTGTTCCAGGACCTGAGCTTCTACGGGCCCAACCGGCTGGACTCGCGGCGCGCCATGCGGGTCTGGGAAATGGAAGCCCAGCGCGACCGGCGCTACTTCAAGTCGCTGCTGGAGGCACGCGGCCCCCAGGGCCTGCAGAAGGCCGTGCTGGAGAGTATCGCCCGGCAGGGATCGCGGCCCCGCGTGGACGTCCGGGTGGCGCGCGGGCGGGTGACTTCCGCGGCCGAAGCCGCCGAACACGAGGCCCGCTTCGCCTTTCTCGATCTCCCCGACTCGCCCATCCATCCGATTGAAGGCGTGGCCCGCATTTCCGGCAGCGAAGCCCGGGCGCCGCGCATTCAGGTCCGCAACCGGTCGGACAAGCCGGTGCGCTATTTCGAGATCGGCTGGATCGTTCGCGACGGCAAAGGCGGCGAGTTCTGGGCAGCGTCCGTGCCGGCCTCGGAACCCAACCACGTCCTGGTTCCGGGCCGGACCGGGCAGGTGATGCAGGACACCTCCCTGCGCTTCTCGCGGGGAGCGGGCGAGGCGGTGATCATCCAGGGCATGACCGGCTACGTCAGCCAGGCGGAGTTCGAGGACGGCCGGATCTGGATCCCGGCGCGCGCCTCGCTCGAGCAGGCCCGCCTGCTGGGCCTGGTGGCCCCCTCTCCCGAGGAACAGCGCCTGGCCGGCCTGTACCTGAAGAAGGGCCTGGAAGCGCTGGTGGAAGAGCTGAGGAGGTTCTGAAGCATGCCGGCAGCGGCCGCAGCCCGTGATCTCCGCCGCGCCATCGGGCGCGACCCCGACCGCCTGACGCTTCAGGAAAGCGTCGCCTGGGCGGGCAATTACATCGCGATGGAGATCTACTCGCCCGAAACCGCGCCCCTGCGCCGCATCGCCGCCATCGGCGCCTCCGTGCAGGAGTGCATGCGGCAGTTGTCCGAGCAGGGGCTGGATCCGGCCAGGTACGAATTCAGCCTGCTGAGGCTGCCGTACTGAACGGGGGCATGGGTTCGCTCACCCACCTGGTAGTCAACTGGCTGCTGAGCGCGCTCAGCCTGCTGCTGGTGGCGCAGGTGATCCCCGGCATCCAGGTGGCCGGCTTCGGCAGCGCGCTGGCGGCCGCCGTGATCATCGGCCTGGTGAATGCCACGGTCGGTTTCGTCCTGAAAATCCTGACCTTCCCGCTCACGCTGATCACTCTGGGCCTCTTCCTGTGGGTGATCAATGCCCTGATGCTGAAACTGGCGGCCGCCCTGGCGCCCGGCTTCCGGGTGCATGGCTGCCTTCCCGCGCTGCTGGGCGCCCTGGCGCTCAGCATCCTCAACACGCTGCTGCGCTGGCTGGTCTGGAGTCTCTGATACAATCGCTCTGGAAGCTATTTCCGGCCGGTGCCGGGC
>JADZAF010000041.1 GCA_020852755.1 Bryobacterales bacterium
GATCGTCAACTCCGCCGGCGCCCCGACCCCGCAGCCCAGGCGCTTCGCGGCGGACGCCTGGCTGAGCGAGACTTCCAGGAAACCGGAGCTGCCCTCGATCACGAAGAGCTCGCCGGGCGGGTTCTCCGCGTAGTTGCGCGCCAGGCGCTGCACTCTCTCCAGGCCGATGGCCATCTCGAAGGGGCGCTCGGCCAATTGTGGGAATTCCGACATCTGGAAATTCGTAATCAGGTTGCCGAAGTTGTCGATCTTGAGCACGCTTCCGGTCCAGAGGCGCTTGCCGGAGCGCACCGGCTTTTCGAACTCCAGTCGCAGGTAGTCCTGGATCAGCTTGCCGAACCGGGCCGGCGGCGCGCCCCGGGCCAGGTGGGCGGCCACAGGGGAAAACACATCCCGGCCGTGAAACGTCTGGCTGACCGGTTTGAGAAAGAACCGGTCATTGGTCACTACCCGGACCTTGTGCTTCTCGCGCGCGTAGATCATGCTCAGCAGGCCGTTGTCGGGCGCCACAAAGAACTGGCCCCCGGCCTGTACCAGTATGGGCCGCCGCGAGGTGCCCACCCCCGGGTCGACTACGATTACATGCACCGTCTTCTTCGGAAAGCAGCGGTAGGCTTGCGCGATCACGAATCCCGCTTCCGCGATCTGATAGGCCCCGATCTGGTGGGTGATGTCCACGATCCGCGCCTTGGGGTGCAGGCCGAGGATCACGCCCTTCATGGCGCCGACGAAGTGGTCCGCCAGGCCGAAATCGGTGGTCAAGGTGATGATGGAGTCAGGCATTGCTAAAATATTGACAGTGCAGAGGGTCTACTTCGACCATAACGCCACGACGCCGGTTTCCCCCGAAGTTCTGGAGGCCATGCTGCCGTGTTTCGATCAGAACTATGGTAACGCCTCCAGCATCCACCACTTCGGACAAGTCGCCCGGCAGCGTATGGAAGACGCCCGGGCGCTGGTCGCCGGCATGCTGCATTGCCGCGTGGAGGAAGTGGTCTTCACCAGCGGAGGCACGGAAGCGGACAACCTGGCCATCCTGGGAACCGCCCGCTCGTCTAAGTCCGAAACCCCTCACGTCATCACCACCGCCATCGAGCACCCCGCCGTATTGAACGCCTGCGCGCACCTGGAGGAGCAGGGGGTGGCGGTCACCTACGTGCCCGCCGGGGTGAACGGCTGCGTGGACCCCGAGGACATCCGCCGGGCCCTGCGGCCCTCCACCGTGCTGATCTCGGTGATGCACGCCAACAACGAACTGGGAACCGTGCAACCGGTGGCCGGAATCGCCGCCGTTGCCCGCCAGGCCGGCGTGCGTATGCACTCCGACGGTGTCCAGGCGGTGGGCAAAGTCGATGTGGACGTGGAGGCTCTGGGGGTGGACTTGTATTCGCTGAGCGGGCACAAGATCGGCGCGCCCAAGGGAATCGGCGCCCTGTTCGTCCGCAAGGGCGTGGACCTTACGCCGCTGCAGTTCGGCGGACGCCACGAGCGCGGCCGGCGGCCGGGCACCGAGAACGTGGCCGGAGCGGCGGCCCTGGGCCGCGCGGCGCAGTGGGTAAGGGAGAACCTGGCCGCGGAGACGGCGCGCCTCAGGGAACTGCGCGACCGCCTGGAGAGCGGCATTCTGGCACGGGTACCCTGGGCCAGGGTGAACGCCGGCGGGGCGCCGCGCACGCCCAACACCAGCAATATCCGCTTCGAGGGGATCTCTGGGGAAGCTCTGGTGATCGCCCTGGACCTGAAGGGCTTCGCCGTTTCCACCGGCGCGGCCTGTTCAAGCGGGGCCGTGGAGCCCTCGCACGTCCTCACCGCCATCGGGCTGAGCCGCGACCAGGCCCGCGCCAGCATCCGTTTTTCCCTGGGCCGGGGCAATACCGCCGCCCAGGTGGATGAACTGGTGGAAGCCGTGGAGGCGGCGGCCGGGAACCTGCGCAGGATCTCGCCGGCGCCGGCGTCCGTATGAGCGGCGGACTGGTGGCCGTCGCCATGAGCGGCGGCGTGGACAGCTCCACCGTGGCCGCGCTGCTGGTTCACCAGGGCGCGCGGGTGGTGGGGATCACCATGCAGCTGTGGAACCAGCGGCGCCTGCCGGAGTTGCCGGTGGAAGGCGCCGCCGGCCGCTGCTGTTCCCTGGACGACGTGTACGACGCGCGCCACACCGCCGGGCGCCTCGGCATCCCCTACTACGTCGTGAATTTCGAGGACCGCTTCGAGCGCGAGGTAATCGAGCCGTTCATCCGGGATTACCTGGCCGGGCGCACACCCATCCCCTGCACCTTGTGCAACAACTTCATCAAGTTCGACCAGTTCCTTTCGACCGCCGGAGCGATCGGGGCGGAACGCATCGCCACCGGGCACTACGCGCGCATCGAGCGCGATGAAACCGCCGGCCGCTACCTCCTGCGGCGTCCGGTGGACAAGGCCAAAGACCAGACCTATTTCCTCTTCGGCCTGACCCAGGAGCAGCTGGCCCGCACCGATTTTCCCTTGGGCGGCATGCGGAAGACGGAAGTGCGCGCGCTGGCCCGCGACCTCGGCCTGGCGGTGGCGGAAAAGGAAGACAGCCAGGAAATCTGCTTCGTGCCCAACGGCGACTACGCCGCCTTTATCGACGCCTACTTCCGTGAGAAGGGCATCCCGGCGGGCGATACCGGCGGCGAGATCGTGGATGCGGAGGGCCGCCCGCTCGGCCGGCACTCCGGGGTGCATCATTACACCGTAGGACAGCGGCGCGGCCTGGGCATCGCCGCCGGCGAGCCTCTCTATGTGATCGCGACCGACCCGGCCTCGCGCCGGGTCGTGGTCGGCCGCAATGCGGAGTTGCTGCGCGCCCGGCTCACGGCCGCCTCGGTCAACTGGATCGCGTTTCCCGAATTGACCGGCCCGCTGCGCGCCGAAGTGAAGATCCGGAACAAGCACCTGGCCGCCCCGGCCACCCTGTACCCCGCCTCGGATGCCTCCCGGGTCGAGGTACGCTTCGACGAGCCGCAGCGCGCCGTCACCCCCGGCCAGGCGGCGGTTTTCTACCAGGACGACCTGGTGCTGGGCGGAGGCTGGATCGAGTAGGACGTCATCCGGCGTACAATGTCCGTCTGATGACCCGACGCGTTTTCGTAATGGCCGCCGCCCCGGGCCTGCGCGCCGCATCCAGGAAGCCGGCGCGCATCGTCTCCGTCGCCCTGGCCGCGATTCAGGGCCGCTTTCACAAGTTCGTGGCCATGAATTCCTACGACCGCGCGCCCAAGGGCCACACTTACGAAAACACGCTGGTGCGCGTGCGGACCGATGCCGGCGTGGAGGGGATTGGGGTGATGGGCTATCCGCGCCCCGACGCGGATTTCCTTACAGCAGTGAAAACGCTGATCGGGGCCGACCCGCTGGCGCTGTACGAGATGCGCGAGGGCCGCATCGCCGGGCGCGCCGCGGCACACGCGGACGTGCTGAGCCGCTACCGGCACCTGGACGGCCCGCTGTTCGACCTGATCGGCAAGCTGGCCGGCAAGCCGGTGTGGCAGCTGCTCGGCGGCCCCGCCCGCGACCGGGTCGAAGTTTACGACGGCACCCTCTATTTTTCCGACGTGTGGTTCAAGGACCGGGGTGTCGAGGCCGTGGTCGAGGAAGCCGTGGAGGCGCGGCGCAGCGGCTACCGGGGCGTCAAGCTCAAGATGGGGCGCGGTTCCCGGTGGATGTCCAAACCCGCCGGGCTGGAGCGCGATATCGCCGTGATCCGCGCGGTGCGCAAGGCCGTGGGACCAGAGACGAAGATCCTGGCCGACCCCAACAACGCGTTCCGGAACGATCTGGAAGGCGCCTGGCGGCTGATTTCCGAAACCGCCGCCGAGCGCGTGCACTGGTGGGAGGAGGTGCTGCCGGAAAGCGTGGGGGCCTATACCGAGTTGCGCGCCCGCATGCGCAAAGCCGGAATCGGCGCCCTGATCGCAGACGGCGAGAATGTAACTTCGCCGGAGCAGTTCGATCCCTACCTTTTTCCGGCGCGGCTGATGGACGTGCTGCAAATGGATATACGCACGGGCGGCTTCCTGGATAACCGCGAGATGGCGAGCAAGGCCGCGGCCGCCGGGGGCGAGGCGGTGCCGCACAACTGGGGCTCGCAGGTGGGCCTGCTGATGGGATTGCACCTCGCCAGGGCCGTGAAGGCGGTGCCGGCCGCTGAGGACGACCGCTCCACCTGCGACGTGCTGCGCGCGGAGGGTTACCGTTTCAGCGGCGGCTGCTACACGGTCCCCGATACGCCCGGCCTTTCAGTCCGGGTGGAAGAAGACGTGTACCGGGAGAAGTGCCGGGCCGTGGAAACGGTGGTGAGCTGAGCAAGCATGCGCCGCCGCTCGCCCGCCCGCAACCTGGTCGAATACGCCGCCGCGCGCCTGGTGTTGGGCTCGCTGGCCGTGCTGCCGCCTTCGCCCGCCGCGCGCCTGGCGCGGGTCTATGCAGGACTGCTGGACCGGGCCCTGCCGCGGCTGCGCAAGGTGGCCCTGCGAAACCTGGCCATGGCCCTTCCGGAGTTGACCGCGAAGGAGCGGGAGCGGCTGGCGGACGGCGTGTACGATTCGATCGCCCGGCTGCTGGCTGCCTTCGCCCATTTCCCGCGCATCGACGGCCGGAACGTCTCCCAGTGGATTCGTTACGACGGCTACGAGCACTTCGAGAAGGCCTTGGAGCGCGGACGGGGCGTGCTGTTCGCCACCGCCCACCTGGGCAACTGGGAGTTGAGCGCTTTCGCTCACGCGCTGATGTCCGCGCCCATGCACGTGATGGTGCGGCCGCTCGACAATCCCTGGATCGACAGGCTGGTGGAGCGGCGGCGCACTCTTTCGGGCAACCATTTGATCGAGAAGAAGGACTTCGCGCGCGGCATTCTGAAGGCGTTGCGGGATAACCAGGCGGTCGGCATCCTGATCGACCAGAACGCCTCGCCGGATAACGGGGTCTTCGTGGATTTTTTCGGGATCCCGGCCTGCGCCACGGCGGGCTTCGCGCGCATCGCGGCCCGCAGCGGGGCGGCCGTCATTCCCGGCTTCGCGTTGTGGTCGGAGGCGGAGCGGAGGTACGTGCTGAAGTTCTATCCGCCGCTGGAGATGACCGGCGACGCGCAGCGCGACACGCAGGCGCTGCAGAGCCGCCTGGAACAGGTGATCCGGCAGTATCCGGACCAGTGGCTGTGGATCCACCGGCGCTGGAAGACCCGCCCGCCGGGGGAGCCGCCGCTGTACGAGCAGGTGTAAGTGTGTGTGGGGCAGGTTGCCTCCAATCAGGCTGCGAATGACCAAGAACTTTTTCCTGACTCTGCTGGCGTTCAGCGCAGCGTATGGCGCGGCGAACACCCGCCTGCCCGACGGCAGCGAGTTCGCTTTCTGGGAGCGGCCCGCGCAATATCGCAAAAGCTACTACGTCGATAACCGCCATCCCAAGGCTTCGGACTCCAACCCCGGCACGCGCGAAGCGCCGTTCCTCACCATCAACAAGGCCGCCCAGGTGCTCCAGCCCGGGGAGCGCGTGGTCATCATGACCGGCGTCTATCGCGAAAAGATCGTCCCCGCCCGCGGGGGCACCGGGCCGGAGGCCATGATCGGCTACGAGGCCGCCCCGGGCGCCAGGGTGGTGGTGAAAGGCTCCCGCCAAGCCAGGGAGGGCTGGTCCCCTTCAACCGGCTGGGGGTCGCCGCGCCCGGAATCCAGGATCTGGCAATTCGATCTCGGCCGGCTGCAACTCGAAGGCTACAATCCGTTCGGCATGCTCAACATGCCGCAGCGCCGCAACGACACCACCAACATCGGGCGGCCGCCCCGGGGACTGCGCCCCTACGTGCTCACCCGCGGCATGGTGCTGGTGGACGGCAGCCGCCTCGAGCAGGTGGAGATGTTCCGCGAACTGCAGCAGAAGGACGGCCGCTGGTGGGCCGAGGACGACGGCATGACCATCCATGTCCGCCTGCCCGGCGACGTCGACCCCGCCTCGCACGATGTGGAACTGGCCGTTCAGGACAGTCTCTTCCGGCCCCGCCTGCGCCACCTGGGCTATATACACGTCAAGGGCATCACCTTCGAGCACTGCGCCAACGTTTTCCCGCGCCCGCAGCGCGGCATGGTGTCGGCCAACCGCGGCCACCACTGGATCATCGAAGACTGTGTGCTGCGCCACGCCAACTCCATCGGGATCGACATCGGCAACGAGAGTCCCGACGCCGATTCCCCGGAGAGGATCGGGTACCACATCGTGCGCCGCAATCACGTCTACGGCGCGGGCATCTGCGGCATCGCCGGGACCGAGCTGGGAAAGGGCGTGCTGGTGGAGGGGAACCTGGTCGAGCACGTCGGCTGGCAGGACGCCGAACCGGGGTGGGAGAACGCGGGCATCAAGCTGCACGTGGCCCAGGGAGCGCTGATCCGCAATAACGTGATCCGGCACGTGCGCTATGCCGGCGGCATCTGGCTGGACTGGCGCAACGTGAACACGCGGGTGACGGGCAACCTGATTGCCGATATACGGGACACGCTGCACGGCGGCATCTTCCTGGAGGTTTCCCAGGAGCCCAACATGATCGACCACAACATCATCTGGAAGGTCACCATGGGCCAGATCGGATCCACTCAGGGACTGCGCCGTGACGGCGGCCACTGCATTCTCACCACCGGCAGCGATGAAGACATCATCGCCCACAACCTGTTCGCCGGCTGCGAAGGCTCGGCGGTGGCCACGCGGACTTCGGAAAGCCGCATCGTGGGAACGCGCGGCGGCACCGCCCGCTGGAACCAGGTGCTGAACAACATCTTCGTGGATTGCGGGCGCTTCGTCGATTTCTCGAACCGGGACAACACGGCGGAGGGCAATCTTTACGCCGGCCGCGGGCTCAACTGGATTCAGGCGCCGGAGGCGCTGCGGCTGGACCTGCCCGCCTGGCAGCGCTACTTCGGCTTCGACAGGAAAGGCGCCGCCGCGGACGTTTCGCTGGAACTGGACCCCGATGCCCTGACCATGACCTGGTCCGCTGCCGGAGCCGTTCCCGAGGTGGAGGCGCTGCCGGCGTTCTCGCACGACTACAGCGGAGCGGCGGCGGGCAAGACGCGCAAGCCCGGACCGTTTGTGGAGGTTCCGGCGGTTTCCAGGACGGTGAGGGTAGGCTCACCGCTCGATCGATAGCGGCTCCAAATTCACCTGCGCGCTGCCTTTGGGCGCCAGTTCCACTTCCTGGAAGCGGTGGTGGGCGCGCCACAGCCTGCCCATGCTCTCCGGCGTGGGGTCGAATTCCTCCAGGCTGGCCGCTACGTAGTATTTGCCCGGGGCCAGGGTCGACGAGGTGTACTGCCCCGACTGGTCGGTCTTCCCGGAAACCAGGGCGGCCGCCAGCATGCCCTCCGAGGCCACCGTCACCGGCATGATCAGCACCCGGGCATCGGCCACCGGAGCGCCGTCCTTCTGCGCGACCCGCGCGCTGAGCGTCGCCCCGTCCTGCGCCACGAGGATCTTCAACCCCGCTCCGCTCATGGCGCTGCCCATGCGCAGCGGCTCATAGCGCACGCTCCGTCCGCCGTAGGAGACGTCCTTGATGTACAGGCCGGGCGCGTTCAGCCTGGGAAGCGCCGCGTAATCGTCGATCAGCAGCGAAGGCAGGGAAAACCTGCCGGGGATGTCGGAACGGGTGTTGGTCGACTCCGCCCTGTACTGCGCGCGCAGCAGCGGCTGCAACCAGACCGAGACCTTGCCGGCGGGCGGCTTGTCGGGCTGCGCGCCTTCCAGAACCACCTCGCCTTCCAGCGGAAGACCCGGCGCCGCGGTCACACGCACGTCGCGTATGTCTTCATCCGCGACCGTCACCTCCACCGCGCCGAACACAGGCAAACGGTCCGGTCTGCTCCCCGGGAGCGAATCGTCGGCGTGCAGCCGGTACGTCCCGGGAAAGAGATCGCAGATGCGGAACCGCCCGTCCTTGTCCGTGATGCCGCCCGGCGCCAGCACGTACACGCCGCCCCGGCTGGAACTGCCGCTCGAGGGCTGAAGGGGCTCGATGCGGAAGCTGAGCGCCGCCGGGCCGTTTGCTCCTTCCGCCACGCCGCTCACGCAGTAGGACGGCGACTTCCGCATCTCGATATCCACGCCTTCGCGCCGCTCGC
>JADZAF010000042.1 GCA_020852755.1 Bryobacterales bacterium
CATCGATCTTCCGGATACGCGCCGTTCTCCGGAAGAGGAACTGGCCGGCAGCCAGTTGCGGGAGGTAGTCGGCAGGGAGATCCGCCGCATCCCGCCGCTGCTCCGCCAGGTGGTGCAGCTCACACATCTGGACGAACTCCCCATCCCGCAAGCCGCCGATCGTCTGGGTATCTCCGTGCCCGCTCTGAAGTCGCGCCTCCTGAGAGCCCGCAGGGAGTTGCGGAGCCGGCTGGAGCGGCACGTGGACTCACGCGGTCCCGCCAGCCTGCCCGCGGCATCCTGATCCCGTCCGGCGGCGGGCTGGAAAGCCCGGCCCCACAGGCTGCCGTGCAGCGGCAGGTTGGTGGCCGCCAGCGCCTTTGAGCCTCTGAGTACGCTCAGCCTGACCCAGGGATCGTTCGTCGAGCGGCTGATGGTGGCCAACGTCTGGCTGGTTCTTTTCAACCTGATTCCGGCTTTTCCCATGGACGGGGGGCGGGTAGTGCGGGCGCTGCTGGGCGGCCGCATGGAGTACACCCGGGCCACCCGAATCGCGGCCGGCCTGGGCCAGGGTTTCGCGTACCTGTTCGGGATTCTGGGCCTGTTCACCAACCCGTTCCTGATCTTCGTGGCCCTGTTCGTGTGGATCGGCGCCGCCCAGGAAGCGGGCGCCGCGCAGGTGAGATCCTCGTTCTCCGGCATTCCGGTTCAGCGGGCCATGATCACCGAGTTCCGGACGCTCAGCCCGGACGACACGCTCGCTCGCGCCGTGCAGTTGATTTTGTCGGGCGCGCAGCAGGATTTTCCGGTCATCCACGGCCGCAGCGTGGTCGGAGTGCTGACCAGGCAGGACCTGCTGCTGGCCCTGGCCCGGCACGGAGAGCAACAACCGGTGGGTGAAGTGATGCGCCGGGACATTCAGACCGCCGATTCCTCGGACATGCTGGCGGGCGTCTTCGAGCGCCTGCAGGAGTGCGGCTGCCACACCCTTCCGGTCGTTCACAGCGGGGAACTGGTGGGCCTGGTCACGGCCGAAAACCTGGGCGAGTTCGTCATGATTCAATCCGCTCTGGGCGGCCGGGAGAAAGGCCGGGCCCTGGCTGCCTGAGCCGCCCGCCTTAGCTTAGCGCCGCACCGGGACGATCACGTAGGGTGTTCCCTCTTCGAGGTCGGGGAACATCCGTCCCACCCCATGCCGGTCCACGACCTCGACGAAATACATAAGGTCCCACCGCGGATCGAAGAAGGACGCAGGGATCGCTGCGCTGTACAGGCCGGTGGTGGCATCCCGGGTCATCCCGGCGCTCTCGAAATCCTCGAATTGCGTCAGGTGGCGGTAGCGCAGGGTTACCCGCTTGATTCCCGCGGCGCTGGTGGCTCGGGCTGACACACGAAGATCGCGGCCGGGCACCGCCTCGGCCGCCGGTTCCAGACGTACGGCCGGCGGCTTGGCGTCCGGCGGCCGCGCGGGGACCGTCACCTTGCGGGCGCCCGCGCGCGGCAGCGCTTTGCGCCTCTCGGCAGCCAGGCGTTCGAAGTCCCGCTCCAGCAACCGCAACTCCTCCTTCCAGTGCCGGCTGAAGCCCACCCGGTGAACGCCGAACGCGAGGTTCTCGCTGTAGACATCGCCCGCCGCCTGGACGATTCCCCGCCAGGCCTCGATGGCGCGGCGCTCCCCGGCGATCGCCTGATCGAACGCCTCGAGGTCGCCCGATTCCACGTACAGGTTGTAGAAGACCGCGGCCGGCAGCCGGCAGGCGTAGTAGCGGGCGAGCCCGGCCAGGATTCGCAAGTCGGTCACCGTCGACAGGAACTCGCTGCTTTCCCCGCCGCCCGCGGCCGTCCGGGCTTGCTGCACCTCGGCCAGAATCGCACCGGCGATCTCCGCGAACCAGCGGCTGGTTTCCTCGGGACGCCGCTTGGCCGTGTCAGTGCCCTGGAGGATGCTGAGCGCCGCCTCTTTCGGGTTCATGAACTGCTCGATGTCGCTGCCTTCCAGCCCGGCGAACTTGGGCAGTTCGTCCTGGCGCTGCATCTCGGCCCATCCTCGCGTGGTTGGGAAATACTGGTAGCGGTAGGCGGCTGCCACGATGCGCGGCAGCACCCGGCTGGCCAGGTGCAGGCCCCTCATCAGGTGGGGGCCAGCCCCCGGGCCGAAGCGTTCGGTGAACTCCCGCTCCCACACTTCGGGCGGTGTGTCCGGGTTGTACGTCAGGCGGCCCCAGAGCCGGTAGAAGTGCCAGTAGCGCTCGAACTCGTAATCGTAGTAGCGGTAGCGGGGGTTCAGGATGTCGAGAGGTTTCGCGTCATGCGGCTCGCCCAGCATCCGGGTGGCCAGCATTTCATTCACTTCGAAGCCGTTACCGTCATAGAGCCGGGCGCTCCCGGCGAACCGCCGTACGTAGTCCGGATCGCCCCAAAGCAGAAGCCGCGCCGTGCCGCCGGTCCACAACTGCCAGCGGACGCGGTAACGCTGGGGATAGCGCAGCAGGTCGGCGTAGCCGTGGCGGCGGTCCTTCTGGTTCTGGCGGTTGATGTGGGTGGGATGGAAAGGCAAACCCATCTGCTCCATCCAGTACTTGGTGTTCACGGTGGCCGGGAGTCCCTGGTTGAGAGCGTCTTCGATCACCGCGTCGGGCAGCCCCTTGGCCCGCAGGTCCACGCGCAGATCGGGTCGCACCTGCCGGATGAGTCCGAACACCTCATGCCAGAACCCGGCGATCTCCCCGGGCTTCAAGCCCGACTCGTCGTGCATGCGGAACTGAATGCCATCGATTTCGGGAAAGACCTCCAGGAAACGCCGCAGCGCCGCTTTGTTGTATGCCGAAAGGTTGTCCGCGGTGACGCCCCAGA
The DNA here is from genome assembly GCA_020852755.1 of Bryobacterales bacterium. Taxonomy (GTDB): domain Bacteria; phylum Acidobacteriota; class Terriglobia; order Bryobacterales; family Bryobacteraceae; genus JADZAF01. The sequence continues at coordinate 2,833 of JADZAF010000042.1, forward strand.
CCAGGCCCGGCACGCGCCGGCCAGCCGCTTCCGACGCCCCGGGAATGCCGCCGCCCTGCACGCCGCCGCGGTAGATGTGATCCCAGATGCCGGCCGTCACCTCGATGCCGCGCTCGTGCGCCAGGCGCATCATGGCTTTGAAGGCGGCCGTGTTGCGCGCCTGCTGCTGCGGCGTGATGCCCACCAGCTGCACGCCGGGGAATTGCGCGACGTCGAAGAAGTACGGATACAGGGGCGCCATGAAGCCGCCGTTTTCGTAACCGAAGATGACCACGAAGCTGTTGATCCGGCTGGCGGCCAGCAGGTCGAAATAGCGCTCCCAGTGTCTGGCGTCGTAGAGCCGGCTCTCGAAGCAAGCGCGCTGCATGGTGTAGATCGAGACGCCGCGCTCTTTCAGGTAGGGTTTTTCGGCGATCTCGCGCACGTGCTCGAAGGGCTTTGCCTGCGGACTCCAGCGGATGCGCTCCGCCGTATCCAGCAGCGCGTACATCAAGCCGCGGTCGTCTCCGCCCCACAGCTCCAGTGTGGGCCTGCCGCCGCGCGTGGTACGCCGGACGCCCAGCGCCTCGGGGCCCGCGCCGGGTCTGAGACCGACGTCGATCCGGAAACCGGCCCGTCCGCGGTCGATCTCCAGGCCCTTGGCGCGAAGAACCTGTTCCAGCCTGGTCAGCCCGTGGCGGGCCGGCGGCCCCAGCGCGCCCTGGGCGATAATCTCCACCCGCGTCGCGGAAAACGCCGCCGCGGTCCACAGCAGAAGCAGCAATACCCTGGTTGCCCGGTACATCGGATCAAGGTTACTCCAGGAAGAGTTTCGGTGACAGGCTACATAACCACCAAACTCTCGTGAATGATGGCGGGCGCCGGGTTTGGTGGTTATGTAGCCTGTCACCGAAACCTTGTCACCGAAACCTTACCGCTCCATCATCCAGACGTTGCTTCTCAATTCCGCCAGGGGAAAGATCAACTGGTCCCGCGTCAGAGCCAGCTCCATTTGCCCCAGCGAGAGCACGGTCATGGAGAGCTGGATATCGTGCAGGTGGCGGACGGCGAACGGTTCTCCCCGAGGCTGCTTGCTGCCGGGCGCCAGGCGCCGCGCCCAGATGCAGCGGTACCCGTCGCGGTTGGAAGTGAAGTAGATCAGGTCGCCGTCGGGCGACCAGCGGGGCAAGTCGTCCCAGGATTCGCCCTCGGTCAGGGCGACCCACTTCGCCAAAGGCGCGGCCCCCGTTCCTTTCAGCGGAACCAGGAAGATCCGGGTGCGCCGTATGTCGATGTCCGCCTTGCAGGCCACCCAGCGCCCGTCCGGCGAAAAGCGCGGGACGTAGAGCGGCAGTTCCGGATGTTCGATCAACGGCAGGTGCGCCCCGGTTTGCGTGTCCAGCAGGTGGACCCGGGAACGCGGCTCCTGCGGCCGGAGGTAGAGCAGTCTCCTGCCGTCCGGCGACCAATTCGACGGGGGCCCGCAATCCTCGCACACGCGCACCGGCTCCCCGCCCTTGAGAGCTCTTACGTAGATGGCCCGCTTGCCCTGCTCCAGGCGTTGAAAGGCCACCTTGGCGCCGTCGCGGCTGATCCTCGGCATGCTCACGCCGGCGGGCTGCGAGCCTTCAACCAGCATGGCTTCCTCCCCGCCGGCCAGGTCCTTGATCCAGATGTCCAACCGGCGGCCCTTGCGGAGAAACGCGACCTTTCCACCGCCGGCCGAGGCATCGCAGCCGAAGTCCGCGTCCGCCGTGCCGGTCAACTTCCGCAGCGGGCCGTGCGCCGCGCCGCGCACGGCATCCACGGGCAGCGCCCAGAGATTGAGCCGGCCGGTGGAGTCGCTGAAAACGACCGACCCCCGGGGTCCCAGCGAGGCTCCCGTCTCCCGCAGGCCGGAGGTCAAGCGTTCCGCCGGTCCAACGGCCTTCCAGGCTCCGGGTGAAACCGGCAACCGCCACAGGTTGTAGCTGTCGCCGAATGCGCCCGAGAAAAGCAGAGAGCGGCCGTCGGGACCGGCTGCTTCCAGGCCCCCGATCCTCACGCTTTGGTTCCTGAGCACGTCCCTGGCGCCGGTGCGCACCAGGGAACTTCCATCCAGGGAAGTGACCCAGATGTCGAACCCCTCCGTGGGGTGCAGTCCCAGGAACGCGAGATGGCGGCTGTCGGGCGTCCAGACGGGAAGCGCCGCCCCCCGGAACTCGGGATGCAGCGGCCGCCCCTGTCCCCCGGAGATCGGCGCCACCCAGATGCCGGCCTGTTCCAGGCTCTCCGGGGGACCGACAAAGTACGCCAGCCAGTGCCCGTCCGGAGACACCCGCGGCCGCCCGCCGCCTTTCACAAGCAGCCGGGCGTTTCCTCCCAAAGAGGGAATCGCGTAGATGCCTCCGCCGTCTCGCCCGGAAAAGAAGACGATGGTCTTCCCGTCCGGCGCGTAGGAAGGGCTGTGATCCGCAGCCGGGTCTGAGGTAAGGCGCAGGGTCGCGCCGCCGCCCAATTGCTGGATCCAGATATCCAGGTTACCTGCGCCGGCGCGGTCCGAGGCGTAAGCCACGAAGCCGCCGTCCGGGGAGAAACACGGAGTTGTAGTGAGGCCGGAATCCCGGGTGAGCTGGGTGAACTTGGGCCCGGTGACTGGTGAGGGCCGGCGCGCCGCCCACCACGCGATACCCGCAGCCACCGCCAGCAGCCCGGCCACCGGAATCGCAATCTTCCACAGGACGCGGGTCTTTCCCCCTGCTCTGACGACAGCCGCGCCCGGCTCGGCGCCCCGCACGGCGGCGATGAAACGGTAGCCTTTTCGCGGGAGCGTTTCGATGAAGCGCGGGTTGTCGGCGGAATCGTCCAAGGCGCGCCGCAGCTTCCGGATGGCGGTGTTCAAGCCCTGCTCGAACTCGACGAAAGTGCCCGCCGGCCACAGGGTCTTCTGCAATTCCTCGCGCGTCACCACTTGGCCCGGAGCGCGCAGCAGCAGCGCCAGCAGGCGGAAAGGCTGCTCCTGCAGTTTCACCTTGCGGCCCCGCTTGCGCAGCTCGCCTTCTGGCAGATTGATCTCGAAAACTCCGAAACGGAGCTTCCCGTCATCCGCCGGAACCGGTTCCATCAGCGCCTCGACTTGCGGAAATTGTACCACCCGGGGCCAGCCGATTCAGTCAGACGCCGCGATAACCGGCTGATTCCGTCTGGAGATACGAGTTCACGCTGCCCGCCGCTCCGGAACATGCCCAGTCGCTTCCGAAGTCAGCCTCTGCTGATAGGCGGTCATCCCGGTTCAGCCGCAAGTTGGTCTCGCCACGGAGGTGAGATCCATGAAAAGGCTGTTCGCGGTCTGGTTCCTGCTAGGCGTGCCGGTGTCCGCCTGTGCCGCAGGACCGGGCGCGCCGCTGCAGGTCCGGGTGCTGGTCTACAACTATGCGGGGCTGCCCGACCGGGAGGCCGGGCGGGCCCAGCGGGAAGCCGGCCGGATCTACCGGGAGATCGGCGTTCAGATCGAGTGGACGGATTGCCCGGTATCCGGCGAGGGGGCGCGGCCGGAGGCCTGCCACAGCCGGCGGGGACCCTCGAACTTCGAACTGCGGCTGCTGTCGCGCTCCATGGTCAAGGGGCTGCCGTTCGCCTCGACCGCAATGGGGTACGCCCTGCAGCCGCACGACGGCCCGGGATCGCTGGCCAACGTCTTCGCCCACCGTGCCGCCGACCTCGCCTCGAACCGCGATCTCGACCAGGGGCTCATTCTCGGCCACCTGATCGCGCACGAACTGGCCCACCTGCTGCTCGGTCCCGGGGGTCACTCCTCCAGAGGGCTGATGCGCGACGGCTGGGGCAAGCGCGAACTGGCCTGGGCGGCCCAGGGTTCGCTGACATTCCTTCCGGCGGAAGCCGAGCGGATCCGCTGGCGCATGCGCGTTCAGGCTGCGCGTCGCTAGCCCACGAGCGGGGGGGCGGGCCATTTCTACATTTCCGAGATACTTCAGATTGCATGAAGCAGACAGGAAGCGAAATCTTGGGTCAAGGGATTTTTCGGGGAGGAGACACCGGATCCGGACCCGCGCGGGTGTCCTTCAGCCGGCCGGCCTCCTTCAGCGCCTTGCGCAGCAGGAACTCGATCTGCCCGTTCAGGCTGCGCAGATCGTCGTCCGCCCAGCGCCGCAGCGCGTCCAGAAGCCGGTCGTCCAGCCTCAACAGGAATGGCTTTCGGGAACTCTCAGCCATCAGTAGTCAGCCATCAGCCCTGGCGTCGGCGCGCTAGTAGATGGTGCCGGTATTGAGGATGGGCTGCGCGGCCCGCTCGCCGCAGAGCACCACCAGCAGGTTACTTACCATGGCCGCGCGGCGCTCTTCGTCCAGGTCCACCACTTTCCGGCTGGAGAGCATCTCCAGCGCCATCTCCACCATGCTGACCGCGCCTTCCACGATCTTGGTCCGTGCCGCGATGATGGCCGAGGCCTGCTGGCGCTGCAGCATGGCCGCCGCGATCTCGGCCGCGTAGGCCAGATGGCTGATGCGGGCTTCCATCACCTCCACGCCGGCCACCGCCAGGCGTTCCTGGATCTCGCGCTGCAGGTGCTCGGCGACCTTCATGGTATGGCCGCGCAGCGAGGTCTGCGATTCCTCGTGCGAATCGTAGGGGTAGTTGGTGGCCAGGTTGCGGAGCGCCGCCTCGCTCTGCACGTGGACATAGTTCTCGTAATTGTCGACCTGGAAGGTGGCTTCGGCGGTGTCCACCACCTTCCAGACCACCACCGCGGCGATCTCGATGGGGTTGCCATCCTGGTCGTTGACCTTCAGATGCCCGGTTTCGAAGTTCCGCACCCGCAGAGACACGTGCTTCTTGGTGTAGAAGGGATTGGCCCAGCGGAGCCCGGACTTGCGCACGGTTCCGGTATAGTCGCCGAACAACTGCAGCACGACACCCTGATTCGGCGCCACGGTGAAGAAGCCGGCCAGGGCGAAGACGTCCAGGCCGATCACCAAAGCCCAGGAGACCAGGGGGACGGCGCGCTCTCCGCGGGGGACGGTGCGGCCGGTGTGGATCATCTGCCAGACGGCCACGAGCAAGAGGGCGATCAGGGCGATGAGCAGGGGGATGCCGGAAACGGCCGAGCGTTGTTTTTCGTTCATGGACGAGCACTCTCCGTGTGCTATTGGAATGATATCATTCCGCTATCGGGTGTCAAGGGGTTTCGGTGACAGGCTACATAACCCCCAAACCGCCGGGTTTGGGGGTTATGTAGCCTGTCACCGAAACCCCCCGCTACACTACCCCTAATGGCTGTCCCCGCCGTACCCGTCTGGCACCTCAATGCCGTGCAGGTTCTGGCCTTCGCCTGCTTCGGCGCTGCTTTGGGCGTCTGGCTCAAAAAGCGGCTGCCCCTGCTCGAACGCCTGAACATTCCCGCCTCCATCGTGGGCGGGCTGGTCTACGCCCTGATCGCACTGGTGCTGCGCGACCGCTACCTGAACCTGGAGATGGACCTGGTACTGCGCGACATCCTCATGATCGCCTTCTTCACCACCGTGGGAATGAGCGCCAGCCTGCGGCTGATGCGGGAAGGCGGCGCGCAGGTGCTGCTCTTCTTCGGCGTCGCCACCCTGGGCGCCGTGCTGCAGAACCTGCTGGGCATGGGTGCGGCGGCGATCCTGGGCCTGGACCCGCTGCTGGGCATCATCTCGGGATCGGTGGCCCTCACCGGCGGTCCCGCCACCGCTCTGGCCTTCGGCTCCACGTTCGAGAAGATGGGCGTGGCGGGCGCCAGCACCCTGGGGCTGGCTTCGGCCACCTTCGGCATCACGGCCGGGGGCCTGCTGGGCGGGTACATCGGGGGATCGCTGATTCGCCGGCACCGGCTCCAGGCGTCAGCTTCAGCCGCCGCCGGGCCGGAACAGGGCGAGGCCCTGGCTTACGCCGGCGATCCGCTGGAAGCGCCCGCCTCGCGCGCCGGCGACGAGAGCGAATCCGAGCACTCCCCGCTGTTCCGCACGCTCATCCTGATCGCGGTAGCCATGGGCATCGGCTCGGTGATCGGCGCCTGGCTCGAGAGGGCCGGCCTGATCCTGCCGGCCTACATCGGCGCCATGCTGGCCGCGGCGGTACTGCGCAACCTGGACGACCGTTTTCACTGGTTCGGAGTCTCGCAGCACCTGGTGGACGCGGCCGGAAGCATCTCTCTCTACATCTTCATCGTGATGGCGCTGCTCACCCTGCGCCTGTGGGAACTGGTCCATCTGGCCCTGCCCATGGTGGTCATGCTGCTGCTGCAGGTGGGGCTCGTGTGGCTGCTCTGCGGCCTGGTGACCTTCCGGAGCATGGGCCGCGACTATGAAGCCGCGGTGATGGCGGGCGGCTTCTGCGGCTTCATGCTGGGAACCACGGCCAACGCGGTGGCCTGCATGGATGTGCTGGTGCGGAAGTTCGGCCCGGCGCCGCGGGCCTTCATCGTGGTTCCCCTGGTCGGCGCGTTTCTGATCGACTTCACCAACGCCGTGGTGATTACGGCGCTGGTCAATCTGGTGCGGTAGCTTCTGCTATCCCTTCATCTGGTAGCGGCGCACGGCGTCTTCATCCAGGTCCACGCCCAGGCCGGGTTTGTCGGAAACGATGGCGTAGCTGTTTTCGATCCGGATCGGCTCGACGATGAGGTCGTCCTCCCGCAGGAAGCTGAGGATGTCGCTGGGTATGGTGCAGTTAGCCGAGGCCGCGCAGGAGTGCACGTAGGAGGCATCCACGATGCCGCAGTCGTTCCCCGAGCCGTGCCAGACCGGGATGCCCGCGGCGCCGGCCAGGTAGCAGTTCGCCACGAAGCCGGACATGCGCGGATCGCCGCCGGTATTGAAGATCGAGCAGGCTTCCTCGCGGATGGCCCGGATCATGGCCTTGGGATCGCCCAGGTGCAGCGCGACGCCGGCCTTTACCTCCTTGCGCAGTTTGCGGTATCCCTCGAAGTCGTTCTTGTCAAAGGGATCCTCGAACACCATGACGTTGCCGATGCGGTCCAGCGCCTTGGCCACCGGCAGGAAGTCGGCATAGCTCTTGAAGCGGGTGTTGGGGTCCACGATGTACTTGATGCCGGGCGCGATCTTAGCCAGCACCTCGGCGCACTCCACCAGCGGGTCGCCCTGTTTGGCCTTGGTCTTGATGGAGGTGAACCCGCCGGCCAGGGCCCGCTCGGCCACGCGCTTCATCCCCGCCGGGGTGCGGCGCCCGGTCCAATAGCCGACCAGCACCTTGGGCTGCGCCAGTCCGCCCAGCAACTGGTAGACCGGCCAGCCCACGGCCTTGCCCACCACGTCGTAGAGCGCCATCTCGAAAGCCGCGTACCCCGCCCGTTCGGGCAGGTCCAGTTTGGTGAGGTTGAAATCGAAGATGCCCTTGCCCTTGAGAAACTCGGCGTTGCGCTCGATCCTCGCGTAGTCCTCGCCGCGCCCGCTCTCCCCGATGCCCACGATCCCCGAGTCGGTCTTGATCCTCAGGATGGTCTTGGGAACCTGGTCGAAGCGGGCCGATTCCGCGGTCTCCGGGTCCGTGGTGCTGTCTTCTTTCATGGGTACGACCACCCGGAAAAGGTCCACCCCGGTGATGGTCACCCGCTCCTTCTTGCCGGCCGCGCACGATGGCAGCGAGGCCAGCCCGGCCACCGCGCCCGCGCCCGCCAGCATCTGACGGCGTGAAAGCTCTGGCATTGTATGTCTCCCCTTTTGTAAGAATCTATTCCTTGCGCACCAGCCAGGCCAACTCGTTGGCTCTGCGGACCAGTTCGGCCCGGTCGGCGTCGCGGTACTTCTCGGGCAGCAGCGCCCTGCTGGTACACTCCAGCACCGCCGCCAGGTTCTGCAACTCGATCTCGGTCGGATAGGAGGGAGGAACGAAATCCATCAGGGCGGCCTTCAGATCCTCCACATCCACCTCCGCCTCGTCCTCCAGCGCGCTTTTCATGCGGGCCCGCGTCAGCACCGCCTCGATATCGGCGCCGGAGAGCCCCGCGCAGCGCTCCAGGAAGAAAGTCTCGGCCTCGGCCGAATGAAATTTCACGCCGCTCTTCTTCTGCATGGCGTGCAGCAGGGCCAGGCGCTCCTCGCCGGTATCCGGGTAGAAGAGCGCGATGTGTTCTTCGGCGCGGCCCTGGCGCTTCAGATCCACGGGAAGCAGGTCGGGCCGGCAGGTCAGCAGGAACCAGATCACCTTGCCGCGCAGCTGGGTGTCGCCCATGAAGGCGGCAATGCTGGCGAACACCCGGCTGCTCACGCCGCTGTCGCCGGAGGCGGAGCGCGTGCCGAGCTGCGCGTCGGCCTCGTCTACCATGACGGCGATCGGGCTCATGGCCCGCAACAGGGTCAGGACCCGCTCCAGGTTGGCCTCGGTGACTCCCTGCCACATGCTGCGGAAATTCTTGAGCGCCACCACCGGAATCCCCACCTCGCCCGCGAAGCAGGTGGTCAGAAACGTCTTGCCGGTGCCCACCGGGCCGCAGATCACGTAGCCCATGGGCAGCACTTCGGTCTTGCCCGCCCGCAGAGCCGCCGCGGCATCGCGCAGTTTCTTCTTGGCCGCTTCGTTGCCCGCCACCATGGAAAGGTCGAAGCGGCTCTCGATGAAGTCCAGCAGCCCGCCGGCCTCGGCCTCGATCAACTCCTTCTTGCGCTGGCGCAGCACCTTCTGGGTGAGCGGCTGGCGGTTCTCCGCGGCGTGGCCGATCAGGTTCTGGATGTGCACGCGCTTCAGCCCCGCGGTCAGCTTGGCCAGCAGGGGCGCGTCGAATTCGGACCCGGGCGGCAGCGGCTGCGTCTCCAGTTGAGCGCGGATGAACTCCAGGCGGCCGGCTTCGTCCGGCAGCGGGATGGCGATGGAAGCGACGCCCGGATTCTGCACGATGCCCTGGTTCAACTCGGCGGCGTTCTCCGAAACCAGGCAGATGGTCAGGTCGGCGCGGGTGAAGGCCGGGTTGCGGGCCCAGCGCTTCAGGATCACCAGCGCGTTGCGATCGTCGGCCCCCATGGAGGAAACGTCTCCCGCCGGCGCGATCGTTTCCGCGAAGTCGATCACCACCGCGATCTTCTTTCCCTCCAGGATGCGCAGACGCAGGTAGTTGTCCAGCAGGTTCAGCACGCCGTCCGGATTGCGCGGCAGGCCCTCCGAGAAGCGCGTTCCGTGAAAGCTGTCGTAGCCCTTGAGGGCGCGCTGGAAATCGGCCTGCATGGCCGGGTCGGCGAAGGAGATGCCGCCGCCGCGGTCGTAGGTCAGAACCAGGTCGCGCCGGCCGAACAGGCCTTCTTTCAGGAAACGGTTGAGCGGCAGGAAACCCGTCGTCCCGCCGCGAGCCAGGGGCATCAGGTCGTGCACGTTGCCGTGCAATACGAACACGGCCACGGTGCGAGAGTAGTATTTCTCGGCCAGCTCGCGTGCCCAGGGAGGCAGGCCTCCCAGTTCGTAACTTCCGGCGATTGGAGTGGCGGCCATAGGCAAATTCGATTCTCAGCGCGGGCGCAGCCGGTCGCGATCGCCGCCGGGCGGCGGGGAGGACGGCTCGCCCAGGGGGGAGATTCCCACGCCCAGATCCGGCGCGGCCATTTCGTAAATCGCCTCCACCTGCCGCACGGTATCCTCGGTCTGTTCGACTTCGCGCACCAGGCTCTCCAGCTGCCCGGTGACCTCCTGCGGATCCCTCAGCGTGACCGACTGGTCGCGGATCAGCTCCAGCACGTCCTCGATGGCCGCGCATTGCGCATCCACCACCTGGCAATTCTCGCGAACCTTCTCGTGCTTTTCCAGCCGCTTGGTCAGGATCTCGATGCGCTTGCGGTTAATCTCCTGCACTTTGGGGGATTCGCCGGCCAGGGCCTTCTTCAGACCCTCGACCTCGCGGCTGATGCTCTGCGGATCGGTCGAACGCAGGTACTCGCGATGCAGGTTCGCGGCGTGCAGCAGGCGCAGGTAGGAGGCCAGCAGCCCGTCCAGTTGTTCCTGCATCTGCCGTACGAAGATCTGCGCGGTGGAGGAAAGCCGTTCGTAGTTGCCCCGGATGATGCGGCACAGCTTGTCCAGGTCGGCGTAGCGCAGGCGCATTTCGGAAGGCAGTTCCTGGAAGGTGCGGGCCAGCTTCATGTCGTGGCGGCGCTTCTCCTCGGCGTACTTCCAGGAACGCACCAGGCGCCGGAAGCGGCTGCTCTGCGGCACCAGGCTGACGTAGACCAGTTCCAGGCCGGCCGCCAGCAGCAGGGGCAGCCCGCTGCCGGAAACCAGGGCGAAGGCCGCCGCGCCCAGCAGCCCGATCCAGTTGTACTGCCACTTCAAGGCTTCCTTGACGTAGTTGTACGGCTCCCCGCCCGCTTCGATCGATTCCCGAACGCCGCGGGGGTTGGCGGCGTTGGCGTCCAGCGTCTCGCGCAGGATCTCGCCCAGCTTCTCCCGGCTTCTCGAAACGGGTCTCTCGTCAGGCATCAAATGCTCACTCGTACCTGCCCCTGGCCCGGCGCCCGCCGCAGGCACCCGAGTACGTAGTGTACGAGTTCCTGAAACTCCTTGCTCTGCTTGATGCCGGGATCCCGGGGCCGGCGGAAGGGAACCGGGATGTCTTCCACAATGGTCCCCGGCCGGGCGCTGAGGATGAACAGCCGGTCCGAAAGGTACAAGCCCTCCTCCACGTCGTGGGTCACGAACAGCACCGTGCAGGCGGTCTCATCCCAGATCTTCAACAGCAGGTTCTGCATGCCGGCGCGGGTCTGGGCGTCCAGGGCTCCGAAGGGCTCGTCCATCAGGATCACCTGGGGACGCACAGCCAGCGTGCGCGCGATGGCCACTCGCTGCTGCATTCCGCCGGAAAGCGTGTCCGGGTAGGCTTTCTCGAACCCGGCCAGACCCACAGCTTCGATCAGGCGGGCCACCACCGCTTTGCGCTCGCCTTCCGGCGTCCCCTGAATCCTCAGACCATAGGCGATATTGTCCGCCACCGTCAGCCAGGGAAACGAAGTGTACTTCTGGAAGACCATGCCGCGGTCCGGACCCGGCCCGGTTACCCGCCGGCCGTTCACCAGCACCTCGCCGCTGTCCGGGCGGTCCAGACCCGCGATCATCCGCAGAACCGTGGACTTGCCGCAACCCGACGGACCCAGCAGCACCCGGAACTCGCCCACGTCGCGGCCTTCCGGGGAATAGGCGTCCTCCACTTCCAGGTTGACGTCGCGCACCGCCTGCACCTTCTCACCGTTCGCCCCGGTGAAAGCACGCGACACCTTGCGCAGGCTGATTTTGACTTTATTCTCCATGGGCGGCCTTTACAGATCCGGCTCCCGCCGCCGCCGCCGGCTCGGAGGCCGGCCGCGACACCCGGCGCCAGGGGAACAGGCGCCGCTCCAGGAAGCCCAGGAGCAGGCGAAAGAGAAAGGCAGCCACGCCGATAGCGATGATGCCCGCATACACCCGCTCGAAGTCCAGTACTTTGCGGGCCGCTTCGATCATGTAGCCCACGCCTTTGCGCGCGTTAACCATCTCGGCCAGGATCACGTAGGTCCAGCCGATGTCATAGAGGATCCGGAATGATCCGAAGATGGCCGGAAACGAAGCGTGGAAGATCAGGGCCAGGGCGTGCCGCTGCCTGGCCCCCAGCGTGTACGCCGTTTCCAGCAGGCTGTTGTCCACCCGGTTGGCTTCCTCCACCACCACGGCCAGCAGGTAGAAGAACATCCCGAACCACAGGAAACCCACCTTCATGGCCTCGTCCATGCCCAGCAGCGCGATGAACGCGGGCAGGAAGGCGGTGATGGGCATGGACCGCATGGGCGCGGCCACCGGGTTCACCAGGTCGTGCAGCCAGCGGAAGCTGGACATCAGCACGCCCAGCGGAATGGCGATCGCGGCGCACCACAGGAAGGCCTGGCCGATCCGCCACCAGCTCTTGATCACGTTGCCCAACAGGTCGTACTCGCTCCAGAGGCGGACCAGAGCCGCCACCACTCCCGCCGGGTCGGGCAGGGAGAAGGCGGGGAGCACGCGCCAGTGAGTCAGCAGGAACCAGACGGCCAGCAGAAATCCCCAACTGGCGACCGCCAGGATCAGGCGCGTCTGCCGGGAGACCTCTTTGCGGATGCGAAACAGTTCGCTCATCGCGGGGCCGGGTTGGCGTACCACTTGATGTCGGTCCGCCGGTTCTTCTCGCGGCCCTCCGGGGTGGCGTTGTTGTCAATGGGGCTGTCCGGCCCGTTGCCTTTGGTGCGCATTCGCGCCGCCGGAAATCCCTTGGACACCAGGTATTGTTTCACGGCTTCGGCGCGTTCCCAGGACAGCTTCACGTTGTAATCGTGCGATCCGGTCGAGTCGGTGTTGCCCTCGATGTCCACCACCGTGTTCTCGTAAGCCCGCATGAAGCTGGCCACGTCGTCCACGATGGCGCGCGAGTCCAGGCTCATGCGGGCCGAGTTGGGATCGAAGTAGATCGATTTGCGCTGCGTGCCGATCGGCTCGGCCCCGCGGGCCGGCGCCTTGTACTCGATGGGCGCTTCCGTCGAGGCGGCGGAGAACTTGCCCTTCATGGATTCCAGGTAGCGCCGGTCCACCGACGTTTCGGGGTCCGAGATGCGCTTGATCATGCGGTCTTCGCGGTACATCTGCTGGGCCATCTTGAAGATGTTGGCGTAATCGGAATCCGGTCCCGTTCCGAAGAAGCTCAGGTTGTCGGCGTAGTCCGCCAGGCGCACTCCCTCGAGCATGGTCTTGGCCAGGTCCGACGGCATGTTGAAGTCCCTGATGGTGCCGATCAGGTTGTAGGCCCGCGAGGGCTGCGCCTTGATGAACTCGACTCCCTCCAGCCAGCCTTCGGCCAGCTTCACCACGGTCTGCGGATTGCGGGCCGCGAACTGGTCGGAAACCACCAGCACGTCGGCGATCAGCTTGTTCGCCACCCGGGTGTCGTAAATCTTCTTCGAGCCGGCCCGCTTGGCCACTGCGTCGCTCATGTCCGGGTCCCAGGCCACGCCCGCGTCCACCTTCTGCTGGGCGAAGAGAGTGGCCGGCTCGATGCCGTCCTTGGTGTGCACGGCCCTGGTGAAGATCTCATTGCGCTGCTCGGTGCTCAGGCCCGAACTCTTCAGGCCGTTCCACAGCAGGAAGTGCGAAGGCGTGTAGGGCGCGAAGGCCACCGTCTTGCCGGCCAGGTCTTCGATACTGTTGATGCCCTGCCGGGCGATGACGCCGTCGGCGCCGCGCGACCAGTCCACCATGAAGAAGGCGTGCGCGCCCACATCCTTGTCCTGGAACTGGGCGTAGTCCTTGGCCCATACGTCCGCCGTGGTGAGCATCATGTCCACGTTTCCCGTGGCCAGGGCGGCCGCGCCTTCGGTCCAGTCGTCGATGATCTTGAAGGAGACCTTGAGTCCCTTGTTGGCGTAGATCGACCCGGGCACCGTGTCCAGGCCTCCGTTGGCCGCCAGGCCGGCCGCGCAGCCGACCCAGATGTTCACGCGCAGCCGCACCTCGTTGGTCGCCGTCTCGCCGGCCGGCAAAGTGAGAGGTTTCGAGGTATCCACCTTTGCCGCGCCGCCCGTCTTTCTCGAACCGAAGTCCAGAACTCCGTACCTATAAAGGCTGTAGCCGATCAGGGCCACGCCGATCAGGAAGATGGCGATCCAGCCACCCTTCTCGATTCTCACTGCCATGTTTACCTCCCGGGAAACCAGTGGTTTCCCCTAGGATGTTCTCTCCGTCTGCCGCGGGGCGATGGTCTTCTCGCCCGCGCCGGCCGCCGGCTCCGGCGCCAGCAGGCCCATCTCGACCTTAAACTGTTTCACCAGCTCGCTGGCCCGCAGTTTCTCGGCTTCCTCTTCGATCTTGAACTTCTGCTGATCCACGTTGCCCATGGCCATCTCCATACGGGCCTCGTTGACAGCCGTCATCTCCTCGATCTTGTGCACCATCTCGTCGTGCGTCTGGCTGATGCCCGCGATCTCGAACTGCTCCATGGCGTCGGCCACTTTCTTCTGCCACTGCGCGCGGCGGTAGTCGCGGATGGCGGTGAGCGCTTCCTGCGTCTTGCGCTCCTTTTCCCGCAGGAAGGCCTGCTTCACGACCATCGCTTTGTCGAAGGCGGCGCGCGCCGTGGCCAGCTGGCCCTGCGTGCGGGCCATGGCGCTCTTCACCTGCTCGAGTTGGATGGCAAAACTACCCGCCAGATCGTCCCGGCCCGCCTGCACGGCCGCTTTCACCTTTCCCGTCAGGGCGGCGACATCCTCCCTGTACTTGGCCTCTTCCTTTTCGAGCAGGGTCACGTTGGCCTTGACCATGGCGATGCTTTCGTTCATGCGCGGCACCTGGTCGTTCATGTCCCGGATATTCTGTTCCAGGATCAGCTCGGGGTTCTCCGCCACCGAGATGAAGAAACCGACGAACGAGCGAAACATGCGCGACAGCCGTCTCCACATACGCCTTTCTCCTAGCGCGGCCTAGTTTGCCTGGGACTTGGCTTCCGGGCGCGGCGCGGCCGCGGCGCTGCTGGTGGTGATGGGGTTTTCCGACACGAAATAGGCCACCGCGTCGGCGATCTTCTTCTCTTCCTGCTGCTTGCCGAGACGCCAGCCGTAGAAGGACTCCTCCTTCTTGGCGACTTCCTCGGTATTGGCCTGGATGCGGGCCCGGTACTCGCCGATCACCCGGTCCATCTCGGCCTGAATCTGGCGGTTTTCCTCGGTCTTCCGGGCCTTCAACTCTTCAAGGGACTGCTGCAGCACCCGTTCGTAGGTGTCCAGCGCACGGTCCCGGCGCACGGCGTCTTCGATCACCTGGGTGATCTTGACCCCGGCCGCCTCCAGGGCCACCAGGACCGCATTGCGCCGCACCTCGGCCGGAAGCCCGCGGATATGCTCGCTGCCCAGCATTTCAGCCACCTTGAGAATCGTGTAGCCGTGCGCGGCGGGCTGAATTTCGGCCGCGCGGTAGATCTCTTCAAAAGAGGTGGGATTGCTCACCGGCGCCTGGAAGCGCGGCTCCGGAGCGATCGAGGCCGCGATGTCGGCCACCGTCTGCGCCGCGCTGGCGGCCGGCGAAGCCTCGGCTCCGGCCGGCGCCTCGGCCTCGGCGCCTCCGGCTTGAGGCTCCACCGAGACGAATAAGTTGTACCATTTCTTGCTCATGCACACCTCAGGCACGTGCTGTAAGTACTTAGAGGACACTATCAGAACCGGTTGGGCAACGCAACCGCCGCTCTAACCCCTTGGCATAGCTCTACCCCTCGATACGAACCGGCCGGCCGTCTTGTTCCGGGAATCGGCAGGGAACAATCGCCGCGGCAGCGGAGTCTACAGGGGCGTGCTGGAAGCGCGCAGCCTGACCAAGTGCTACTCGGTCACCCCGGCGGTGGACGAGATCAGCCTTACCGTGCGTCCGGGTGAGGTGCTGGGATGCCTTGGGCCCAACGGTTCCGGAAAGAGCACGACGGTCAAGATGATCACTGGTCTGCTGGAGCCCACCCG
>JADZAF010000043.1 GCA_020852755.1 Bryobacterales bacterium
CCGAAGGGACCCGCCTGTGCCCCGGCCTGGCGGGCGCCACCAACTGGATGGCGCCCTCCTACAACCCGGAGACCGGCCTGTTCTACTTCGCGGTGCGGGAACAATGCGACGTCTACTACTCCTCGCCTCCCGTCTATATTGAAGGCAAGCCTTACTGGGGCAGCGTCTTTCGCGGAGTCACGGACGAGAAGGAGTGGGGACTTCTGAAGGCGCTCGATCCCCTCACGGGCGAGACGAAGTGGGACTTTCGCTACTACCGGGCGCCGTGGGCCGGGACGCTTTCCACCGCCGGCGGCCTGGTTTTCGCGGGCGATGAGGACGGCTACCTGATGGCTTTCGACGCTCGCGCCGGCAAGCTCCTCTGGAAGTTCAACACCGGCAACCGGCTGGTGAGTTCTCCGATCACCTGGGAGCTGAAGGGCCGGCAGTACGTGACCATGCCCTCGGGCGCCGCCCTGATCACCTTCGCGCTGCCGTAAAAAAGGGGACAGAGGGATTTAATTCGCGAGCGCGAATTAAATCCCTCCGTCCCCTTTTTCACAACGTCAGGCCGCCGTCCACCGAGAGCACCTGGCCGGTGATGTAGTTGTCCGGCTCGAGGAAGAATCGGATCGCGCGAGCCACGTCCTCGGCCCGCCCGAAACGCTGAATTGTGCCGTCGCCGATGAAGCGGTCGTACTTGCCCGCCGCAATGCTGGCCTCGGCCATGCCCGCCGCGGTGACTCCCGGGCTCACCACGTTCACCCGGATGCCGGACCGGCCGCGACACTCCCTGGCCAGGATACGGGCGGCATGAACCAGCGACGCCTTGGGGGCCGCGTAGGCGGTTGAGCCGGGGAACAGGCTCGTCGCCTGCATGGTTCCCACCAGCACCAGGGCGCCGGGCGTGCCTGAGGTCTTCATCCTCTCTGCCGCTTCGCGAGCCAGCAGAACAGGCCCCAGGAAGTTGGCCCGGTAGGACCGTTCCAGGGCCGCTTCGAAATCCGGAAGGCGCGCCGGGTCGCCGGCCAGGATCACCAGCCCGTAGAGGTCGGGCACGGCGTCCAGCAGGTTGCGGCGGTCGGTCGAGTCCACCAGGTCCGCCCGCATGACGGAAGCCAGTCCGCTCACCCGCGCGGCCCGCTCGTCGTTCGCGCGATAGGTGACAACCAGCCGGGCGCCCTCCGCGGCCAGCAGGCGGGCTACGGCCGATCCGATGCCGCCGGCGCCCCCGGCCAGCACGATGCGCTTGCCTTCCAGGGGGCTCATGCGGCGGTTGCCCGCTCGCCGGCCTCACCGGATTCCGGCGCGGTCTCCACGGCCACGTAGCCCGTTCCCGTCACCACCAGAAACATGGTGAGCACCTCGCTGTCCCCCAGGTTCAGCTCGAAAAAGCCGGCGATGAGTGTGGCGATCACCACGGCCACGCCGGTGTGCAGGATGAACCGGCCCTCGCCGGGGCCGGGCGGCAGCTTGCGGAGCTTGCGGACGAAGTCCAGCAGGATGACGCCGATCATCCACATGAGCGCCAGCAGGGTGGGGATGCCGCGCTCGGCGGCGTAGTGCAGGTAGATGTTGTGGAGGTGGCCGTACCAGCCGGAGGGCAGAGGGCGCGGCACGTCGGGGGGGATGAACTCGTTGAAGCGCGCCTTGACCTCCTCGGGTCCCAGGCCGAGCAGCGGATGGGCCTCGATCATGCGGAGTCCCGTGCGCCAGGTGATGATGCGGTGCTGGTTGGAGTCCACTTCCTTTTTCGCTTTGAAGATCGAGACGAAGCGGGTCCTGACGCTGGGCGTGGCCAGCACCGCCACCAGCATCACCACCGGGGCGGCCGCCACCAGCCAGCGCCGCCAGTACCAGAGCAGGTACATGCCCGCGCCGCCCGTCGCCAGCCAGATGCTGCGCGTGAAACCCAGCAGCAGCGCCAGGGAAAGCACCGCCGCGCACAACAGCCAGAGCCAGGTGGCGCGGCGTCCGGCCTTGGGCGCGAAGAACAGGAACGAGCCCAGGGCCAGCAGCACGAACATCTGCTGGCCGCCGAAAGTCATCCAGTGGCTCATGAAGCCGGTGATCCTTTCGGCCACGTAGAACTCGTAGAAGTTCTGGCCGGTGGCCTGGGCCTGCTGCATTTTGGCGGCGAATTGCACCAGGCCGCGGACCGCCACCAGGGCTCCGCCCGCAATCCAGCACAAGTAGAGGCGGCGGATCCACTTCAAGTCGCGCAGCGCGCAGAATACGGCCAGCAGGATGACGAACACGAAGATCTTCCGCACCTGCGGCAGCCCGTTGTACGGGTCGGGCGAAAAGGCCAGGGAAATCAGCGTTCCGGCGATGAACAGGGCCAGCGGCAGCCAGATGCGCGGCAGCCGCAGTTTCTCACCGGAGAGCAGCAGGGAAACCAGCGCCAGGGCCAGCAGGATCTGGCTGACGGCGATCGAGAACAGGACCGAAACCGCGGAAGCGAAGGTCAGCGCCCGCGCCGCCCGGTCCATCGCATTCAAGGCGTTTTCGGGCAAGACCCCAGTATGCCAGAATGTGTAACAGCCGTTCACCCAGATGCAGATCTACATCCTCAGGCACGGTATCGCCGAGAACGTAAAGCCGGGCGGAAGAGACGCCGACCGGGCCCTGACCCCGCAAGGCAAGCAGAAGCTGCGGGACGTGCTGGGCCGCGCGCGTGCGGCCGGGGTCGAGCCCCGGGTGATTGTCAGCAGCCCGCTGCGCCGTGCCGTGGAGACTGCCCGGCTGGCTGCCGAGGCGCTCGCGTACGAGGGAGAGATCTTCCAGAGCCGGGCTCTGCTGCCGGATTCCACTCCGGAAGACGTGTGGCAGGAGGTCCGGCTGCACGGCAGTGCGGAGAGCGTTCTGCTGGCCGGGCACGAGCCGCTGCTGAGCGGGTTTCTGAGCTGGATGCTGAATTCCCCGCACGTGTGCGCCGATCTCAGGAAAGGCGCTCTGGCGAGAGTGGATGCGGAGTTGACCAGCGCCCAGCCGCGCGGCGTGCTGCAGTGGCTGATCACGCCCAAGCTGGCCGGGCCGGAAGCCTGACAGAGCGGCCGGCCGGCAATCGGCCGCCAGCCTATCGCAGACCCTCGAAGAGGTCCTCTTCCCGTTTCCGGCCGCCGTTCACATGGCTGAAGACCCGGTAAAACTGCTGGCAGCCCCACAGCTTCCTGTGCTCCTCTTCGGATAGCTGCTCGAGTTGCCGGTGGATGGCCATCTGGGTCCGGTGGCAGAGCACGGCACGCCACACGGCGGCCCAAACGTCGCGCGTGTCGATGACGGTCGTGATGGCCCAGTCCGGCCACGGGACGGCCTGCCGCTCGATGCCGTCCACGTTCACCTTCAAGCTTTTGAAGGCTGCCAGGTAGGCCGCCCACTGGTCCCGGCTCCAGGCCATGTAGTAGAACTTGCGGACGCCGCCCGCTTCGGCCGCGGCGGCGCCCGCCAGTTGCGAGATGGCAATGTGGTCGGGATGGCCGTAGGCTCCGTCCGGTCCGAAGGTAACCACCACCTGCGGCTCGATGCGGCGGATGTGCGCCGCGATCTTTCCGATGGCCTCCCGGGGATCGGCCCGGTCCAGTTCGCCATCGCAATAGTCGAGGAAGTGCACTTCCCGGAGACCCAGTTCTTTGGCGGCGGCCCGCAGTTCGCCCTCCCGGACCTTGCCGACCACCTCGGGACCCGGCGATTCCCGCGATTCCCCAAACCGGCCGCGTTCCCCCCTGGTGGCGGTCACCAGGTAGGTGCCGGCGCCCTCCGCGGCGTATTTCGCCAGTATTCCGCCCACGCCCAGCGACTCATCGTCCGGGTGGGCCAGCACGCACAGCAGCCTCGGTTCACCGGTCATCATCATCTATAACTGTGCACGCGCGGCCGGAAGGGCAAACGGATCAGGCATTCGGCCGCAGGGTTGCGCGCACGAGTTCGTCCAGTTTCTCCAAGGCCGGCTCCAGGCGCTGCGGCTTCTCCAGCACGCCTCGGAAGAGGTCGCCGGCCCGGGCGAAGCGGTCCGGCGCGTTCCGTATGTTGAACTGCTGGGGCGAGAGGCCGGGAGTTACCTCGCGCCATTCCAGCGGAGTGGCCACCGGAGCTCCGGGATAAGCCCGGGCGACGTAGGGTGCGGCGATGGTCTTGGACATTCCGTTCTGGAGGTAGTCGAAGTAGATCCTGCCCTTCTCGCGCCGCGCCACCGGCCGCGGGGTGGTGAACAGGTCGGGCCGCTCGGCCGCCAGCAGGCGCGCCAGCACCTCGGCGAAGCCGCGGGTCTGCTCGTAGCTGTACACCGGCTCGACGGGCACGTAGACGTGCAGGCCGTCCCCGCCGGTGGTTTTCGGGTAGCCTTCCAGCTCGATCGAATCCAGCTTGCGGCGCACCAGTTGGGCCGCTTCCACCACCAGGCGGAACTCGGCGGTCTGCGGGTCCAGGTCGATGAGAATGAAATCGGGATGCTCCAGCGATCCCATGCGGCTCATCCAGGGATTCTGGTCGATGCAGCCCAGGTTCGCCAGGTAGAGCAGCATGGCCCGGCCGGTGCCCACGATGTAGTGGATGGGCGCCTGGTTGTGTTCGGAGGGAATGGGCTCCACCCGCAGCCACTTGGGATACCCTTCCGGAGTGTTCTTCTGGAAGAAATATTCGCTCTCGATGCCGTTCGGATAGCGCTTGAGAGACAGCGGGCGATCTCTCAGGTGGGGCAGGATCAGCGCGGAGACGGCATCGTAGTAGTTGACGATGTCGCGCTTGGCGTAGCCCTCGCGCGGGAACCAGACCTTGTTCAGATTGGTGAACTTCAGCCGGCGGCCCTCGATGGTTAGCGAGACTTCTTCCTTGTCTCCGGGCAGCAGCGGTCCCGGGGAGGCCGGCGGCTCCGCGGCGGTTGCGGCGCCGGCCGCTTCCTCGATTGTTTCCGCCGGGTCGGCGTCGGGGCGGAGGCCCAGGAATACCGGGGCGCGCAGCCTGCCATCTTCGGTCCAGCTGGCGAACCGGACCTCGCAGACCAGTTCGGGCCGCACCCAGGTGACCCGCCGGCCGATTTTCGGATCGGTTTCGAAAGGCGGCCGCGTGGTAACCAGCGGCTCGAGCAGCCGGTGGACCGCTTCCATCAGTTTCTGGTCGAAGCCGCTTCCTACACAGCCCACGTATTCCAGGCGTCCATCGCGATGGACCCCCAGGACCAGCGAGCCGAAGTGCTCCCTCTCGCCCTCGGTAAAGCCGCAGATGACGAACTCCTGCTGGCTGACCACTTTGATCTTGAGCCAGTCGCGGCTGCGTTGGGACTCGTACCGGCTTTGGGCACGCTTGGCCACGATGCCCTCCAGACCGTTCTCCCGCGCGGCTTCGAGCAGCAGGTCCGCGCTGCCGGGAAAGTGTTCGGAGATCCGGATCACGCCGCCCGGCTTCACGATCGAGGCCAGCCTCTGCTTGCGCTCCAGCAGCGGCTGGTCCCGGAGGTCTTCACCATCCGCGTAGAGCAGGTCGAACAGGTACAGCACCACCGGCTTGCTGCGCGAGAGGTGGGCGATCGAGTTGGGATCGCTCTGGGTGATGCGGTTCTGGAGGAGGGCGAAACTGGGCCGGCCCTTCGGGTCCAGGGCCACGATTTCGCCGTCCAGGACGGCGGTTCGGGCGCTGACCTGATGGGGCAGCACGCTGAGTTCCGGATACTGCCGGTCCATCACGTTGCCGTTGCGCGACACCAGCCTCACCGCGCCGTTCTCAACGTAACAGAGCGACCTCACGCCGTCCCACTTGATTTCATAGATCCAGCCGCCTTCGCGGGGCGGCGCCTCGGCGAGAAAGGCCTTCATCACCTCGATGCCGCGGGGCATGGGCGATTGCGCCGCGGGCTTCCCGGCGGGTTCGCGGGCCGGCAGCTCTTTCGCGATCTGCTCCTGCGTACGTCCGGTAAGCACGCTTGCGGCCTGCGATTCGATGTCCCACCCGGGGACCGCGTATTCGTCTTTCTTCTTGATCAGCAGCCAGTCATTACCCTTGCCCCGGCCCTTCATGTGGACCAGGGCAAACGAACCGTTCAGCTTGACGCCATGCAACCGGAACTTCAGGTCGCCGCGGCGCAGTTGCTCGGCGGCCGCCGCGTCGCCGATCAGTTCGTAGGTGCCCCGGTCCCAGAGCATGACGCTGCCGGCGCCGTAGTTGCCGGCGGGAATGTTGCCCTCGAAATTGCCGTAGTCCAGGGGATGATCCTCGACGTGCACGGCCATGCGCTTGTCGGCCGGATCCAGGGAGGGGCCCTTGGGCACCGCCCAGGACTTCAGCACGCCGTCGATTTCCAGGCGGAAATCGTAGTGCAGGCGGGTAGCGTCATGCCGTTGCACGAAGAAACGGCTGCCGGACGACGGCTCAACCGCCGGCCGGGGCTCCGGGGTCTTGCTGAAGGAACGTTTGCGGGCATACTCCTCGAGCGGCATGGGACCCCCTGCAATTCATCATAGCGGCCGGGGCGCGCGCTTCACGAGGACTCACGGGCACGCCGGTCGCGCCATTCGTCCTCGAGCAGGCCCCAGACCACCAGGTCCACGAAGCGGCTTGAAACCCACTCCGCTTCCCGCAGGACTCCTTCCCTGGTGAAACCCAGCCGCTCGGGGATGGCGCAGCTGCGCAGGTTCCCGGTTGCGCAGCGGATCTCGACCCGGTGGAGCGCCTGCTCATCGAAGAGATAGTCCAGCAGCACGCGGCAGCAGCGTGTGATGATGCCCCTGCCCTGGTGCCGCGCGTCGATCCAGTAGCCCAGGCTGGCGCAGCGGTGCGCCCGGTCGATCGGGTGATGTCCCACCGAGCCCGCGATCGCGCCATCCACCCAGACAGCCGCGTTCATCACCAGCCCGGCACGGTAGCGTTCCAGCGACCCGCGAATGAACTCGCGGATCACTTCGGGGGAGTTGGTGGCGTCCACCCAGGGCAGCCACTCCCGCAGACGCTGCCGGTTGCGGTCCACGACCTCGAACAGCGGCCCGGCATCGCTCTCCCGCATCATCCGTATTTCAATACCCGGTGCCACCTGGCGCGAGAACATCAGCGCATCACCCGATGCTTTGCAGGTCTAGGAAGGGAGGAACTGGCGCAGGCGGATGAAGGAAGACCGGACGAAATCAACGCCCGCCTGTGTGGCCTCCTGCTCGCCCGCGGGCCCCACCGGGACCACCACCCGAACCAGGGCCGTGTCGCTGCGGCGGTAGCGGATCGAATCGGCCACCAGCCAGAACTTGGCGGCGAACTCGCTGGCCACCACGCGGTCGCGCGACTGGTACCAGTAAAGCACCACGCTGCGGGCGTCGCCCTTCGCCACTGTGTAGCGATTGATCCTGATGGAGCGGGATTCCTCGGGGATCTCCACGTCCAGAAAGCCCACCCGGGAAGGCACCCAGCCGCTTCCAGGCAGGCAGTTCTGCGGAGAGTGCGGGGCCTGTCCGGTGCGCTGGGACTTGAAGTAAGCCACGAAGAAGCTGGCGGCGACGCCGTCCGGCCGGGTGTAGACGCGGTTCAGCAGGTCGTCGGCGCGGAGGACATCCATGACCTCCTTCTCGACCACTCCTTCCTGTCCCAGGCGCCAGCCGGCGACCTGCGCGGGGAACCCGGCGAGAGGCCGCGCGAGGGGAACCTTCTCGCTTCCCGCGGCGGAGTAGAACAGCAGGCCCTGGGCAGCCAGGACCAGGGTGAGAATCAGGGGGTATTTGCTGGTCGGCACGGTGTTAGGAGAATTGCGGTCTGGCGGCCCGCCAGAGGCGTTCCGCCGCGTTCAGCAGCTGGTGGAACAGGATCAGGATGACGATGGCCACCATGAAGATGACCCAGCCGGAAAGACCGTGGAAGAAGCCCTCCGCCAGTTCCGGCTTGTACTCGCTGAGCACTCCGGTCAGGGTGACGCGGCTGGCGTTGGCCGCAATGGCGATCGGCACCGTGGCCAGGAAGAGCACGGCCCTCACCCAGGTTCTCCTCTCGAAGAAATAGCCGTACACCAGCGCCAGGAAGGAGAGCGAGAGCAGCGACCGGATGCCGCTGCAGGCCTCCACTACCGAGAGCCGGCGGTCGGCCAATTCCAGGATGTTACCTTCTCTCAACACCGGGATCTGCAGAAGCGTCAGTCCCTTGGCCGCGACGTCGCTGGCCAGCAGCTGCAGCGGAAACGTCACCCGGTTGAAGATCACCGCCGGGATGGGCACCATCAGGAACAGCAGGCACAAGGGGAACAGCAGCGTGCGCAGGTAAGCCGTCCCGCCCAGGAAAAGGACCGCGCCGAAGATGGAGAAGACGAAAGCCGTGCGGGCCAGGAACAGCTCGGCGCCCAGAGTGGCGATGTGCAGTTGCACGGCCGCATAGATGACCAGCGCCAGGCCCCACCAGTTGGGCCTGGGGGTCAGCGCCGCCAGCCGATCGCGTTTCTGCCAGACGATATACAGCGCCACGACCGGCACGAAGAAACCATGCCCCATGTCGTCGTCCGTGTTCCACTGCCGGACCAGCGCGGCCAGCACCGGAAAATACACGGCCACCAGCAAGGCGGCAAACCATGCGGTGGTGAACCAGGGCAGCGGCTTGACGGCTGTGGCGCGGACCGGCTCGGCGACGGGCTTCATTGCAGCAATGCCAGTATAAATCATGGAGCCCGCCCTCCGGTATCGGCCGCGACGGCCGTTGGTACTGACAGCAGGGTCGTGCTCCCACGGTCAGGCGTGTCCGGCGCAGCCCGCTTCCTCCGGCCGCGCCCCCGGCAGGCCACGGGTCCGGTCTGCTACCATCTTCAACATGGCGGAGGATGTGTACAAAGCGGATGCTGAGTTCGTTTCCCGTGCCCACGTGCAGGGCATGGATTGCTATCGCGCCCTATACCGGCGTGCCGAGGAGCACCCGGAGGAGTTCTGGGGCGAACTGGCGGAAAAGGAGCTGTTCTGGTTCGATAAGTGGTCGCACGTCTTCGAGTGGAACCCTCCGTTCGCCAAATGGTTTGTAGACGGCAAAACCAACGTTTCCTATAATTGCCTGGACCGTCACCTGGCGACGCCCCGCAAGAACAAGGTAGCCATTCTGTGGGAGGGCGAGCCGGGCGACCAGCGCATGATCAGTTACCAGGAGCTGCACCGGCTGGTCTGCCGGTTCGCAAGCGTCCTCATGGACCGGGGCTTGAAGGCCGGCGACCGGGCCATCATTTACATGCCGATGATCCCCGAGCTGCCCGTGGCCATGCTGGCTTGTGCGCGGCTGGGCATCATTCACAGCGTAGTGTTCGGCGGCTTCTCCGCGGAGGCACTGAAGACTCGCATCCAGGACCTGGAGGCGCAGGTCGTGATTACGGCCGACGGCGGCTGGCGGCGCGGCCGGGAGATCCCGTTGAAGAAGGCGGTGGACGAGGCGCTTGCCGAATGTCCCACGGTTAAAGATGTCATCGTCTACCGGCGCACGGGAACGCCGGTCGAGATGAAGGAAGGCCGCGACCTGTGGTGGCATGAACTCGACCAGAACGCCACCGAGGTGTGTCCGGCCGTGCCGCTCGACTCCGAGCACCCGCTCTACGTCCTGTACACCTCGGGCACGACGGGTAAACCCAAGGGCATCGTGCACTCCACCGCGGGCTACCTGCTGCAGACTCTCATGACGATGAAGTGGGTCTTCGACCTGCGCGAGGAGGACACTTACTGGTGTACGGCCGACATCGGCTGGGTCACGGGCCATAGCTACATCGTCTATGGCCCGCTGGCTGCCGGGGCTACCACGATCATGTACGAGGGCGCTCCCGATTACCCCGCCCCGGACCGTTTCTGGCGCATCGTCGAGAAGTACCGGGTCAACATCTTCTATACGTCTCCCACGGCCATACGGTCGTTCATCCGGCAGGGCGACCAATGGCCCAACGGCCATGACCTGTCCAGCCTGCGTCTGCTGGGGTCGGTGGGAGAACCCATCAACCCGGCCGCCTGGGAGTGGTACTACAAAGTGATCGGCAAGGAGCGCTGTCCCATCGTGGATACCTGGTGGCAGACCGAGACCGGCGCCATCCTGATCTCCGCCATGCCGGGGGCTGTTCCGCAAAAGCCGGGTTCGGCCACGCTGCCGCTTCCCGGAATCGTGCCCGACGTGGTGGACATGAGCGGCAAGCCGGTGAAACCGGGCCAGGAAGGCTTCCTGATTATCCGTCGGCCCTGGCCCAGCATGCTGCGCACGCTGTGGGGCGATCCCCGGCGCTATGAGGATCAGTACTGGCGCCGCATCCCCGGTGTCTATCTGGCGGGAGACGCGGCGCGTCGTGACGAAGACGGCTATTTCTGGATCCTGGGCCGGGTCGACGACGTGATGAACGTCAGCGGGCACCGCCTGAGCACCATGGAACTGGAATCGGCCCTGGTGCGCCATCCCAGCGTGGCCGAGGCCGCGGTTGTGGCCAAGCCGCACGAGGTCACCGGCCAGGCGGTGGTGGCTTTCGTCACCCTCAAGAGCGGGCGTTGGGACCACAACAGCCTCGCCCAGGACCTGCGCCAGTGGGTGGCGCATGAGATCGGCGGCTTTGCCAAGCCGGAGCAGATCCGCTTCACGGAGAGTCTGCCCAAGACCCGCAGCGGCAAGATCATGCGGCGGCTGTTGCGGGAAATCGTCACCACTCAGACAGTGACCGGGGACGTGACCACGCTCGAGGACCTGACCGTCGTCACCCGGCTGGCGGCCCAGCACGACGAGGGGTAGACGCCCGGATGAGCCCGGAACAGTTCCTGGAGACGGCCCGGGCGTTTCAGGAGAGCCGGGCCATCCTCACCGCCATCGAGCTGAACCTCTTTTCCGCCATCGGCGGCGGCGCGGCGGCGCGTGAGGCCGCCGCCCGCCTCCGGACCGACCCGCGCGCCACGGAGATGCTGCTCAACGCGCTGGTGGCCATCGGGCTGCTGGAGAAACGGGGCGAGGTGTTCCGGAATACCGGACTGGCGGCCCGGTGGCTGGATGACGCTTCACCGGAAAGCGCGCGCCTGGGGTTCATGCACACCGTGAACCTGTGGGAGCGCTGGTCCACCCTGACCGCCTGCGTGCGCGCCGGAACGGCGGTGACATACGAGGATATGAAGGACCGCGGTCCCGAATGGACCGAGCCTTTCATCGCCGCCATGCACCGCAACGCATTCGAACGGGCTCCCGAAGTGGTGCGGGCCGTGGGGAGCGAGGGCGTGCGCCGGATGCTGGATGTGGGCGGCGGTTCGGGCGCGTACTCCATCGCCTTCGCGCAAGCCTCCCCGGACCTTCAGGCCGAGGTGTTCGACTTGCCGGCGGTGACCGCTATCGCCGCCCGGCACATTCGGGAAGCCGGCCTGGAAGGACGTGTCTCCATCCGGGCCGGCGATCTCCGCACGGACGACTTTGGTTCCGGCTACGACCTGGTCTGGGTTTCGGCCATCTGTCACATGTTAAGCCCGGAGGAGAACCGCTCCCTGCTCGCGCGCTGCTTCCGCGCTCTGGCGGCCGGCGGCCGGGTGGCGATTGCGGACTTCATTCTGGAGCCGGACAAGACGGCCCCGAAGTTCGCGGCCCTGTTCTCGCTCAACATGCTGGTAGGAACACAGGCCGGCGCCAGCTACAGCGTGGACGAGTACACGGCGTGGCTGAGCGAAGCGGGTTTCGAGCGCATTGAACACAGGCGCCTGCCGGGCCCGGCGGGCCTGATGATCGGAGCCCGCCCGCGCTGACCGGCGCGCCTTGTCACGGGGATTCGGAGGAGGGGATGAAACTTCGCGCCGCATTGGCTCTCATGTTCGCCCTGCTGCTCGTCTGGGTTCTGGGCGGTGAGCGGGAGCGCGTCGAGGCGGTGGAGATCGGCAAGGACAACGCCGGTTTGCTGCCGTCCGGCAAGGAAGCCGACGGGATCCTGGGCGATTTCGTGCTCCGGAACAACCGCATTCACGCGCTGATCTCCGGCGCCCAGCCTTTGCGCCGGGCCAATATGTCCAGCGAGTACGGCTACGTGCTGCAGGGCGTGCTGTACGATCTGGATCTGCGAGGCGAAGCCAACGACCAGATCACCGCCTTCCGGCCGGCGGGCGAGGGCGGGGAAATGTCCTGGGTGCGCGTGGTCGAGGACGGATCCAAGGGCGCCGGGGTAATCGAAGCGGTGCGGACTGCCGCCAAAGGCAACGGCCTGTATGCGCGGCACGAGTACCGGCTGGAGAACGACTGGCAGCATATCCTGATCACCACCACGCTCCGCAATGAGTCGCGCGAGGCCAGGAAGATCACGCCCCGCCCGGTTTGGAAGGGCCTTTCCACCGAGTGGGAAGTGGGAGACATTCAGGTTGGGGACAGCATCGATCCATTCGACAAGCGCGCCTACGCTTTCGGTCCGGCAGGCGCGGCCGGCGCGCTCGAAAAAGAGGCGGAATTGCGCCCCGGTGAGGAGAAGGTCGTCCGGGTGGTGCTGGGAGTGGCCGCTTCTCCCCTGGCTGCCTACGGGGTGATCGCGGGCCTTTCGGTCCCTACCGGGGAAGTCTCGGGAACGGTGCGCGACGCCGGTGGAGAGCCGGCTGTCCACGGCAGCCTGATCGTTGAGGTCGCCGGCCGGCGCCTGCCCCACTATCCCGACGGCAAGGGTTCGATCGCGTTCCGGCTTCCCGCCGGAGAGTATAAGGCCGCTTTCGAGGACCTTGGGCGCGAGCCGCTGGAGCGGGTCATCACTGTGCGGGCAAAGCAGAACAGCCGGCTCGATCTCGCGGTGGCCAAGGCGTCCATGGTGCGGGTGGAGATCCGCGGTGACGACGGGTCGTACTCCCCGGGCAAGGTGCAGTTCATCGGCATCGAGGGAACCCCCACGCCCAACTTCGGGACCGAGTACCGGGCCCATGGCGGCGACCACCAGTACCAGACTCACGACGGCCGGGTGCGGCAGCAGGTGCCGCCGGGCAAGTACCTGCTGCGGATCACCCGGGGACCGGAGTTCGACCTGGTGGAGCGAACCGTGGAAGTGGCTCCCGGCCAGGTGGTGGAGGTGAGCGCCACGCTGAAACGGTCCGTGGATACCGCGGGCTGGATCAGCGCCGATTACCACGCCCACTCCACGCCCAGCGGGGACAACTACTGCAGCACCCAAGACCGGCTCATCAACTTCGCGGCGGAGCACATCGAGTTCGCGCCCACCACCGAACACAACCGCATCTACGACTGGGCGCCCCATATCGAGCGCCTGGGCCTCGGCGCCCGCCTGAAGACCGTGCAGGGCATCGAATTGACCGGCAGCGGCCAGCACCTGAACGCATTCCCCCTGCTGGCGGACCCGCTGGCCCAGAACGGCGGAGCGCCGCTGTGGAACTACGACCCCAGGATCAACGCCATCATGTTGCGCAACTGGGGTACGCCGGGCGCGCAACCGGGCGGTTCCCGCTACGACACGGAAGCCAATGCGCGCAACAAAGTCCCGTATTTCGGGGGCGGTCCCGACCGCTGGGTTCAGGCCAACCATCCCATTGTGGGCAACGTCTTCTTCGACCGGGATGCGGACGGCCGGGAGGACGGGGGCTTCACGGGGTTCGAGAACCTGATCGACGCGGCCGAGGTCTGGAGCACGGAGATCCTGAACCTCAACCCCACCTATCAGGGTAAAGGCGTGGCGGGGGCGGGGAATACCGGTCTTCAGAACCGCACCTTCGGGTGGCTGCAGATGCTGAACCAGGGCCGCCGGGTGTGGTGCGTGGCGGTGAGCGACGCGCACCGCATCTTCGGCAACGGCGTGGGCGGGTGGCGCACCTATGTGCCCAGTTCCACCGATGAGCCCGGCCGGATCGATCCGGCCGAGATCATCCGCAATTCCAAGGCCGGCCAGATGATGATCACCAACGGACCGTTCCTCAAGGTGACCACCGCGGACGGCCGGCCCATCGGATCCACCGTCGTCAGCGAGGGCCACCTCGACCTGCGGGTCGCGGTGCAGGCGCCGGACTGGATGGAGATCGACCGGGTGCAGGTGCTGGTGAACGGCCGCCCGTCGAGCGAATACAACTTCACCTCACGAACCCATCCCAACCGCTTCCGCAAGGGAGTGCTGCGCTTTCAGGAGGATGTGCGCGTGAGGCTGCCGCGCGACGCGCACCTGATCGTGGTCGCGGTGGGCGAGAATTCGGATCTGAAGAAGGGCTGGGGGCGCAACCCCTACGGCAACATGCATCCCATCGCCTACACCAACCCGATCTTCGTCGACGTGGACCATAACGGCTTCCAGGCCAACGGCGACACGCTGGGACATCCTCTGATGGTGGCGCCGCGCAATCCCTGAGGGAAACGTCCCGACTGTCGCGGCATTTCTCTTCGTGCGCCAGGACACCGCTGCGCACGGCCTCTGTGAATAGCCAGACAGCGCCCTCCCCCTGACGGATGCTATTCTGGCCCCGGAATCGGGGATGCGCGTCGCCTGGGAGAACGTGCGGCGGCTGCTGGCCGTGCGCCTGGACAACATCGGAGATCTGGTGATGCTGGGGCCCGCGCTGCGCGCCATCAAGCGCCGGCTCCCGCATTGTCATCTGACCCTGATGGTCACCAGGGCGGGTCACAAGGTCGTTCCCATGCTTCCCTGGGTCGACGATGTCGTGCTGCACCGTCCCGTCTGGCAGGAAATCGCCGCCGGAAACGGCTTCCATCCCGGGCAGGACAAGCGCCTTGCGGCCAGGTTGCGGGCGTGCGGCTTCGACGCGGCGGTCATCTTCACCAGTTTTTCCCAGTCCCCGTACCCGCCCGCCTACCTGAGTTACCTGGCGGGGATTCCCCTGCGGCTGGGAATGTCCAGGGAGTTCGGCGGCCAGGTCCTCACGCATTGGATCCGGCCGCCGGCCGACGACCTGCATCAGACCGATCGCAATCTTTTCCTGTTGCAGTCGGCCGGTCTGGACGCCGACGGGCGCCATCTCGAGCTCCGCATACCGGAGGCGGATGAGGAAGCGGCGGATGCCCTGTTGCGCCGGCGCGGGCTGGAGCCGCGGGAGCCTTTCATGGCGCTGGCGCCCGGCGCCAGTTGCGCGGCACGGCGGTATGACCCGTCGCGTTTCGCGCGCGCCGCCGAACTGCTCGGACGGGAGACCGCAATGCGGCAAGTGGTGATCGGGTCCCGGCAAGAGGCGGTTCTGGTTGAAGGATTCTCAAACGGAAGCCGGCGCGGCAGGCCGGCTCTGGCCCTGGGCACCACGATACCCGTAATGGCCGCCATCATCCGGCGCGCGGCTCTCCTCGTAGCCAACAACTCCGGACCCATGCACATCGCCGACGCGCTCGGCATCCCCATGGTGATCCTCTATTCCGGCACCGAAGCGCGCGAGCAATGGCGCCCGCGCTCGGCCCCCGCCGTTCTGCTCACCCGGCCGGCCGCCTGTTCGCCCTGCCATCGCACGGTTTGTCCGTACGCCATGGAATGCCTTGACATTCCGCCCGAGAGAGTCCTCGAACAGGCGCTGGTGCTCCTGTCGCGACATGCCCCGGCCAGGAGTGTGCGGGCATGAACGCTCCCCTGGTCAGTGTGATGGCGCCCACTTACCGCCGCGCGTCCTGGATCGGCGGGGCGCTGGAGAGCCTCCTTGGGCAGGAACTGGTGAACCGGGAGTGTCTGCCTGGCCGATCCCCGCTTCCACCATCTCCGCCTCGATGAAAACCGCGGACTGGGAGCCGCGTTGAATTGCGGCCTGAACGCGGCGCGCGGTTCGACGGCCGCCGCTCGCGCCGGCTGTGGGAGAGCGACGGAGAGTTGCACGCGGTGGTTCCCGGCCGGGCCGGCGCGCGGAATTTACATTTGACCGGCACGCCGGCCAACTGATCTCGTTCTTCCGCGAAACCATCGCGCGGCATTGAGGTGAGTGCAGCCACTCTGGCCGCCGGCGTGCTTCCGGGGCAGAGACGGTTGCAGAAAGGTTGGAAGAATGGCAGCAGCCACCAGAGCGCAGAAGAACACAACCAGGAAGAAGACGGCATCGAAATCGGCGGCAGGCCGCGGCGGCTCCGCCGGAGCCCGGAAAAGCGCGCCGCGCAAAGCGGCCGCGAAGACGTCCACGGCTCGAAGGCCCGCGGCGAAGACAGCCGCGGCGCGCAAGCAGGCGGCGGCGCGGAGCGCCCGCAAGTCCGCTCCAGCCGGCCGCGCATCGAAGTCGGTGCAGTGGATCGAGTCCCCCGACCAGCACGCCGGCCGCAACGGACAGACCCTGCAGACCCGTAATCATGACGTCATCGTGCGCTGGGCG
>JADZAF010000044.1 GCA_020852755.1 Bryobacterales bacterium
ACGGACTCCATCGCTGGAGCCCCTGCTCGTTCGGCTACACGTTGAACAGGCAATCTACATGGTGAACTCCTTTCAGTTCACAAGATCAGCCAGGCTTATCCTGGTAACCGACCGCAGGGAGCGGTTTCGGAAACACACCGCGGGGCTAGCCGGCCAGGAGACGGACGTCCAGAGGCAGGCCTTTGCGCTCGTCGCGAACCAGCGTCATGGCGCCGGTCGAGCACCTGGCCTCGCAGACGCCGCAGCCCAGGCACAAGTCCCAGTTGAGAACCGTGCCCCCACCGTTCTTCGAAAGCGCGTTGAACGGGCAGGCTTCGACGCAATCGCCGCAGCGCGCGCAGACTTCCTGGTCGATGTGCGCCACGTAGCCGGAACTGGCCATGATGGCCACGCCCTGGCGCATCATGGCGATGCCCCCGCAGCAGCACTTACAGCAGTTGCAGATGGCGTAGAAGCGGTCCAGCATGGCGTCCTTGAACCAGGCCGAGTGAACATGGCCGCGCGCATGTTCGGCCTCCAGCAGGTCCAGGGCTTCGGCCTGCGTCAGGCGGCGGGCCTTGCCGGGGTTGTGTTCGAGAACAAAATCGGTGAAGGGCTTGCCGACGACCATGCACACCTGGGTCGGCCGGCAGTGTGTTTTCCGGGAGTGACGGCAGTAACACTCGTAGGCCGCCACGTCCGGAGGCCCGTTCAATACGATGTTCCGGGCTGTGGGGTAGGGTACGATCTGCTCGATCTCCTGCAAGGGAACGTCCCGGTCGAGAGTCACGATGGCGTGCGCATGATCGTGCGTCAGCACCTTGCCGTGGTAGTGATCGGCCAGTTTGCGCGCGGCTTTTCCCGCTTCGGCGGAGGAACTGGGGGCCGGCAGGCTGAACAGCGTCTTCAGGTACCGTGAGGTCCAGCGGCCGTACACGTAGCCGTGCAGGGCATCCAGGCAGGACTTCGATTGCCGGAAGAAGGCCAGGGTGGAGGGGCGCAGCCGGCCTCTTTCACCGGCGAGCAGGAAGAACAGCAGCGGCGCGAGGACAAGCGCGAGCAACAGGACCGGGAGAATCCACATTCTTCCGTCCTCCTTCCTGCGACAGTATACGCCAGGGCGGATATAATCGGACCTTCGGCGGTGAATATGTTGCGGTTTTTCCTCAGGGTTTCCCTCGTCTGGCTGCTGGCCGCGGCTGCGGCTGCCTACAATCCTCCGGTGGACACGGCAGGGCCTTTGACGGTCCGTATCATGGAACCGGCGCTGGGCAGCTACGGCGCGGGCGGGCTGGCCGAATTGTCGCGGCCGGGCGTGCCCGTCACGATCAACGTTTCGCTTGAGAACACAGGCGGGACACCCCTGCGGGGGAGCCTGCGCTTGCAGGTGATCGACCGCTGGCGCGTGGAACCGGCCGGGCCGGTTCCCTTCACCGTGGAGGCCAAGGGGCGGGTGCGGCTGTCCTTCACGGTTTCGTTCGGGGAAGGCACCTTCACGGCCCATTATCCGGTACACGCTTTCGCCGAATTCGAGCACCAGGGCAGGAATCTGACGGCTCACCCGGTCCTGGTGCTGGCCACGCGCATTCCGAACCCGCCGCGGGCCGCCTCGCCGGTGGAGTGGAAGCCGGTGCCGGTTCCGGCCAATGGCGTTGTGGGGCTGTGGCGTCTCCCCATCAGACGGGAGTGGGTGAAGCTCGAACAGCAGAGCCTGCCCGGCGTCGTTTCCCGGGAAAGCTACGAAGCCACACCGAGCTTCGATTTCAGCGCTTCGGGCGTCGGCATGAACCTGGGGCCGCGAGCGCCCTCCATGCGCGAGAGAGTGGTTTCCGCCACTGTCGAATACCCCCTCAGCCTGCCGCCCGGCGTTCCCGTGCGACTGCGTTTTGCGAACCAGGGCGAGGCCGTCTACCGTGTGCGGGTTGACGGTGTCCCGGTTTTCGAGCGCGCGGTCGCGGCGGGCGCCTCTCAGGCCGGGGAAGCCGATCTGAGCCGGTTCGACGGCAAGACCGTCACCCTGCAACTGGAGGCGGAAGGCTCGCAGCGGGCGGCCTGGATCGAACCGCTTCTGGCCGCCGGCACGCCGCCCGAACCCGCGGCCTTTCCACCCACAGGGGGCGGGCGAACGCTGGGGACCGTGCGGGGATACACGGTGCGGCTCTGGCCCGGGCGGCGGGGTTTGCTCGACTCTTCCGTGGGATTTGGCCAGGGCAGGAGCCAGGTGATGTTTCGGGGCTTGCGCGTGCGGGTCCTGGACGACTGGCTGGAGGACTGGCGCTCGCCTGCCGAGCTGCTGAGTGCCCGGGAAGAAAGCGCCGCCGGCCGTTATCGCATACGGCACCGCTTTCGCGGCTGGGCGGGCACGTTCGATCTGCTGGGCGAGCTATGGACCGAGCCCGGCGCGCTGCGCGTGAAACTGTGGCTCGAAAACACCCCGCCCTCGCGCCCGTGGTTCCACGTCTACCTGGAGGAAGTCACCACCGGTCCCTGGAGCGAGCGCGCCCGGCGGGTCTACGCGGGTCCGGGCAACGTCATTGAGAACCCGCAGGCCTTCCGGCTCGGCTTCGACGGGCACAACATGGCGACCTCCTACGTAGGCCTGGAGTTTCCCGGTGGCATTGCCGTGCTGCAAGCCCTGGATGTTCCGCCCACGCGCCTGGACGTGGATCCCGAAGCAGGCCTTTACAGCCTGAATGCCGCGCACGGCCAGACCATGACACTGATCCCGGCCGCAACCGCCTGGCAGGCCGCGCGCGCGTGGCGCGATATGACTCCCTTCACGGCCGCCGCGGGCGTTCCCAAACTCGCGGGCAGGTTCGTGTTCGACATCTGGGGTTTCAACGCCGGCTATGCGCAGGCGGCAAAGGACCTGGAGCGTGCTTTCCGTCACGGCCTGGCGGATGCTGTGGTGATCTGGCACAACTGGCAGCGCTGGGGCTACGACTACCGGCTGCCCGACCTCTATCCGCCGAATCCGCAAGGCGGCACGCTCGAGGATTTCCGAAGCCTGGTGGAGGCCTGCCGCAAACACGGCGTTTACTTCGCGCCCCACGACAACTACATCGACTACTATCCGGATTCGGAAGGCTTCACCTACGAGAACATCGCCTTTCAGCGGGACGGGCGCCCGGTGCGGGCCTGGTTCAACTACGGGCGAGGCGCGCAGTCCTACCGCGCGCGCGGGGACCGCACACGCCCGTTCGTGGAACGCAACCTGCGCCTGATCAAAGAGGGCTTTGCCCCCACCGCCTACTTCATCGACGTCTGGTCGTCCATCGCCCCGTACGACTTCTGGACTCACGAAGGGCGCTTCGTCGACCGTCTGGTGACGCGGCGGGAATGGGGCGAGAACTTCGCCTGGATCCGCGATTTCCTGGGCGCGGCGCCGCAGATCTCCGAGGCCGGGCACGACCAACTTACCGGCTGGCTGGACGGGGCGCAGTGCAATCACCTGCGGGTGGATGCGAAGGCCGCCGGCTTCGCCTGGCGAATCCAGTGCGCCGACGCCGAACGAATCCCCTGGATCGACGCCGTGTATCACGATAAGTTGATCCTGCACGGCGCCGGCTACCAGGACCGCTACGCTGCGGGTCTGGATCTGAAGAGCCACGGCATGTACAGCGACGACTACATCGCTACCGAAGTGCTGACCGGGCACCCGGTGATGGCGCACACGGCCTTCAGCCCCGGCGTTGTCCGCAAATACTGGCTGCTGCACGACCTGATGCGCGGCCTGGCGATGCGCCGCATCGAGGACGTGGCTTTCGTGGGCGGCGACCTGCACCGGCAGCATGTCCGCTGGGACAACGGCGCGGAGGTGTGGGTGAATCGCGGCGCGGAGCCGTGGGCGGCCGCGGGGCGCACCCTGCCGCGGTACGGCCATTACGCGCGCGTCCCGTTGCAGGACGGCGCGGTCGAGACCGCCATCGAGTTGCGGAACGGGGCGGTCGTGGAGTGGTCGCAAGCACCGGCGGCCGTGTTCGTGAACGCGCGCTCGGCCGGGCGTCCCATCTCCTTCGGCGCGCTGACCACGGCCGGCGCCTGCCGCCTGACGCGGGAAGGCAAGACCACGGTCCTCACCCCCTTGCCCGAAAGCGGTGCTTTCGAAGTCCACATCCGGTGGAGCGTTCTCCCGTGGAAGGGCCCGCTTCCCTCCCGGATTGAGGCGGTGGACGAGAGCGGGCGGACGATCCGCCGGGTCAGCCTGGCGACTGCCAACGGGGAGGTTTCCCTTACCTGCGAGCCGGGCGTCTTCGCGTACCGCTTGCTGTAGACTGAGGAAACGGAATTCCCGCGAACCGAGGAGAGAGCTTATGAAGACGACGGTTTTGTTGTGTGCGGCGGCCGTTCTGGCAGGCCCGCTGCCGGGGCGCGAGCCTCTGGCCCAGCGCATCGCCCACACCGACCCGGTCAAGTACCGCAAGGCGCCCCGCGTGCACGGAGGCGCCGGGGAATTGCATTACATGGGCCTGTTCGACGGCCACACGCTGGGGACCAACCTCATCTTCCTGCACCGCGGCGTTCTGCCTCCCAAGGGCGGCATCGGGCATCACTTCCACAACCAGATGGAGGAGATGTTCGTCATCTTCGACAACGAAGCGCAGTTCACCATCGACGGACGCACCTCGGTTTTGCAGGGACCGGCGGGGGCTCCCTGCCGGATGGGCCATTCCCACGCCATCTACAATCACACCAACACGCCGACCGAGTGGATGAACATCGCGGTGGGCCTGGTGAAAAACAAATACGATGCCTTCGATCTGGGCGACGACCGGGTGGACGTACCGCTGGACCCCACGCCCGTGTTCATCACCCTGCGGCTGAATCGCGGCCTGCTGCGGCCCGTCAACGGAATGAACGGGGGCAAGGGCACCGTGCGGTACCGGCGCGCCCTGCAGCCGGAAGTCTTCTTCACCACCTGGGCCTACACCGATCACCTGCTGCTGCCGGCGGGAACCTCGGTGGGACGCCACCGCCACGAGGGCGTGGAGGAGTTTTATTACGTCATGAACGGCGAGGGTTCCGTGCGGGTGAACGACGAGACCGCACCCATCCGGAAGGGCGACGCGGTGCCGGTCCTGCTGGGCGATGTCCATTCCTTCGAGAACACCGGTTCCGGCGACCTCGAATTCATGGTGGTGGGAATCGCCCGGGAGAAGGGCAAACTGGACACTATCGACGTGCAATGATCCCGCGCGCCGCGCGGAACACCTCTTCCAGCATGGCCGGCGTGAGTTTGCCCGTGGAGGTGTTCTGCTGGCTGGGATGGTAGGAGGAGATCAGCACCGGGCGGCCGGGGGCGACGGCGTGCTCGCGGTTATGCCCGAACGGGAAGGCCGCGCGGCTGCGGATGACGCCGCGATCTCTCAGCACCGAAAGATAGGCGTCGAAGCCGATCCTGCCCAGAGCCACCACCACGCGCACCTCGCGCAGCAGGTCAAGCTCGCTCTCCAGGTATTCACGGCAGCTCCGTATTTCTTCCGGCGCCGGCTTGTTGTCCGGCGGCGCGCAGCGGACGGCGGCGGTGAGGTAGCAGTCGATGAGCCGCAGGCCGTCGTCCCTGGAGACGCTCTCCGGCTGCGAGGCGAAGCCGGTGTTGTAGAGCGCGCGGAACAGGAAGTCGCCCGAACGGTCTCCGGTGAACATGCGGCCGGTCCGGTTGCCGCCGTGGGCCGCCGGGGCCAGCCCCACGATCAGCAGCCGCGCGCGCGGATCGCCGAAGGAAGGCAGCGGCTTCCCCCAGTACTCCCATTGGAGGTAAGCCCGCCGCTTCACCCGGGCGATGTCCTGGCGATAGGCCACCAGGCGCGGGCAGCGGGTGCAGGCGATCACCCGCTCCTGCAAGACCTGCAGCGGGCCGCTCACGGGGCGTAAGGGATCCACACCTGCATGTTCATGGGCTCGCGGTTGGCCCAGGCGTAGTACGGGATCAGGACCGCCTCGATGGGCCTGCCGGACGGAGGCCCGGCAGCCTGGAGCGTACGGTACAGCGGTTCGGACGCCAGCGGCCGCGCGGCCACCCGCGCGCGGTGCCGCAGGACCAGCACCCCGTCCAGCAGGTCCTTGCGGAACCCGGACTGGAATTGCGGCGGACCCGCGAGCGAGATGTCGAACAGGGACTGGGTGGTGGGCTGGTCGGCCTGCTCCATGCAATAGACCAGCGGCCCGCGCTCCACGGCCACGCGTCCCCGGTTCTCCCGCAGCAGCGGATTGGCGACGGTGAGCCTGGGCCCGACGTCCAGCTTCAGGGTGATGCGGTCGCCTTTTTGCCAGCGGCGCTTCACGGGAAAGTACTCTCCCGCCGTGACCGCGCCCGGTGCGGGCCTACCGTTGACGCCGACCTTTGCGGAAGGGCTCCAGCCGGGAATCCGGAGATACACGGTGAACTCCCGGCCGGCGGCCGGGTCGACGCCGATTTCGACGGTATCGCCCCACGGATACTCGGTCTTCACCGACAGCCGGTAGCCGCTCCAGTCGAGGTCCGAGGAGTGATAGAAGTTCACGTAGACGCCGTCCGGCGAAGTGCTGTAGAGGTAGCCCGG
>JADZAF010000045.1 GCA_020852755.1 Bryobacterales bacterium
CACTGCTGCCTCCCGTAGGAGTCTGGCCCGTGTTTCAGTGCCAGTGTGGCCGTGTGCCCTCTCAGGCCGGCTACCGATCCCTGCCTTGGTAGGCCTTTACCCTACCAACTAGCTAATCGGCCGCGGACTCCTCCTCCGGCGCCTTGCGGCTTTCCTCTTCCGAGCGTATGCGGTATTAGCCCCAGTTTCCCGGGGTTATTCCCCACCCGAGGGTAGATCATCCACGTGTTACTCACCCGTACGCCACTTTACTCACGAGGTTGCCCCCGCTTTCTCGTTCGACTTGCATGTGTTAGGCGCGCCGCCAGCGTTGATTCTGAGCCGGGATCAAACTCTCATGCAGAATCTGCAGAGTTTCGATCACTCCGGTTTTGAACTCAAAGTTCTGACGAAAATGGATAAATTGTACGTCCAACCAGATTTTCAAAGATCTGTGCGGACAGCCGGGAGATCTTGCGAAGTCCCTGCTGCCGCAGGCCTCGAAACTTGCTACGGCCACACAGCCCCTTCGGACTGGATTCGGCCGCTAAAAATTTCAAGATTCTAAAAGAACCACCAGGAAGGCCCGTATTCCGCCCGGCGCTGAACGCCCCGGGTTTTGTTACCATCCCTACTCGACTCTAGCCATCCTACCGAATCTTTCGATCCTGCGCAACTGCCTTTTCGCCATTCCGGCGTTTTTGCAGGCTGTCGCTTTCCGGCTGAGCGTTCTTTCATGTTACCGGAATTTTGCATTTCCTGCAACCCGGCCCGGCTCCTTCACAACCGCCGAACCGTACTTCCGGCAACACTTTCGGGTTCGTTTCTACTATCCTAACAATCCGGGATCCGTTCCGCAACCCGCGCCGCAGCCGGGCTCAAGCCCTTGATTGCCGCGACTTTTGTCAGAATAGCAAAGGCAGTGAGGCGCCGCAAGAAGCGGCGCCGGGAAATCGGCGGGACCGCCCGCCGGAGGAGGACAGCGATGCTCGAAGCACTACCCATCCCTGAGAATATCGGTGACTTGCGGATTTTTCCCGGGTCGCTTCAAACCGACCCGCGGCAACCCCGAATCTGCTACCTGGCCGCCGAGCGCCTCCTGGCGGGGCGAGCCCAGCCGGTTCTGCTCGAACTGGGCCCGGCCGGAATCCCTTCTCCCGGCCGCTTTTCCCATCCCCTCTTCACAGGATGCCTGGCGGGCGGATCCCGGGACCTTCTGGCCATTCGCGCATTTCCTTTCTCTTCAACCGACTACGAGAACATTCGCGCCTTTGCCGAACAGATCGCTCCGGACTGCCTCCCGCGCCCCCAGGGAGCCCTGCCGGCCATCGCCGCCGGCAACCGCCATCCCGAAATCAGCCTGCCCGCGGTCTTCGAGGCCTTTCAGACCATCCTCCGCCGGACCGGCGCCAACTGGGCTTCGACCGTGCAGCTCTCCGCCACCCGGGAGATGACCACCCCGGCCGCCATCGCCGCCCGCGATGGCGAGAATCCGGTGGCCGCCGGCCATACCCGGGTCTCCATCCCGCACCTCTATCACGCCGGGCTCTGGGCCGCCATACGGGCCGGCTGGCGCGCCGGCTACAACGCCGAGGCGGACCACTTCATCGTTTCGGGCAACACGCCGGAAGAGATCGCGCGCTCGGTGGAGACAGTCGCGGAAGCCATACGGCTGGCCGCCGGCTACACCAAGTTCACCACCGACACCTCCCGCCTGTTCGCCCTGCAGGCCGACGCCCGCCATCCCGCTCCCTGGACGGACGCCGCCGTCGAAGAGCGCTTCCTGCGCGTCCTGACGGCCGAAGAGCAGCGCTGGGTGCTGTCCGAGTTCGAAAGAGCTTTCGAGATCGACGGCTGGCGCTACCGGTTCACTCCCCCCGAAATCCGCCGCCTGGCCGTGAAATTCGGCGAGAGCCTCAAGCTGAACGAAGAGCTTTTCGATTCCATACGCGCGGCCAAGGCCGGCGCCGCGTTCGACTTCGAACCCTCGCTCGACGAAGCCGAAACCCTCACCACCCCCAAGGAACTGCTCTTCTGCATGCAGTGGCTCAAGGCCCGGGGACGCCCCGCCCAACTGGTTCCCCCCAACCTCGGGTTCAAGAAGCGGCAGGCCTATCCGGAGACCGTCGGGACCGGCCCGGATGGCGCGGTGGGCTTGAGCGAGTACTGCCTCCACAAAATGTGGCCGGAACTGGAGCCGCGGGTCGTGCGGGAGTTCGCCGGCCGGCCCCTGGACGAACTGGGCGCGCGGGTCACCGAACTGGCTGCGGTGGCACGCTACTTCGACGGCACCCTCAGCATCCACTCCGGCAGCGGCAAGCAGGCCCAGGTGCTGCAAACCATCGGGCGGGCTGCCCGCGGCCGGGTCAACTACAAGATATCCGGCGAATTGCAGCTGCAGTTGCTCGACGTGGTCTCCGAACAGCCCGCCGGCTCGCCCTGGCGGCAGTTGTTCGAGCGCATGGCCGAGCGGACCAACCGCTTCGCCGCCCAGGGAGCCTTCGGCGCCGAGAGCGAACTGGCGGAAAAGTACCTGCAAATGGGACGCGGCTACTCGCTGGGAGATTCCGCCA
Source organism: Bryobacterales bacterium (assembly GCA_020852755.1). Lineage (GTDB taxonomy): Bacteria > Acidobacteriota > Terriglobia > Bryobacterales > Bryobacteraceae > JADZAF01. The sequence continues at coordinate 2,553 of JADZAF010000045.1, forward strand.
AAGGCCGCGTGGACGGCAACCTGTTCCTGGTTTTCTGGATCGGCAACCTGGTCGGGAGCCGGGACGTCGAAGCGCCGGACGGCGACAGGCGCTTCTTCAAGGAGAAGCTGGAAGAGCTGCCCGAGGAACTGCTGGCCGAGGTGCGCCGAAGGAACGCCGCCTACGTCGTCTGGCTGGCCGAAAACCTGCGGGCTTGATCGAGCCGGCCATTCCGGTCACCAGGGCCAGAATAGGAGCGCCGCCAGTCCGGCCATGAAAGTCCCGAAGCTCCACCAGCCCCGGCGCCAGTCGACGGCCATGGCGGCGGGCGGCAGTCCGGCCCCGGCCCGGTCCATCCTCTGCTCCCCTCTCACAAAGATCGCCATCATCCATACCCAGGCGGCAACCGAAGCAGCCAGAGCGGTCCAGCGAACGACTCCGGTCGGGACGAGATCGCCCAGGCTGTGCACCGCGCCATAACCGGCCAGCCCCGCCGCCAGCATGACCCGCATGCCGTCGAACACGGCTGCCGCCTGCCTGCGCCGAACCTCCTGCACACGCTGGTACTCCCCGGTCCGCTCTGCCGGCAGCGTCCACCCCTGACGGGCCACAGCCGCTTTGAGGACCGTCAAGCCGGCCACCGTGTAGGTGAAGGTGACCGGCATGCGCCAGCGGGTGGCCTCGTCGCCCCAGCCCGCCAGGGCCAGCCAGCTTCCGGCCGCCAGCAACAGCAGCAGCGCCTCCAGCGGCCACGAGAAGTAGTCGCGCAGCCTCCTTTCGCTCAGGTCCACCGCCACCCGGCCCGGCCGCTGCCGGTCGATGCCGCTGGCGCGCCGCCACCAGATCACCATTCCCGTATGACAGGCCACGAAGACCGGCGCGACGAAGGACAGCAGCGGCAACTGGCTCCAGCGGCCCCAAACGGCGATGGCCAGGAAAGCGATCGCCTCAAGCGCGTGCGGCGCCAGAATGCTGGCGTGGTACCGCCTCCACCAGGTCCTGCCCTCCGCGCTGGAGTGCCAGCCTTCGGGCACCTCCACTTCCAGGAAATAGCGTTCCCCGTTGCGCAGCGGCGCCCGCCATCCGCGCCGGCGGAAGTACCAGAGCCGGAAAACCACGGTCAGCGAATAGAGCGCCAGAAACAACCAGTTCATGATTGGGCTCCTTTTTCCTGCACGGCGGCCAGTTCCTGCTTCACGATCCGGAGGATTTCCCGCTCTCCCAGCCCCGCCACCAGCAAGGGAGTGAGCGAGGCGCGCAGAGCTTTCCGCAGATCGCCCTCCGGCCTCGCCTGGCTGTGCCGGGCTTTAACCACGGCGCGGGAGCCGCGGCGCACTTCCACTAGGCCTTCGGCTTCCAGTTGGCGGTAGGCGAAGGCGATCGTGTTGAGATTGACGCCCAGGTCGCCGGCTACCTGGCGGACCGGGGGAAGGGTCATGCCTTCCCGGAGGGCGCCGCCGGCAATCAACTCGCGGACGCCGTCGGCGACCTGCTGGTAGAGCGGGCGCCGGTCATTGAAATCGACGGTCAGGAACATGGCCGCTGCCTAGTGTATGTATACACTATACAGTTGGCCCCGTCAAGCCCTTTCTCATCGCGGCCGGGTATGCGGCGCTGATCGCCCAGGCCGCTCCCGGCGCCCCCACTGCCTCAGCCGCGGTACCTGCGGATCACCGCTTCGATCTCGGCCAGCAGATCCCGCTCCAGGGGCCGGAAATGCGCCGGCTCCACCACTTCGGGGCGCACCCGCCGCAGCAACTGGGCGATCTCCTGGACGGCCAGGTCGGCCCCCGGGCGCGTCGACGGATGGGCCGGTTCCATGACCTCCGGCCGGATGTGAGCCGGTTCCATCACCTCGGGCCGCACGCAGCGCAGCATCAGGCGGGTCTGGGCAATGCGCTCGGCCAGCCGCAGGTCGCCGTAAACCTCGTCGATGGCGGCGATCACGATCTGGTCCTCGATCGGGATGGTCGCTGCCGGATGGAACCAGTGGGCCGGTTCCTGCACCTCCCAGCGCACCTGCGCCGCCGCGGACGCCGCTGTGGCCGTGGTGGCCTGGCGGAGAATGTCCGGGCGCAGGAAGTGGGCCGGCTCCAGCCAGTCCTTGCGCAGCTTCAGACGCAGGGCGTCATGCCAGAGAATGTACAGGCGGTAGCTCCCGGCGCTGACTCCCTTCCAGGGAGCGGGATCGGGCTTGAGCACCTCGGTCAGGGCTTTCTCGAACATGCTGCCCTTGAGGGCTTCCGAAACGCTCCAGCGCACCTCCTGGCCCTCTTTGGGGATTTCCAGGACCGCCGGGATGGTCGTGGTGACGACGAAGCCGATCTCGCGCGAAACACGGTCGAAGGCCTGGTCGATGGGTTCCTGAAAGCGCTCGCGCAGGGCGCGATAGATCAGGATGAGGTCTTCAAACTGCTTGACGACGGCCGGGTGAGCGGGCTCCACCCAGTCGCGGATTCGGGCAAACACCTTTTCGTCCACGGGATCTCCTTTTCTCCGCTAGAGTTCGATTTGCGGCCGGGGTCAGTCGCCGCCGGCCGTCTGGGCTGTGTGTTGTTGCCGCTCGGCGGCGAGCCGGGCTTTGAAGAGGTCGTAGGGAATAGGTACAGGCGTCAGGCCCAGCGGGTCTATAGGATTCGGCCAGCCGGGCGTGGAAGGGGAAGCGGCCGGCGGGCGGGCCTCCGGCAGCGGGACCTCCGGGATTTCGAAAGGCCCCTCGTCCCGCCGCTGGTAGGCGGTCTCGAGCCAGTTCAGGATGCGTTCGCCGCGCGCCAGCAGGCCGCGGCTGCGCTCGTCCACCCGCTCGCGCATCTCCCGGGCGAAAGCCCGCGTCCGCAACTGGTCCGCGGCGCCGGTCAGGGCCACGAAATCGTAGATGCGGCACAGGCACTCGAACGTGTCCAGGTTGGTCAGCTTGATGAAGTTGCGCACCACCCCGCGCAGGGACTGGGTCAGGACCTCGGGGTGGAAGCGCCGCAAAAGCTGGAAGTAGAAATCGACCTGCATATTGAAGTAATGCAGGCCGTAATCGCTGAAATTGCGGTCGAAGAAGGCGTAATTCGCGATCTGGTGAAAGGCCTCCGAGCGCGAATCGCGGAGGCGGTAATCGAAGCCGAAGTAGTCCCCCAGCAGCCTGCCCTCCCCCACCAGCCTGGTCTCCAGCCCGGTGCCGGCATAGGCTTCCGCCCGGCAGAAGTTGAACGGGTTCTCGATGTGCCGCTCCATGAAGCGCAGGTTGACTCGAATGTCGTCCAGGGTGGTCTCCGGTTCGAACAGGAGCAGGTTGTAGGCGATGTGCACGTCGCACTCGTTCAGAATTTCGAGGGCTTGCAGGATCTCCGCCAGGCAGGACTTGCGGTTCAGATGGCGTAGACCGTTTTCCGAAGCGTTCTCCACCCCCAGGAAGACGCGGAACAGGCCCAGGTCGTCCAGCACCCGTATGGCCGGGCGGGTGATGCTGTCCGGCCGCGCCTTCACGGCGATCGCGATCCGCCCCAGGCCCTCCTCCCGCAGCCGGTCCCGCAGAAGGGTGAAACGCTCCGCCGCCTTGTCCGGATCGGGCAGGAAGAAGTTGTCGTCCTGGAAATTGAAGATGCGCACGCCGTGGCGGAAGTAGAGTTCCTTCAACTCGGCCGCTACGTTCCCGACACTGCGTACCCGGAAGCGTTTGCCGCCTCCCCGCTGGTACCAGGCGTTGATGCTGCAAAAAGCGCAATCCCGCCAGCAGCCCCGGCTGGTCAGCACGCTCGCTATGGGCTTGTCGAAGTAGCTGTGAAAAACAGTGCGCTTGGGAAAGGGAAGCTGGTCCAGGTTCTCCGGGTTGCCCGTCGACGGGTTCAGCGCGATGGAACCATCCGGGCGGCGATAGCACAGGCCGGGCACGTTCTCCGGAGACTCGAGGTTGCCGGCCAGCCGGCACATGAGTTCTTCGCCTTCCCCCAGGGCGATGGAGTCGAATTCGGGATAGTCGCAGAGCAGCTGCCGGCAGTTGAAAGAGGCGAAGTGGCCTCCGCCGATCAGATGCCCCCGGTAACCGCCCTCACGAAGCGCCCGCGCCAGCCGGCAGAATTCCCTTCCCCGCCCGGTAAAAACCATCGAGAGCCCGGCAATGTCGGGCCGTAACTCCGTAACCCGGCTTACCACCGGACCGGCGTCGTGTTCGCTGGCGAAAGGGATGATGGAGATGTCGTGCCCGGCCTGCTCCAGGGCCGCGGCAATGTAGCGGAGGCCGAGATTCTCCTCCAGTTCGGCGCCGATCAGAGAAACTCTCACGGCAAACCTCCCGTGTTACTTCAGTGGCGCACCGCTTATATAACACAGGAGGAGGTGAATTACAAGGAAAATCAGATCCTATATTAGTACTACTGGATTTTACAGCGGCACCGCGTTCTTCTCGATGTACGCTTCCACGTCGGATTCGTCCGGCCCGATGTAGTGGAAATACTCCGCGTATTCCAGCCCGTGGGCCTGGCCGCGCGCCCGGTCTCGCGCCAGGGCGAAGTGGCGGGTGTACTCGCGGTTGGCGGTCGCGTCGTCGTTCCCCAACAGGGGAAGACGCCGGCCCTGGCCGGCCAGCCGGCGCCGCAGCCGCGCTCCGGTGTCCCCCGAAGGGCCCTGGGTGACGTTGGCCACATTGACGGCGATCTTCTGCTCGAAGAAGGCCGAGACATCCACCACCCGGTTGACCAGCTGCGGCCCGCGCGCGAAATAGTAGCGTTCGCGGGGAGCGTGCGGCTTCAGCCCGATCCGGAAATGTTCGGGGTAGTCCCAGGTGGAGCCCGCGATGGCGGCCGCCCACTCCACCGCCCGCGCGGTCACGTAGTGGTCGGGGTTGCGCTCATACAGCGCCGACGGGTCGTACACCATGATGGTGTCGACCCGGAGCGCCCGGAACAGGAAAACGAAGCGGGCGCGCATCTCCGCGATGGGCCAGGCGTCCATGTTGTGGTTGGGGTAGTTGAGGAACAAGGAGTCCTTGCAGCCCAGGCGCTTGCCCACCTCGATCGTGTCTTTCTCGTTCTTCAGCACAATCTCCCCGTAGGTGGCGCCGCTGCCGGCCATGGAGTCGTCGGTTACCGTGATCAGGTACGCCGTGTAGCCTTCGTCCACCAGTTTGAGAACGGTTCCCCCGGCAAAGATCGGGATATCGTCGCAGTGCGGCTGGATGGCGGCCAGTACTTTCCCCTGGTGGGGCTTGCCCGGCTGCCGCCGCTCGATCACGGCCTTTACCTGATAGGACGTGCTGCCCGTCCCGCCCCCTTCGGTTTCTCTCGGAGGAGGCGGGGCCTGCGCTCCCAGGGGCGCGGACCCGGCCAGAATGGAAGCTTCCAGAAAACGTCTGCGTTGCAAATGAACCTCCAGGTGGAATGGTGCTGGTTGACACTGTAACACGGTGACGCGCGGGGGTTGGATCGGGTATAGGATGAAGCCATGAACAGCAAACGGATAAGCCGCCGCGAGGCGTTCCAGGCCAGCGGCGCGGTTGCGGGTTTGTCCCTGTTGAGCGGGCCGGGACAGGCGGCCGCCAGGGCAGGGGAGAATGTCTACACACGCATCGGGGTGAAGCCGTTCATCAACCTGACGGCGACTTACACCATCAACGGGGGAGCTTTGACGCTGCCCGAGGTCAAGCGGGCGATGGAAGAGGCCTCCCACTATCCCGTCAATCTGGACGAGCTGATGGATAAGGTGGGGGCGCGGATCGCGGAGCTGCTGGGGGCGGAAGCGGCCATCGTGACGGCCGGCTGCGCGGCGGCCCTGGTCCACGCCACGGCGGCCTGCGTGGCCGGCGCGGACCCGGAGAAGATGCAGCAACTGCCGGACCTCACGGGCCTCAAGGATCAGATGATCATGCCGCGCCAGTCCCGCAACCAGTACGACCACGCCTTCCGCAGCGTGGGAGTGCGCATGCTGGAGGTGGACACCCGGGAGGAATTCCACGCCGCCCTGACGGACCGCGTGGCCCTGGTGGCGGTGCTGGGCACCGGCGAGCCGCGGGGCAGGATCCGCTTGGAGGAAATGGTGGAGGCTGCCCACAAGCGGGGTATCCCGGTGGTCGTGGACGCCGCCGCGGAACTCCCCGTCAACCCCAACCCCTACCTTTCGCGCGGAGCGGACCTGGTGGCCTACAGCGGCGGGAAGTTCCTGCGCGGGCCGCAGTGCGCCGGATTCCTGATGGGAAGGCGCGACCTGATCCGGGCCGCCTGGATGAACAGCTCTCCGCACCACGCCTTCGGCCGGTCGATGAAGGTGGGTAAGGAAGAGATCATGGGGATGCTGGCCGCCATCGAGCGCTGGAAGAAGCACGATCTGCAGGCGGAGTACCGCATGTGGGAGGAGTGGTATGCGGATATCAGCGAGAAGATCACCCGGGTGGCGGGAGTCACGGCCAAGGTGATGCCGCCCGCCGGCGCCAGTCCATACCCCGTCCTGCAGGTCGCCTGGGATCCCCAGAAGATCGCGCTGACGGCGGGCGAAGTGGGACGCCTGCTCCTGGACGGCGAGCCGCGCATCATGTCGCACGCCGAGGGCGAGGGGCACTCCTTCGCCATCCGGCCCGTGGCCATGAAGGCGGGCGAGTCCAGACTGGTGGCCGGCCGTCTGGCCGCTATCTTCAGTTCGGCCCCCGCAGCTCGGGCCGAAAAGGCCGAGGCGCCGGCCGCCGACATCACCGGGGAGTGGGAAGTGGAGCTGCGCTTCGCCGTGGGCGCCGCCAAACACCGGCTGAAACTCCAGGCGGACGGCAGCGACGTGCGCGGCACTTATTCCGGCTTGCGGGTCAAGGGCGACGTGCGCGGCAAAGTCGAGGGCCGCCGGGTTACCTTGCGCAGTTCCCTGCCCTGCGAAGGCACGCGCCTGAATTACTCCTTCCGGGGCACCGTGGAATCAAACCGCATGAGCGGCGAAGTAGACCTGGGCGAATACGGAACGGCTGCCTGGCGGGGCGAGCGGGTCTGAAGTCAGCGCCCGTTAGTACCGGGCAGGGAAATAGCGGCTCCGGCCCATACCCAATGTTAGTAGAACTCTCTAAGTGAGAGTTACATTTTTGGGTAGATACCAAAAAAAACGTTGACCGGCATGTGCGCCTCCCGTAGGATTGAGGCTGGCTCTGTGCTCGCCGGAACAGCTTCAGCACAAGCGAGGAGACACATGCGGAAACGACTTATTTTCCTGATCACGTTCACTGCCGTCGCGGTGCTTCTGTCCGCCTACTTCATGGCCTTCGCCAAACCCATGGACAAGGTCGCAATCTGCCACTATAACGCCGATATGGACGACGGCGACGATCTGTGGGTGGCCATCGTCGTAGCGGCATCCGCGATGGATGCCCACCTGGCCCACGGGGACTTCCTCATCGACGACCTGACGCCCTGTCCGCCGCCGGCCGCACCGTAATCCCGGCCCGGCTGGAATTAGTTCGCACCCTTCCAATCCTCCTGGGCTCCGCCGGGGCGGATCCGCGGAAGCTGCTATCCGGGTTCTGCGGAACTACTCCCGGGGGAGCCCGCTTTTTTCGATGCCGGCCGAAGCGCGCGCCAGGATCACCCCCGAGGACGAAGCCATCGAATCGTAGTAACCCACGAAGCGCCGCGGCTCAGGCGCGTCGTAAGGACGTAAGTTGGAGGCCCAGCGATAGGATACCGGCTGGTACCAGAGTTCCGCCTCCACCTGGAAAGGCCCCTGCGCCCCGCCCACCTCAACCGAGTAGCGCACCCGGTCCCGTCCCGCGGTGAAATCCTCGTCCTCCATTGCCGCTCCCGTCACCGCAATGTCCTTCCCCGCGGTGCGTTTGTCGAAACCGCGCGGCGTTACCCGGTTATCCTTCAGATAACGCACCGCCCGGAGCAAACCGGTGGTGGGAGCGCCGGACGGATCGCCCATGATGGATTCGTAGATCTGGACCTGGTCCGCGGCCGTGATCGAGGCATAGTGCGGCTCGTACCGGCCGGCCTCGGCATCGTTGTCGTTTCCCGCGATGGAGCCGTCCGGATTCAGGAGGCCCGATTCGAACACCGTCCGCTTGCCGCCGTCGCGGACCACCACGTGCAGCCAAACCCGCCGCGAGGGATAGGCGGTCGGCAGCTTGTGCCCGGCCAGGTTTTCGACCAGAACCTCCGCCTCCAGACGCCCGTCCCGCAACTCCAGGCTGCGGACGCTCACCCGGGCGGCTTCCGACTGCAGGTGGGCGATGGTGCGCCGTGCGGCTGCGTCCATCTCCTGGGGCAGCGCCGCCACCCCAAGCTCCTCGCGGTAGCGGTTCAGTATTCTCTGCAGGAAGAAGTTGCCGCCCAGGAACAGATGGCGGGAGACGCCTTCGCGCGGCTGGCCCAGCACGGCGCTCACCGGAACGGCCTCCGGAACCACCGGCATGTGGCAGTCCTGGCAGCTCTGCGCTTCCCGGAAATCGCTGTGCAGCCACTCCTGGTAAGGCACCTGTTCGGGCAGTTCCCCGATCACCTCGCCCTTCGGCCCCAGGGAGTGGGTGTACAGGGTATGGCAGGTGGCGCACAGTTCCGACTGCCGGATGTGCCGCGCCTCCGTGGGACGAAAGCCGGTGGCGGAACGCATGACATTCGCCCGTCCGGCATCGACCTCGAAGGGACCGTAAGCCGGCCGCGCGCCTTCCTTCGTCGCATCGATCACGAAGCCCCCTACCAGGCTTTCCCGCGTGCCCAGCTTGTCGGGGGCGATCTGGTGGCACAGGGCGCAGGAGACGCCATCCGCCGCCAGGCGGTCTACCGGTTCCTCCGACCGCGGATCCAGATGGGCGAACACCTGGCCGTCCCGCTTCGAAAGCCTGGACAGAAACTGCGCCATGGGCATGTGGCACTTGGCGCACTCGTTCTCGATGGCCGCGCGCGCGGAGGGGTGGTCGATCACCTCCCTGCGCACCGCGGCCTGCCAGTAGGGGTCGCGAGAGGAGTTCGCCATCAGGGTGGTGCGCCAGTCAAAACCGATCGAGATGTCCTCTCCGGAAGCCGAGGAAACGCCGTTGTGGCAGGCCAGGCAGCGGTCGGAAGGCTGGAAGAGCGGCTCCTCCCGCTCGCCGCTCTGCAACAAGCGCGGCAGGGCCGGGAGAAACACGACCGCCAGGATGGCCGTCGGGAAAGCCAGGCTGCGTGTGGCAAGGGTCATGGTGTTCTCCTACCAGCCGTCCCTGAGGCCGCCGTCAAACCAGTCCCATAGCAGGTAGAACATGATCTGCACCGGCCGCCCGGCGGTGTGGGTCGCCGGAATGCGGACGCCGAAGTTGGCCATGATGTGCTGCCGGGTGCTGAGAGTCACTTGAAGCTGCGGCGCCACGTCCCAGTTCGTTCTGGCGCCCGGCTCGAAATCGCGGTCTGCCAGCAGTTCGACCATGGGCGACCAGGCCCGTCCGAACCCTCCCCCCTGGGTGAACGTTTTGCCGGCCGCCACCCGCCAGAAACCGGCCCGGGAGGCGTCGTCCGTATGGGTCGGAAGTTCCACGCCGCCCTGGAACTGGAGGAAGCTGTCGCCGGGCAGAATCTGCCCGTAGCTGGCGAAGGGCTCGAAAACCGTGACCCCTTTGCCGAATCCCCGGGCTCTGTCTCCGGTCGGCAACACCGCCTCGCCGGTCAGGCTGAAGATAGAGCCGTGGCGAAGGCTGTGAAACAACACCCGCTTGTACCCCAGCGCGATATCCCCGATGCCGCCGCCCCATCCGGCCCCGTTTCGGCCTGCGAAGCCGTAGGGGAGCACCGCTTCGAACTGATTTCGCGCGCCGAACCGGCGTTCGTAGACGACTTTCTGGGAAACGGCGCTGCCCTCGGTGGCGTTGATGGATGTGGTGACGACCGCCTCGTCCTCCGGGAATGCCTTTTCGGTGACCAGCGCGCGGGGTAGGTTCAATTCGCCCCGCGGCCACGCCGGCTCCCGGCAGAAGCCGCGCAGGTATTCAACCACCCGGTCGATCTCTTCCGCGGTGAGCGCGGGGTGAAAGGCCGGCATGATCCGGGAAAAGCCCCGCGCCGGGCCCCCGTGGGTCACCACCGCCGCCCAATCGTTATTGGCCTCCCGAGGCCCGAAGTTGCAGTCCGTGAAGTCCGGCAGCGGGTTTTCGAAACCCACCACCGACCGGCTGACTCCTTTGCCGTTCGGACCGTGGCAGGCCGTGCAGGCCGCGCGATAGATCCCCTCGCCGCTCTCGGGTTTCACCGCGGCGCCTTTTCCGGACTCGGCCGCCAGAGCGAACGCGTTCAGGCACAACGTCAGTACAAGAAGAACGATGGCCATAGGAGACGAACCAGGATAACAGGTTTGTTTTACCGGAATGGAGCCGTCCGTCCGCGCTGGCAGAGATACGAACCGGGGGAGAATGCAGCCGCTTCCTTCGGGCGCGGCTCGGAAAGGGCGCTCCCCGGGGCGCTTCCCGCGCCCGGCCGCGATCCGGAACGGACCGGCGCCTCCGCCTCTCACCGCCCCGAAGCCCTTGCCGGAATTGGCCATCTTTCGGAAACTGGTATACTGAGGATGCCTTTTGATCGTCTTGCAAGAACTTGGCCGAATTCGAATCTGCCCGGTTTAGCCCGCACAATCAAAGACAACCGGAGAGCGAAATGAAGAACATTTTTGTTGGGAATTTGGATTTCGGCGCGACGGAATCCTCGATACGGGAGCTGTTTGAGCGATACGGTAACGTGGAGCGGGTAAGCCTGGTTACCGACCGGGACACGGGTAGGTCCCGGGGATTCGCATTCGTGGAAATGACGGACACGGCGGAAGCAGACCGGGCGATTGCGGCCCTGAACGGCGTGGAGGTGAACGGGCGCAAGCTGAACGTGAACGAGGCGCGTCCGAGACCCGAGGGGGGCGGCCGGGGACCCGGCGGCCCGCGTGGCGGCGGTCCTCGCCAGCGGCGGGAGCCCCGCTGGTAGGAGCGCTTTGATGGCAACCAGATCGCGAACTTCATTCAAAAAACGTCAAAAGGAAATCGCGCGCATGGAAAAGCAGCGCGATAAGCAAGCCAAGCGACTGCAGCGTAAGTTGGCCGGAAAAGAACCGGAACAGACCTCGCCCGATGAGGAAGGGCTGGAGCCCCAGTCCCAGCCGCCCGCTGAAAGCGAGTAGCACACGAAGCCGGCGGGCTCGCCCGCCGCGATTCCGGGGTATCCGCATCGGAGCCCGGCGGGAGACCAGCGATGGAATTTCGATACAGGGGCTTCGAGCAGAACGACAACATCCGGACTTACAAGTTTGACGGGCTCACCAAGGGCGAGCCCGTCCTGCAATTGGTGGTGACGGCGGACTTGCGCCTGTTCCAGAAGCATCACGTCGGCTTCCAGGAAGGCCCGGGGCTTTGCGCCCGGAAGCTGATCGCCGGCCTGGACACCCTCGAGAACCACAGCCACGAACTGACCAACGACGATTTCCTCGCCTTCGCGGGCGCCCGCGCGGCCGGCGAAGCGCGCAGGGCCGCCGCACGCCGGGCTTCGTTCCGCGCGCGTCACGCTGGCCCCGCTGCCTGACGCTTCCTGCCGCCCGGAAGGCGGGCACCGCCGCGGGGTTTGTATACTCGTAGCTGTCCCCAGCATCCGCCGGAGGTGCGCCGTGAGCGAATCGCGAAGAGAGTTTCTGGGCCTGCTGGCCTCCGCCCCCGCCCTGTCGGCCGACCCGCAGCGGCAGAACCCGTTGGGTCCGCGGTTCTTTGTCGCTGCCGTAACGCCGGTCGATCCCGCCGGCCGGCTCGACGAGGGCCTCGTGCCGGATCTGCTGGCCTGGCTGCGCGAGCGCGGCGCCGATGGAGTCCTGGTGATGGGTTCCAACGGCGAGTTTAGTTCCTTTTCCGTTCAGGAACGCAAGCGCGCCCTGGAGGTGTACCTGCGCGCCCGGAACGGGCTGGATGTCTTCTGCCAGATCGGCACCCCCAACCTGCCCGAGACCCTGGACCTGATGGCCCACGCCGCCGGTGCGGGCGTGGAGGCCGTCCTGGTCCTGCCGCCCTTTTACTTCAAAAACCCGCCCCTCGAAGGTCTGGTCCGCTACTACACCAGGGTCCTGGAGGCCGCCCGGATCCCCGTGCTGCTGTACCATATCCCCGGAAGCAGCGGGGTGCCCATCACTCCGGAGTTGCTCCACAAGCTGGAAGGCCACCCCAGGCTGTACGGGCTCAAGGACTCCTCCGGCGACGCGGAGGGAACCTTGCGGTTCATCCGCGAGTTCCCCAGGCTCAGGATCCTCACCGGCTCGCCGCGCCACATCGCGGTCATGCTCAGCAACGGGGCGGCCGGCGCCATCACCGGAAACGGCAATATCCTGGCCCGCGAGACCGCCGCCGTCTTCCGCGCGTTCCGTCAGGGACACGGGGTGGAAGCGGCGCAAGCCCGATTGGACTCCGTGCTCGACCAGTTGCGCGGCTTCGAAGGCATTCCGGCCATGAAATTCGCCCACGGCCTGATGGGCTTGCGCCAGAGCTACTGCCGGCCGCCCTTCGTCGAATTCGACGACCGGCGCAAGACCGAGTTCCGCCTCCGCCTCGAACAGGCCGGCCTGCTGGCCTAGGATC
>JADZAF010000046.1 GCA_020852755.1 Bryobacterales bacterium
ACGCCCCAGGGCCCCGCATAGCCGTAGGTGACGCCGTCGAGAACCCCGCCCGAGAGCACGATCCGGAAAACATAGGTTGTGCCGCACCGGAGCGGCGACTGAATGCCGATGAGAAGATCGGCGCACGCTCCAGCGGGAACCGGGGCAAAGTGCTGCTGCACGGCGCTGCCGCCGGTGAAGAGGCCATTCACGACCATATAGTTATTCGCGAGGTAGTCGCCGTTGGTGATGTAACTGACGTCGACGCCGAACGGCGCGCCGCCGATATTCGACTGGCCGGGCAGGCTGAAGCAACCGGTCTGGGTGCAGATAGAAAGAGTCACGGTGGCGGCGGTAGTCGCAGCCACGGTGATGCTCGAGGGTTGACACACGGAACTTGCGCCGGAAGCACGGTTCCACACCGCGCTGCCGGCGAGAGCGCCCGGAACCGTCAGGAACATTCGTCTGGAAATCCGTCGGGATTGCACACTGTCCTCCGTGCCTCGCCCGTCGGGCGGCGAGGCATTCGAAACGTTGGTCCGCCTCACTACGCGTGAACCGTAGGGGCGAAGCCGCGACGCCCGGGGAGAAAGGGTGAACGGGCGTACAAGCCCGGCGTGGCGGCGGATCTTCGGGCATGCGCTTCTGACAAACTGGGAGGAATGGGGGACGCAGAGAACTGGCCGCCGCTGCCTCTCAGTGAATGGCAGGATACGTACCGCACCCTGCAAATGTGGACACAGATCGTGGGGAAGATCCGCATGGCCCTGTGCCCGCCCCTGAATCACTGGTGGCACGTCACGCTGTACGTCAATTCGCGCGGCCTGACAACCGGGCCGGTGCCCTACCCGCCCGGCCTCTTTGAGATCCAGTTCGATTTTCAGAGACACCAGCTATGCATTGCCACCAGCCAGGGCGAGAACCTCTCCCGGCCTCTGCGAGCCGAACCGGTAGCCGAATTCCACGCGGGGGTTTTCGAGGCCCTGGCCTCCCTGGGTGTGTCCGCGCCGATCAACGTCATGCCCCAGGAGGTGGCGGATGCGGTGCCGTTCGACCGCGACACCGTTCACCGCTCCTATGATGCCGGGTCTGTGCAGCGTTTCTGGCGGATCCTGGTTTCCAGCTCAAAAGTATTCGAGCGGTTCCGTTCGGAGTTTTTGGGCAAGTGCAGCCCGGTTCACTTCTTCTGGGGCAGTTTTGACCTGGCATGCACGCGTTTTTCGGGACGGCCGGCGCCGCCGCGCAAAGGAGTAATCAGCGGGCCTGCCTACTCGCATGAAGTCTGCAGCGCGGGCTTCTGGCCGGGAGGCGGAGCCGTGGACGGCCCGGCCTACTATTCCTATACCGTTCCTCAGCCGGCGGGTCTTGAAAATCAGCCCATACGGCCGGCGGCGGCGAGCTGGAATCCACAGCTCTCGGAATTCCTCCTGATGTACGAGGACGTGCGGCGCGCGGATTCTCCCGAGCAATCCCTGTACGACTTCCTGGAGAGCACGTACGATGCCGGCGCGCGTCTGGCAGGCTGGGACCGCGCCGGACTGGAGGTTCGCGATGGCGGGACGCTGCACGCATCTGGATCAGATCCGGCTTGATCACACGAGCAAGACGGGCTGCGAGGAATGCCTCAAGGCTGGCGACACCTGGGTTCACCTGCGGCTGTGCCTGACGTGCGGCTACGTAGGCTGCTGCGACTCCTCCAGGAACAAGCACGCGACGAGGCATTTCAGGGCCACGAAACACCCCCTGATCCGTTCCATCGAACCGGGCGAGGCCTGGGTGTGGTGCTACATCGACAACGCGGTGGCCGGGGAACTGGACGCGCCGGGAAGGTTGTAGCGCGAGTTCGCCCTTGCGGTGACGTCCGCCCGGCCGGATCAGCCAGTCGCGCATCCGCACGCGATAGGCACAGTCCTCCCCTGTCTTTGTGGCGGAGGCGGCCTGAAAGCGCCCGCGCGGGCATATAATTCAAGTTTCGGAACCGCGCGGGCGGCAGTAAGCGCAGCGGACCGCCTGACCGGCAGGACGGCAGCGAAGAGGACATCATAATGAACAATTCCAGGCGAGATGTACTTACGGCCGCGAGTGCGGCCTTCACCACTTCACTTTTCACCGGCAACGTGAAAGGCGCCAATGACCGCGTCGCGGTGGGCTTCATCGGCCTCGGCGCAATGGGTTCGGGCAACCTCAACTATTCGATGAAAGTGCCCGGCTTGGTCCCGGCAGCGCTCTGCGACGTCTACCAGCCGCACCTGGAGCGCGCCGAAGCGGCGGCGCGCCGCGGGGGGTTCCAGGCGAAAGCGGTGAAGGACTTTCGCGAGATTCTGGCCGATCGATCGATCGACGCCGTCTGCATTTCGACGCCCGACCACTGGCACGCCTACATGACCGTGGAGGCCTGCAAGGCCGGGAAGGACGTGTACGTCGAGAAGCCCGCCTGCGTGTACGTCGAGGAGGGCCAGAAGATGGTGCAGGCGGCCCGCAAGTACAACCGGATCGTCCAGGGCGGCACCATGCAGCGTTCCGGCGGCTACTTCAAGAAAGCCGCCGAACTGGTGAAGGACGGGGCCGCCGGCGAGGTGACTTTCTGCCACGCCTATCAAAGCGGCCTGGCCAGGAAAGCCGGGTGGGGGAATCCGCCCGACGGCACACCGCCCAACGATCTGGACTGGAACATGTGGCTCGGACCGGCGCCCGAGGTGCCCTTCAACCCGAACCGCTGGGGCGTGAAGACGACCACCTTTCCGACCTTCCGCTATTTCTGGCACTACGCGGGCGGCGCCATGACGGACTGGGGCGTGCACCTCATCGATCCCCTGCACCAGTGCTTCGATGAAGTGATGCCGTCGGCCATCGACGCCATGGGCGCCAAGCTCTACGTGGTGGACAACACGGAGACGCCGGACACGATGCTGGCGACATTCCTCTATCCCGCGTTTCTGGCCAGCTACGAGAACCGCACCTGCAATCCCATGCCGATGTTCGGCATGAATCAGGGCGCGGGCACCATGATCCACGGCACCGCCGCCACCATCTTCGTGAACCGCTCCGGATGCCGCCTGATCCCCAACAACCGCTCGAAGGGCGTGACCGTGTGGGAGGACAATCCCGAAATGCAGCAGATGAACGTTCCGCACTGGAGGAACTGGCTGGAGTGCATCCGCACCCGCCAGAAGCCGATCAGCGAGATCGAGACCTGCGTGCGTTCGTCGGCGGTCTGCATCCTGGCCAACGTGGCGATGCGTTCGAAACTGCGGCTGGATTGGGATGAGAGCAACTGGACCGTGGCGCAGGCCGCGGCCCGGCCCATGTTGAAGGCGAACTACCGGGCTCCCTGGAAGCTGGAGGTCTAGCCGCTAAGCGGCACACGAATACCGCTCCCTCTGGTCGCGGCTCGAAAACGGCACGGCCGTCAGGCTCGTCCGAGTGTGCGGACGAAGTCCGCGTCTTCCCGGGCCTCGTCCGACAGCGCCGGGTACATGCCCACGATCACGCCGTCAACCGGCTTGATGTTCCGGAAAGCGAAGGCAAAGGCGTTCTCCAGCGTCTGGGCATTCTTGCAGTGCCGCCCGGCGCCCAGGATCTTGAACGCCAGGCAGGGCTTCCTCGTTTCACGGATGCGGCGGGCCATGCGCTCCGGATCTCCGGCGAAGAAGATGTACTCGCGGAGCGCCAATTCGACGGTCGGCTCGGGCATCAGGCGGGCGAGTTCCTCCGGCGTTCGCGTGAGGTAGTAGAAGCAGGCCATGTAGAAGTCGTTCTCCCAGTTCGAATCCTCGATGCGGGCCAGGTTATCGGGATTGTGCATGGAGACGCCGGCCGGGATGCCCGCGTCGCGGACCCGCTTCACGAAATCGTGCACCACCTGGTGCTTGCCGGAGCGAAACAGCGTATCGGTCACGCCGCCGTGATGGCAGATGGCGACCGGATCAAGCTCCCTCACGTCCGCGGGGATGCCCTTTTCGAAGCCGCTGGCCAATAGAATGAACTGGATCCTGGAGCCCCGCTCGCGGGCCGCCAGCAGGGCGCTGCGGATCTTCGGCGAGGAAAAACCCTGGAACGTGTTGATGCCCTGCCGTTCGCAATGCAGGAGGAACCCGGCGGTGCGCTCGACGGTGAAGTAGTCGAGCATGTGCCGGGTCAGCTTGGCGGGCCCGTAGGAATAGCCGCCGATGGGGTTGCTTCCGACAATCAGCCGGCTGACGCGCTTCGGGCCGATCGAGATACTGGGCAGAGGCTCCACGGCGGCCGGCGCGGGCGCGGCGGCGGCTGCCGCGGCCCCGTGAAGGAATCCGCGGCGTGAGAAGTAGATGTCCGGCATGCGTTCATCCTAACGCAGATTCGCCGTTTCGCACCGGATTGACTTCTACCGGCCAGAACACCTCTTCGCACTTGAGGAAAGATTCGAGATAGCGGCGCTCCGCCGCCATGCCGGGATCGGCAGCGCCGGCCAGGTGGGACGAATGTGCCCGGATCGCCTGGCGCTTGATCTCCACCAGTTCCCGGTTGAGCGGCACGCGGAGCGGCGGCGGCCAGGGCAGCCCGACCGGTTCGCAGATCGCGCACGGTAGGTCCGGCGTCGCGCCGTCCGGCCACGGCCATTTCGCTCCGCCGTGGATGAGGTAGGTGCGGAACACACCGTGAAACCGGGCTTCCACCGCCGCATCGCGCACGAACCGCAGGGCGGCCCGGTGATCGGGATGGGTGTCCGCCTCCGAAGTCACATAGATCGCCTCCGGCTTCAGGGCGCCGATCAACCCGGCCAGGTCGGCGAGCACCGACGCTCGGGTGTAGGGCGCCGGGCGGCCGTGGGCGGCGCTGTGATAGTCCTGCCGGACCACGGCGTAAGTGTGGTCGCGCTGCGTGAACGGCAGGCGGAAAGGTTCCGTGTCCGCGGACTCGTAAAGCGGCTGGAGACCTCCGTCGGGATAGCCCAGCATGATGAGATCGGCGGCCTTCAAGCCCAGCAACTTCACCGCGCGCAGAGCCTGGGTCTGGCGGAAGCGCGTGAGGGCGAAGGCATCCTCGGGGCCGAGGTTTTGGAGCGGCTTCCGCGCGAGCAGGGCGGCCATGGCGGGGAAACCGTCACCGCCGGTGAGGAGCACTACTTTGGCGGTTTTGCCCTGTTGTACGGCCCGGGCGAGAATGCCTGCACAGCCGAGACTCTCATCGCCCGGATGCGGCGCGACGACCAGCACATCCACAGGCGCATTCTACATCGAAAAGCGAAGGGGGCTCCCCGCGCGGGCGGAGAGCCCCGGAACCTTTCAGCGCCAGGGGGAGCCTTTCACCCAGCGGCCGGGGACCCACCGATACCGGTGCCCGTTCCACCGGTAATGGCCGGGGACCCAAACGCGGTCCTGGTGGTGATGGCGCCCCATCATCGCTTCTCGCGGCGGAGGAGGAGGCGGGGGCGGACCGTAACGGTGGTAGCCTCGCGCGGCACAACCCACCAGCGGGGAGAGTGCCAGGGCGAACAGGACGATACCGAAGAACCTTTTCATTGCCGGCCTCCTTTCTGTCCCAACCGGACTCGTCTTCTCACCGTGCACCCGGGGTGCCACAAGCGAATGTATTGAGAATGAAGGGGCAAGCGTGCCGCGAGGAGATACGGGTGGTGGCTGAAAACCACCAGGGCGCTCGGGTTCGGTCAGGCCGCGCGGCCGATTGGAAAACCGGCGGGGTGGAAACCCGCGCCGCGGCGCGGGTAACTACCCGCCCTGGGCGTCGTGGCTGCCGGTGCCGCCGAGGTCTTCGACCTTGGTGCCGTGGCAATCGATACGCTGCGGCAGGGAGGCGCGCAGGTTGACCTGTTCCTCGGTGGCGCCCAGGCCGGAATGGCGGACACCGGCGCGGGTGGCGTGGGCCACGGCTTCGATGCGGGCGGCGTCCAGCATGGCGGCCAGAAGCGCGGAACGCAGCGGAGCCGCCAGTTCAACCAGGTCCGGACGGTTCAGCAGGCGGCAGCAATCCTCCGGATCCAGGGCTTCCAGGGTGACGCCTTCGCCGTCCTGGCAGGCGGCGATGCGGACCGGCAGGAAGGCGGCGAAGCGGACGTCGGCGGCCAGCAGGGGCGCGTAGAGCTCCTGATGACACATGGTGAAGACCCAGGCATCCCGGGAGGCGGAGAGGCCTTTGTCGCGCAGCAACTGCCCCAGGTGGGTGACGGCCAGGACGCGGCCGCCGTGCCGCTGGGCGGCGACGCGCAGAATGACTTCCATTTCGTTCAGGCGATGAACCGATTTGACCTGCAACATGGCTGACCCTCCCTGGAGATCATAGCAGACTGGAGTAAGTGATATTCTGGTCCGTTCATCTGAAAGGAGACTCTCCATGAGATTGAACGTCCTTCCGCCCGCCACCAGCCGGCGGTCGTTCCTGGCGGCTTGCGCGGGCTGCGCCGCAGGCGCCGCCTGCCCCGCCCTGGCCGCGCAAGGCGCGGCGGCCGCTTTCGCTCCGGCCGTGGAGAAGCCGAAGATCCGCCTGGTGTTCACGCACATCACTCCGGAACTGCCCACCTGGCCCTATCAGGGGTACGACTACGAGGGACGCAAGAAGGAACTGACTGCCCGGCTGCGGCAGAGCTGCCCGTTCGTGGAGTTCCTGCCGGTCACGGCGGGCAATCCGGCCGAGGCGCGCAGGATCCTGGTGAACGACGCGGAGGTGGACGGCTACCTGGTGTACATGATCGGCATATGGACGGGGGTGGCCCTGACGATCGCGGCATCCAACCGGCCCACGCTGTTCGTGGACGATTTGTACGGGGGCTCGGGGGAGTTCCTGACGGCCTACGCGGCGGCGCGCCGGAAGGGACTGCGGGTAGCGCCGGTATCGTCGAGCCGGTTCGAGGACGTGGTGCAGTCGGTACGAGCGTTCGACACGCTGAAGCGGCTGCAGGCATCCGCCATCCTGGACGTGAGCAACCGGCCGCCGGGCGCCAACGGATCGGCCATCCAGGACGTTTTCGGCACCACGGTGAAGCAGGTGACCGGGGACCAGATCAGCGCGGCGTATGAGAAGGCGGACCGGAGCAAGGCGCAGACCGCGGCCGCGCGCTGGATGAAAGAGGCCAAACGCATCGTGGAGCCCGGTAAGGAAGAGATCCTGAAATCGGCGGTGATGTACGTGGCCATGGAAGACCTGTTGCGGGAGCACAAGGCGCAGGCGGTAGCCATCGATTGCCTGAGCCTGTTCTACGCCAACAAGCTGGCCGCGTATCCCTGCCTGGGCCTGTTCCAGTTCAACAACGACGGGCTGGTGGGGGCCTGCGAAGCGGATCTGCCCTCCACCATCACCATGCTCATGATGAGCTACCTGACGGGGCGGCCGGGTTACATTTCCGACCCGGTGATCGATACCTCGAAGAACCAGATCATCTATGCCCACTGCGTGGCGCCCAGCAAGGTGTTCGGCCCGGAAGGGCCCAGCAACCCGTATCACATCCGCAGCCACTCGGAAGACCGCAAAGGCGCCTCGGTGCGCTCGCTGATGCCGCTGGGCGAGATGACCACGACGCTGGAGGTGAGCGCGGCGCGCCGCGAGATCGTGTTCCACCAGGGGAAGGCGGTGGCCAACATCGACGACGACAAAGCCTGCCGCACCAAGCTGGCGGTGGAGGTGAAGGACGTCTACAAACTGCTGGGGGAGTGGGACCGCTGGGGCTGGCACCGGGTGACGTTCTACGGCGACCTGCGGCAGCCCGTGGAAACCATGGCGGCGCTGCTGGGATTCAAGCTGATCGAGGAGGGCTGAGCATCCGACCGCCGGGTTTGCCGGTGACACCGGCGGCTACTGAATGGCGGCCAGCCCGCTGGGGATTAACTCGAATTCGGGCAGGCGCCGGAAGCGCTCCGCGCGCGACTGTTTCACCCGGTACATGCGCTTGTCGGCGACCGCCAGCAACTGCTCGGCGTCGCTGCCGTCGCGGGGAAAGACGGCCTCGCCGATGCTGAGAGAGAGCAGTTGCTCGCCGGAGATGCGGCTACCCACGGCGCTCACGCTCTCGCGGAGCTGGGAAGAGCGCGCCTGGAGGGCTTCACCGGTCAGGCCCGGCAGCACCATGACGAATTCGTCGCCGCCCATGCGGGCCACGTAGTCGTACTCGCGGCAGGAGCCGCGCAGCACTTCGGCGGTGCGCTGCAGGACGCGGTTGCCGAGCAGGTGGCCGAAGCGGTCGTTGATCTGCTTGAAGCCGTCCAGGTCGAGAACCAGAACAGCCAGAGAGGTGGCGGTGCGCTTGGAGCGGGCCAGTTCCTGATCGAGGTGCAGGAACAGGGCGCGGGTGTTGGGCAGGCCGGTGAGCGCGTCGGTGACGGCCGATTTCTGCGCCTGGACGAACTGCAAGGCGTTCTCGATGGTGAGGCCGGCCTTGGACCCGATGGCGCGCAGGATGCGCAGGTGGTCGCGGGTGAAAGCCTCGCTCTCCTGGTGATACAGGGTCAGGGCTCCGATCACGCCGGATATGCCTTCCAGGGGAACCGAGATCCCGGATTTCAGCCGGCTGGTTTTGGTGGGATCGCTCAGATATCCGGCCTCGACCGAGGGGTTGCCGTTGACCACCGGCATCCGGTTCTCGCTGGCCCAGCCGGAAAGGCCGTGGCCGACGGGGATTTCCAGGGAGGAGAAAAACTGGAACTCGGCGCCGTGGACGTACTGGGGGACGAGTTTGCGGTCCTTGAGGACGTAGATGGCGAGGGTGTCGTGGGGGATCATGTTCTTCAGGCGGGCGGCCAGAAGGGACATGGTCTCCTGAATGCTCAGCGAGCTGCCCAGATCGCGGGTCACCTCGTGGAGCATCTGGAATTCCTGGCGGGCGGCGGCGATGGAATCGATGAAGTCGCGGGGCCGCTCGCCGGACGCCCGGCCGGTTTCGAGGCCGGCGGCGGGCGCGCATCCGCGAGGGACGGAAACGCGGGTGGAGAGACGGGCCAGGGGGACCGGGCAGCGGGCGGCGTGTTCCTCCAGGTCCCGGTAGCGGCGCTCGAGGACCCGGACCACGGCGGGGTCGAAGCTGCGGCCGGCCTCCGACCGGACGATCTCCATGGCTTCTTCGACCGGCAGGGCGCGGCGGTAGGGGCGCTCGGAAGCCAGGGCGTCCAGGCAGTCGACGGCGGCCAGGATGCGGGCGCCGATGGGGATCTGCTCGCCGCGCAGGCCGTCGGGGTAGCCGCTGCCATCCCATTTCTCGTGGTGGGCGCGGACGATGGGCACCACGGGCGACGGAAAATTGACGCACTCCAGGATCTCGGCGCCGACCACGGGGTGGACCTTCATCTTCTCGAATTCTTCCGAAGTCAGGCGGCCGGGTTTGGAGAGGATGTATTCGGGAACGGCGAGTTTACCGATGTCGTGGAGCAGGGCGGCGGTGGTCAGGGCCTGGACTTCCAGGTCGGAGACCCCCAGTTCGCGGGCGATTTCGACGACGTAGACCTGAACGCGCCGCAGATGGTCGTGCGTGGTTTCGTCCTTTGCTTCGATGGCCAGGGCCAGGGCCTCGATGGTGCGGAGGTGCAAAGCCGCCATCTCCGCCACGTGTTTCTTTTCTTCGTCCAAGCGTCTCCTGTAAAAGAGGTGCGAAATATGAACCAGGTACAGGGCGGGCAGCACCAGCACCGAAGACTGCCATCCCAACTGCTGGGTGACCAGGTGCATCACCACCGCCATGGCCGCACCGAACAGATAGTGTGGACCGCTGCTCCGGAATCTCTCGCAAGTGAGAGCGCAGAAGGACCCCCGGCCGCGGAGGGCGTTGAAGCCGGCCGCCGAGAGGGCCAGGATGAAGAAGTTGACCAGGGCGCCGACGAGGAGCCCCAGGGCGGTGCTGCCGGTGAAAGCGGCGAAGGATTGACAGGCGAGCCAGGCGCAGGCCGCCGAACACGTCCAGCGGGAAAGGTGGAAGCCGGGCCGCGGGGGGCCGGGCCTGTGGAGAGGTTTCCAGAGGCGGTGAGCCAGCAGGCCGGCGGCGGTTACGATCAGGGTCTGGGGCAGGTCCTGGCCGGCGATGGCGGCCAACATGAAGATGGAGAGCGCGGACATGCGCCCGGCGGCGGGCAGCGGGCCGGCCTGAAAGGCGGGAGCGCAGACAGCCAGCAGGAGATAGAAAGCGGATTGCAGCAGCCGCTCACCGCTCCAGGCCGTGAGGGAAAGGAGAAACACCACACCGGCGCACACCCAGGCGGTGGTAAGGAAGCGGCGCGCGGCAGCGGGCAGATCTCGCATTGCAACGCCGGGTGGAGATGCAAGCCGGGCACCAGGGCGCCGGGGATACCGGTACCACCGGCTAAGTCGTGTTTCTATTGCCTGTTACGGGCCCAAGTGGAGAGTGGCCGGCGGTCGCGGCAACGGACAGGTTGTCCGCGTCCGGCCGCGAAGAGGGAGCGGAAAGGCTTCTATACGAAGTAGTTCCAGGCGTGGCGGACACACCGGGCTCCCCCGGGGACAAGTTGTCCCCGGCAGGCGCCGCTCACTTGCCGCTGCCGGCGGCGCCCGTGATGGACTGGGCGAAGTAGTTGACGACTTTCGCTTCGTTGCGGGCCACTTCGTGGTAGGCGGCCTTGAGGAGCTGGTCCTTGCGGTTCAGCAACTGCTCGCGGATGCTCTGCTGCACACGGGGATCGCTCAATTCACGCTGGCCGGCGGGCTCCTTGGAGATGACCTTCAGAATCCGGTACCCCTCCTGGGTGTGGATGATGGGGGAGACCTGTCCGGCCTGAAGCGACATGACCATCTTACGGAGTTCGACGTTGGCCTTTTCCAGCGAGGACTCGGGGATGAAGCCCAGATCGCCGCCATTGGTGGCGGTGTTCGGATCTTCGGAGAAATTCTGTGCGAGCATGGCGAAGTCCTCGCCCTGGCGGAGCCGCACCTCGATCATCTGGATCTTCTTCTTGGCCTGCTCCTCGTTCTGCGCCTTGTCCCCCTTGAGGTTGCGGACGCTGGGATCGGGCTGGGGAGTCACCAGGATCTGGGCGATGTGGACCTGGGGCTCAGGCAGGTTGAAGCTAGCCTTGTTGGCGTTGTAGAACTCGGTGACATCGGCGTCGGTGATGCTGATCTTGGAGGTAATCTCCTTGTTGATCAGCTTCTGGATGCTGAGTTCGCGGCGCAGCTGGGCCTTGAGGTCGTCCACGTTCATCTTGCGGTTCTGCAACTGGCGGTCGAACTCCTCCTTGGTATAGGGAGCCTTCAACTCGTTGAAGCGGGCCTCGACGTCGGAATCCACGGCCATGAGCCCGAGCTTTTCGGCGCGCTGGAGCAGGATCTCGCTGTCGATCAGGGTGCGGAGGATCTCCAGCTTCTGGAAGTTGATCTGATCGTCGCTGGCTTTATCGGTGGCCGCCAGCATCTGGAACTGCTGGTTCTTCTCGAGCTCGGCGTAGGTGATGGGGCGGTTGTTGACCATGGCGGCCACGCCCGCGGGGGGTGATTTCTTGCAGCCGGGGGAAAGCAGCAGGACGGCGAGCAGGCTGGAGGAAATCGCGATATAAAGCTTCATTACTATCCATCTTACTCAAGCCGGCGGCTAAAATAGCAGCGGGAGGCGGCATGCGAAGGCCGGAGACACCAGCCGTGATCCGGGAACTGGAGCCCGGCGATCTGCCGGCGCTGGCCGAGATGTACCGCACCTTCGAGCCGCGCGGCAGGGCCAGGGGACTGCCTCCGGTCCGGGAGGAGAAGGCCTCACGCTGGCTCGAGCATCTGGCCTCGACGGCCGGGGGGCTGGTGGCGGTCGAGGGCGGCCGGATCGCGGGCCACGTGATCCTGGCCGAACAGAGGGGGGAGGCCGAGGTGGCCCTGTTCGTTCACCAGGATTTCCGCAACCGGGGCCTGGGCGGGGAGCTGATCCGGGCGGCGGTGGACCTCGCCCGGCGGCGGGGCTATTCGCGGCTGTGGCTGACGGTTTCTCCCGACAACCCGGCCGCGCTGCGGGTGTACGCCAGGTGCGGTTTCCGCGCGATCCCGGAGAAGTGGTTTCCCGATCACGAGATGGAGCTTTGGCTCTCCGCAGGCGCCGCCGGCTGAACCGGATAGCGGCCCCGCGCCGCAAGCCGTTATACTCGTTACTCTGTCCGCAAGGCAGAAGCCAGGAGCGCGAATGAGAGTAGGCATCATCGGCACGGGAGCGATTTCATACAAGCACGCCCAGGCGTACGCCAATATCGGCTACCGGGTGAAGGTGTGCACCGACATCAACGCGGAGGCCGGGCGGCGCTTCGCGGACCAGTTCGGCGCCGAGTTCGTGCCGGGTTACGAAGAGGTGTGCCGGCACCCGGAAGTGGATTTCGTGGACGTCTGCACGTTCCCGGACTTCCGCCTCCAGCCCCTGGGGATCTGCGCGGAGAGCGGGAAGCACATCCAGGTGCAGAAGCCGATCGCGACCAACCTGGAAACGGCCCGGCAGATGGTGGAAACGGCGCGCAAAGCGGGCATCCAGCTGGGGGTGGTGAGCCAGCATCGCTTCGACGAATCCAGCCAGTTCGTGCACAAGGCGGTGGCCTGCGGGCGTCTGGGCAAACTGCTGCAGGCCGACTGCTACGTAAAATGGCACCGCACGGCGGCCTATTATTCGCGGCCCATCAAAGGAAGCTGGGCGGTGGAAGGCGGCGGGGCGCTCATCAACCAGGCCATACACCAGTTGGACATCCTGCGCTGGATCGCCGGGCCGGTGAGCGAGGTGTTCGGCTTCTGGCAGCTCGGGGCCCTCCACAGGATCGAGTCCGAGGACGTGGTGAACGCGGTGGTGCGCTACGGCTCCGGGGCAACCGGGGCCGTCCAGGCGTCCACGGCCTTCTGGCCGGGATACACGGAACGGACCGAATTTCATGGAACGCGGGGGACCGCCATCATCTCCGGGGACAAGCTGACCACCTGGGACGTGCAGGACGACGAGGGCGAGCCGCCGCCCCTGGCTGCGGACGTGGCCTCGGGCGCGTCGGACCCCATGGCCATTTCGCTGGAGCCGTTCGAGCGGCAGTTCCGGGATTTCGGCGAAGCCATACGGACGGGGCGCAAGCCGCTGGTAGCGGGCGAGGAGGGCTACCAGGCCCTGGAACTGGTGATGGCGGTCTATCAATCCTGCCGCAGCGGCGAGAAAGTGAGACTGCCTCTCTAGGCCCCTATGGCATGGGCCAGGATCCAAGTTCCCGCGTCGAGCGCCAACCTGGGACCGGGATTTGACGCGGTGGGGATGGCGCTGGGCATTTACCTGGAGTGCCGGTTCCGGACAGCCGGCTCGGTTTCCATCGAGGTGTCCGGGCGGGACGCGGCGCTGATTCCGGCCGACGAAAGCAACCTGATCTGGCAGACCGCGCAGGAAGTGGCCCGCCAGGCCGGACCGGGTCACACACCGCTGCCGCTGCCGCCGATTGAGCTGCAGATCCGCAACGACATCCCGATCGGCAAGGGGCTGGGATCGAGCGCGGCCGCCCTGACTGCCGGAGTCGTGATCGCCGACCGTCTGCTGGGACTGCACTGGAAGCCGCTGCGGATCCTGGACGAAGCGGCCCGCATCGAAGGGCACCCGGACAACGTGGGGGCCTGCGTGCTGGGCTCGATTGTGGCCAGCGCGATCGATTCGGGCGGGGTGGCCCGGGCGGTACGGCTGGACCTGCCGGCGCGCTTCGGTGTGGCGGTGGTGGTCCCCGATTTCGAATTGCCGACCACGCAGGCGCGCGCGGTGCTGCCGGACTGCTATTCGCGGGCGGATGCGGTATTCAACGTGCAGCGCGCGGCCCTGCTGATGGCCGCCCTGGCCACGGGCACCATCACGGCTTTTCCCGCGGCGCTTGAAGACCGTTTCCACCAGCCCTTCCGGGAAAAGCTGGTGCCGGGACTCGAGGAGGCCCTGCGGCTGCGCGCCCCCGGCCTGCTGGGCTGCGCGCTCAGCGGCGCGGGTCCTTCCATCATCGTGTTTTACGAGCGGGGCTGCGAGCCGGTCTGCGACCTCATCCGCCAGATCTTCACTCTGGCAGGGCACGAGTCCGAGGTACTGTTCACCCACGTGCCCCAGAGGGGTTACTCGCTGACGGAAGAAGCCTGACT
Organism: Bryobacterales bacterium; assembly: GCA_020852755.1. Lineage (GTDB taxonomy): Bacteria > Acidobacteriota > Terriglobia > Bryobacterales > Bryobacteraceae > JADZAF01. The sequence continues at coordinate 14,017 of JADZAF010000046.1, forward strand.
ATCCGGCGGCCCGAGCCCGGAGCACTTGAGG
>JADZAF010000047.1 GCA_020852755.1 Bryobacterales bacterium
CCGGCGCGGTCTTCGGAGCCGAAATGGTGTTGAGAGTGTTCGAGGGCGACGATGATAACAGGATGCTGGGGAATATCAAGAACGCCCTCGCCATCGTCGAGCGGTTCGATTCGCTCGGCGCCGGAGGCAGCCGTGGTTCCGGACGCATCAGTATTCGCAATTTCCGTTGGGAGAAGATTGCACTTGCCGGTCTGACTCTATGAACACCTGGCGAATTCGGATTCGCACTCTGTCCCCCTGGGCATCGCCCTGGCGATCCGACACGATATTTGGCTCCATCTGCTGGCGATGGCTGGAACTGTACCCGCGCGACTTCGAAACGATGATCGAGGAGTTCCAGGCTGGAGGCGAGCCTCCATTCCTTTTGTCCGACGCCTGGCCAGGCAACCTGTTGCCCGTACCTGCTCATGTCCGTATCGAACCCGAGCCGGGTGGTGATCGAAAGAAATGGAAGCCCCCATTTTACGTGCCCGAATCGTCGTTCCAGCGCATTGCCGCTGGCCAGGATCGATCTGCGAAGGAGGTCTTTTCAGCCGTCGTCCAATCTCTCACACGAGTGCAGACAGCGATCGACCGTGACTCCGGGACGGCCGCCGAGGGCCAGTTGTTCGAAATTGATTGCCAATACGTCGATTCGCGGCAGAGCACGCTGGCCGTGTATGTCCGGACCGACAAACATCTCGACAGGCTGGCCGCGTGCTTCCGTGCGCTGGCATTAACCGGGTATGGCAAGAAGTCCTGTAGCGGATTGGGCGAATTCGAACTGCTTGGGGAGCCTGAACGCTGCGAATGGCTCGACGCTGTCCCGGATGCGAATGCCTTCGTGGCTCTGAACCACTTCGTACCCGCGCCCACGGACCCGGCAGACGGTCGTTGGCGCACCCATGTCACCTTCCCCAAATTCCATTCCAACTCTGTGAGGAATGTATTTAAGGGCGCGATTGTAATGCTGACCCCAGGTTCCGTGTTCCGGACGGGCGGGGCGCGGCCACGCCCTTGGTACGGGTCTGTTATCCCGGTACCACGGCCTGAGATGCCGAAGGCCGTCCACTACGCGTTGTGTTTCCCGGCTCCAGTGGTGTGGTCTGAGGCTACTGCATGAAGGTCGCCGCGCTCTTCCCAGTAGGCCAGACGGAGGGCGGCTGCATAGCCGCGATCCGGGAGATTCTTACGCGCGAGGAGTCACTCAACATCTATCTGTTGCACGGTGTCCTGGCGCCGGGCCAGAGTCCTCCAGACCCTTCAGACATCGCCAAACAGATCGCAGCCACCGACTTCGGTTGCCGTGTTTCTTACCAGCTGCTCGCTCCGATTAACACCTTTGACCTCTCCTCGGCGTACCCGACGGCACGCGCCACTGTGCGTAGCATGGCCGCTGAGCATTACGACCGCGTATATGTGGGAATCACCGGCGGTGCCAATCCGCTTGTCGCTTCTGTCTTCCACGCTGCAATGACATACCTCGGCACGGAGGTTGTGCCGATCTATGCGCAGGGGAAGGGACTCACGACGGAGCGGACTTTTGTCGCGCCGGACATACGCCTGGCTGTGCTCGCCGAGGAAGCGATTGGGATGGCTCGTTCCGGACAAATGCGCGTGGCCGCGGAACTCGCAGCCCGGCTTCCGGAGACCGGCGAGTGGTGGTTTGCACGGGCATGTCTCGCCGCCCTCGCCGCATGGGATGACTTCGACTACGCGAAGGCGCGCGACACTCTGAGGCGGCAGTTGCGGCATTGCGCCGCCTATCAGGCCCACCCGCTTCTATCGGGACTGGCGGATACAGTTGCGAGGCTGGCTGCGGTGGCGGACCGAATGGTAAACATGACGGCCGAGTTCCGCAACGTCCAGGGCTTCGAGAAGCTGGCGTCTGCCTCCGATTGGCCGTCCAGGGTCCGCGAATGCGGCGGCTTGCTGGTGGCAGATGCAGTGGCTAACGCCAAACGCCGGCTTGAGGAAGGCCGCTATACCGACTCGGTACTTCGCTCGTACCGAGCGGCGGAGTGCGCCACGCAGGTGCGCTTGTACGAAATCGGGATACATCCCGCCAAGCCAGCGGCTTTCGGGGCGGCGTTTGCGCGGACCGGTGGTATCGTCGATGGCGACAGAACCCTGGCTTTTCGAGCCGGGCTGGACTTGCTGAAGAACATCAGGGCCATCACTTGCGGAACCATCGCGAAGAACGTCCAAGACTTGGGCCAGGCGCGGAACACCACGTACCTTGAACACGGATACGTCCGGATCGAACAGAGTCAGGCGGAACGATGCTTGCACCACGCAATGACTATCTGTTCGCACCTGCTTGGTGAAGAGACGGTCGCCAACTGGCCAGATCTGAACATGCGCCTCTAATTCGGCTCTCCGAAAGAGCTGATATCGCGCACCAGCAAAACGGTGTTCCTACTCTCCGCAAAACGGTCCCCAAGGCCCGCCAACACCAACCCCCTTGTCAACTTCGCCGACCTGTCAACCGGAGAAAACGGAGATTCCGAAGCGGAATTGTTGGCCTCCAACACGAACCCTGGGGGTTCCGGTTGGACCCCAACGATGCACTCCTCGAAGTGGAGACCTCGGGCGGAACAAATGGTCGCGGAATGTTTGGGATATCGGGCAGGCTCGAAGGCGCTCGCGTCAACCAAAACGGCGGCCCAGGCTCGACCTGGAGGGCGTTGGCTCCCCGGCATGGATTCGAACCACGATTCACGGCTCCAAAGGCCGCTGTCCTACCATTAGACGACCGGGGAATCTGTGGGGGACCGTTCAGAATTCAGTGTAGCGTGGGGGCGCCCGGCCGGGCAACGCGGCGGGCCGGGCGCGCGGGTGTTATGCGGCGGCGGCGGCCGCGAGGCTTTGCTTGAGGAAGGCCACGCCTTCGAACGCGATGGCTTCCGGGGTGGGGGCGATGTCGCGCCAGATGGAGGCGGCGGCCGAGAGCTCGCCCAGGGCGAAGCCGAAGCTCTCGATGGTGAGCCAGCCGTCGTAGCCGATCTCGCGCAGGGCCCGGAAGACGCCGGGCCAGTCAACGTGGCCGGAGCCGGGGATGCCGCGGTCGTTCTCGCAGGTATGGACGTGCTTCAGGTGCCGGGCCACGGTGCGGTAGCCCTGAGCGACGTTCTTCTCCTCCACGTTGGCGTGGAAGGTGTCGAAGAGCACGCCCACCCGGGGGTGCCCGATCTCGTCGCAGAGCCGGGCGGCGTCGGAGGCGGTGTTGAGGAAGTAGGTCTCGAAGCGGTTGAGGGGCTCCAGGGCCACGGTCACGCCGTGAGCGTCGAGCACCGGCCCCAGCGATTGGTAGCACTCCACCACCCGCTTCCACTCGTCCGCCGTGCGGCGCGAGCCGGTGAAGAAGCCGACCGGCGAGTAGAGGGGCCCGGCAACCAGGCCGATGCCCGCTTCGGCCGCGGCCTTGACGCAGTCCTCCATGTGGGCGCGGGTCTTCTGGCGGACGGTGGAATCGGGAGAAACCATGCTGAGGCCGCCGGTCAGGATGGAACAGGCGGTGCCTTCGAGGCCGTTCGCCTCGAGGGCGCGGCGTAGTTCGGCGGCGGCGAAGCCGGCGGGGTGGAACAGAGGCACTTCCACTCCATCGAAGCCGTTCTGCTTCAGCACCGGCAGCAGACTGAAGTTGGACCGGTCGAAGGTGGCGGTCCAGATGAAGGTGTTGACCCCGAACTTCATTGCCGGATGAGCTCCCGGGCATCCGGATTGTCCGGGCCGAAGTGTTTGAGCATCACCAGGTTTTCCGTGGTACTGCGGTTGGCAATGGCAATGCCCTGCCCGGCCGCGCAGGCGGTGACGAAGACCTCGTCCCTGGTCATCTCGCCGTAGCGGATCAGGCTGGGAGTCTCGACCTCGAGTTTGCCCATGAGACCGTGGCCCTGCACCACGATCACGCCGTAGGCGGCGGCGTCCCGGATGGTGACGGTGCGGCCGGGGAAGACGGTGAGTTCCTTGGCCGAGTAGAAGGAAGTGCCGTAGCAGACCCACTTCTCGCTGTAGCCGGCGTCGGCCATTTCGGCCTCGGGCTTCACGGGCCGGGGATGCAGCCAGCGGTGTTTGGCGAACTCGGGATCGATGTTGGCGTCCCAGTCCAGCATGCCGATGATGTAGTCCAGGTCGTGGTGCAGCTCGGGCGGCACGTCCTTCACCAGCAGGTCCCACGGCACGGCGCGGCCTTCCACCATGGACTGGAACATTCCGAAGACGTCGGAGTTGACCTGGGGCTCATAGGTGACCAGGGAACCGGGGGCGTGCAGGATGCCGGCGTCGATCTGCCAGCCGGTGCCGGGTTTCAGCTTGTAGGCCTTGGCGTGGTAGAGGATGCCGTTGTCGCCCTCGTTCCAGCGCTCCAGGCAGCGGCGCACGTCGTCTTTGGTGGTGCCCGGCTCCAGGCCCATGAAGGTGTACGGGAAGTTGTTGCCGGTGAAGTTGTACTGGGGCGGGAAGTAGTAGGCTTCGGGCTTGCCCTTGCGGCCGACGCGCCGGGCGTGTTCCTCCATCTGGTGCATGTGGTGGGGGATGGGGCCCAGGTTGTCGAAGAACTTGCAGAGCACGTTCCAGCCGCCCTTTTCGCGCATGACGTCCGCGCCCAGGAACTCGTCGCCCATTTTCTCGACGGCTTCCTTGAGGAGCACGCGGCCGCCGTTGGCGGCGATGTAGCTGAGGCCCTCGTCCTCGGGGGTGCCCGGACCGTTGTCGGCGTTGGTGGTGGACGAGAACCAGCGCTCGTCGATGCCGCCGCGGTGGGCTCCGAGCGCGTACAGGTCGCGCGGGTCCAGCTTCAGGCGGCCTCCCGGCATGAGGAACGACCGGGGGACCCAGCAGGGCGCCAGTCGCACGATGCCCTCTCCCTGGGCGAGGGCTTCTTTCACAATCCTGATGTCTGCCATGGCTTTTTCTCTGTGGGGCGTCCGCCCGCGAGACGATCTTATCAGAAAGCGGACGGGCGGCGTTTGCTACGGCGGCGGGAGTGGCGGGAGTGCCGCCGCTGCACGCTGAAGCATGCGCCACAGGCGCAAGGATTACGCGGCGGACCGGAAGAGTTCCCCGACCGGGCGGACGCCGGGGTCCAGCAGGGGGATCCGGCGGCCGGGGCCGGCTTCCAGTTGGAGGTCCGGGGGGATGCCGAGGGAGCGGCAGATGGTGGCGGCGATTTCGGCGGGGGTGACCGGGCGGTCCCTGGGCTCGGCGCCGGTGGAGTCGGAGGCGCCGATCAGGCGGCCGCCGCGCACGCCGCCGCCGGCCATCATGACGGTCCAGCAGCCAGGCCAGTGGTCGCGGCCGCCGGAGGGGTTGATTTTGGGGGTGCGTCCGAACTCGCCGGTTGCCACCACGAGCGTGGTTTCGAGCAGGCCGCGGCGGTCGAGATCCTCCAGGAGCGCGCTGCAGGCGGCGTCGAAGGTGGGGCAGACCAGGTCGCGGCAGGTGTCCAGGGCGCCGAAGGGGTGGACGCCGTGGGCGTCCCAGGTGATTTCGCCGGGCAGGTTTTGGAACATGTTCACGGTGACAAAACGGACGCCAGCTTCCACCAGGCGGCAGGCCAGCAGGCAGTTCCGGCCGAAGGGGCTGTCGCCGTACCTGGGGCGGACGACCACCGGGTCGTGCTCGCGGCCCAGGAATCCGGCGGTCTGGCCGTTGGGCAGGCCGCAGCCGGCGCCGCCGATGGGGCCGGGCAGCAGGACGTGGGCGGGGAGGCCCTCGCGGCGGGCGAGCAGCCTGGAGAGTACGCAGCCGAGGTGCGGGTATTCGATGCCGTTGTGGAAGACGCGCCCGGTCTGCATGGCCTGATGGCCCGC